>JBITAF010000082.1:0-13544 GCA_044440025.1 Phycisphaerales bacterium JB060 | reverse complement strand
GCCCCCCCTGGACTGGCCCGAGGCCTGCCCGGTGCCCGGCGAGGCGACCAACGAGCGGCTGGAGCCGGCCGCCCGGGCCGGGCTGGCCGAGTGGCTGGCGGCCCTCCAGCTCGACCGCGTGGTCCGGGCCCGCGTGCTGGCCCCCAGGCTGTGCGACGAGGCCCCCCGTGTGCGGCTGTCGCTGGCCCGCTTCGCCCCGCCCACCCTCATCGAGGACCTGGCCTACGACCCCGACGGCTCGGTGGCAAGGTCGGCGGCGCTGCGCCTCAGCCGCCTGGGCGAGCCGCTGGAGGCCGTGCCCGCCGCCACCCAGCCGGTGGACGCGTGGATGGCCCGGCTGGACCGCCACCGCGACGAGGTGGTGCGGATGATCGGCCGCCAGGAGCTGGCCCGCGCCGGCAGGCGGGGCACGGGCGCCCCCGCGGCCTGCTCGGCCCGCGCGGCCCTCAGCAGGACCGACCCCAAGGCCCGCTGGCTGGTCGCAGCGATCGAGTCGGGCGAGCACGCCGATCGGCTGGACGCCATCGCGCTGTGCCGCCGCCTGCGTCTGCCCGCCACGCACGAGGGCGTGCGCGACGCGCTGCTGGCGGCCGTGCTGGCCGCCGGGCCCGCCGGCGGGCTGGCCGAAGACGACCAGCGGCAGCGCGTGGCGGCCTCGGCTGTTCGGGCCCTCTCGATCGCCCCGGGCCGCGAGGCGAGCCGGGCCATCGAGGCGGCCTGCGGCTACCCGGCCGCCCGGGTGCGGGCCAACGCCATCGAAGCGATCGACGATCGCCGCCGGCGCGGGCTGATCGAATCGCCGGCCGACCGCTTCGTCGAGCTTGCCGGCGATGCCCACCAGCGCGTGCGCGCCAACGCTGTGCGAGCCGGGCTCATCGGCATCGAGCGCAAGCCCGATCGATCCGCCAGGCAGGCCAGCGAGGCCGCCCTGCGCACCATGCTGGGCGACGAGCGGGCGGCCCACCGCGTGTCGGCCCTGTGGGTGGCCGGGCGCGTGCTGCGGCGTGGGCCCGAGCTCTCGCTGGGCCGAAGGTGGACCGAACTGGCCGCCGTGATCGCCGACATGGCCCGCCACGACAGCGACCCGGGCGCCCGCGCCCGCGCCGCCGCGTGCCTGGGCAGCCTGGAGGCCGAGGCCCGCCAACGCTGGCAGCGCGGGGCCAACCGCGGGGGCAACGGCAAGCGGCAGAAGGGCGCAGTGGCATGAAGCGCGGAAGCCTGTGCATTCTTCTGTTCGTGCTGCTGCTGGCGCCCGCCGCGCTGGCCCAGGATGCCTACGAGACCGGCCCCATCGAGATCATCAACGAGGGCGCGCCGGTTGACCAGCCGCAAGGCGAGCCCGAGGCCGCCGGCTCGTGGACCGACGCGTTGACCCCGGCGGTGAAGCTGGGCATCGTGATGATCGCCGTGGGCGTGCCCATGGCCGTCGTGGTGCTCGGACGCGTGTGGCGCAGCCAGCCCGAGCACGAGCGGGCGTTGATCCTGCTGAGCGTCTCGATGGGCCGCGGCCGGGCGTTCCGCCACCGCATCCGCTCGCTCTCGGGCGCGCACGGCCCGGGCAGCCGCCCGATCTCGCCCATCGCGATGCTGCTGGCCCCCCGCGCCTTCGACGCCGCCCTGGACCACGCCACCCACGCCGAACGCGCCTACGGCGTGCCGCTGCGCCACGCGGTGCATGGGTTCAGGAAGAGCTGAGAAGCCGGCCCGACGCCCTTGCCCTACGCACACCCCGCGTCGAAGGCACTCTGGAACGCCAGGAAGTCGAAGATGGTCAACTCGCCATCGCTGTCGAAGTCGGCGAGGGGGTCGCCGGCGTCGAAGAGGTTCTGGAAGGTGAGGAAGTCGTAGATGGTGAGCGCGCCGTCGGCGTCGAGGTCGGCCGGGCAGTCGGTGCAGGTGAGGTCGAAGAAGTAGGCTGCGCCGGTGAGCCCGCCGCTGGGGGACTGGTCGCGGTTGGCGCCCACGAGCAGTCGGTCGCCGGCCAGGGCCATGGCGCTGCCGTAGTGGTCGGCGTACTCGACCGGGTTTGGCTCCATGCGTTCGGTCTGCAGCCAGCTCCCATCGGCCTGACGCTCGAAGAGGTGGACCATACCGCGCGAGACGGGCGTGTACTCGTTGATCGACCGCACAAACATGCGACCCTCGTCGGCGACGAGGGTATAGCCGAACTCGCGTGTCTCGCGCGGCTCGCGCTGCACCAGTTCGCCGTCGAGCACCCACTGATCGCCGTCGAACTCATAGAGCTGCACGACGCCCTGGAAGAGCACCCCGCGAGAGGCGTAGGGCGCACCGACCGCCAGCGTATCGTCGGCGAAGTCCATCGTGATGCCCAGGTACATTGCCTCGGTCGCGGCGACCTTCTGGACGAAGTCCAGCGTGCCGCCGGGCCGACGCTTGTAGAAGTACAGGCTGCCACCGCTGGGGGTGACGCTGCGGTCCAGGTACGCGCTTGTCACAAACCAGTCGCCGTTCACGGCCCACTCGAAGCCGAAGGCGGCCTGAAGCGACACCGGCACTGGCGGCAGCACCAACTGGACCAGTTCCCACCCGCTGGCCGTCTCGTGATAGACCCAGAAACGGTCCATCCGGAACTCGTGCACAATCAGAGTCCGGCCGTGGAGCTCGACAACGGCCCCAAACTCCCGATCGACTTCGGCCGGCGGCTCGATGCGATCGGTCTCGACCCAACGCTCGCCGTCGTGCTCGTAGATGAACACGGCCCCGGCGCGTTCATCGGAGCCGGACCGTTGGGTGTAGAGGGATCCGATGGCCAGGCGATCGCCGTCGACGTCGAGTCCAAAACCAAAGTTGTCGTGCAGTTTGATATCGTGTGGAACGATAGTCTGGCTGTGAGAAAGCTGGCCGCCCGCTTGGTCGTACACAAAAACAGCACCGGAAGCACATGAGGTTCCGCCGCCGGCGCACAATGTGCGTGCCTTTGGGTCGCTCACGAACCATTGGTTAGAGCTAGATTCCACTTTGAGTCCAAACTCGCGAGTGCCGACTTCGGGGGGCCCGGTGAGACGCTGCGGCTCGCAGTCATCCTGGGCTATGGCAACGGAGCAGAGTGCCACCGTAACCAGTATGAAAAGTGTGGTGGGTCTCATGCCCCGGTATATGGGTGCCGAGTGCCAAGGGTTGCAACAAACCGGGCGAAGCTGAAAAGAAGTTTTACCAAATCACCGCATTTACCCTTGACAGCCCCCCCCCCCCCATCCGTTACACTGCGCCCAGTTCAACAACCAGTCGCGGGCGGCTTGCGCCCGGGCACAGGAGGAATCGATCATGCGTGCACGCGGATGGAGTGTTTTCGCTGCGCTGGCCAGCATGGCCGGGGCGGCCATGGGCCAGAACGAGGTCATCTTTGGCGTGGGTGTCGCGGGCTCGGGCGTGCCCGACCTGAGCACGGCCCCCTCGCTGGCCGTGGGCCAGAGCCAGGTCGTGGTCATGGGCTCTCACCAGATGATGCTGTTCGACAAGTCGGTGCCCATCGATCCGCTGAGCCCCGCGTCGCTGCTGGATTCAGAGAACTGGGGTGCCGGGTACTCCGGCTATCCTTTCGAGGCGTGGTCGAACTACTTCCCGCCCCTGGCGATTCCCGGCCTGACCTTCCCCAGGGCGGACTATGACCCCATCACTGGCAATGTCTGGCTGTTGTACAGCGAGGCCACGGGGAGCGAGACCGAGCCACCCATGCCATTCGTCCCCGCCCAATCCGAGGTGCAGGGCGGCACGTGCGTCAAGCGGCTGCACCTGGCGGCGAGCAAGCATTCGGCGTTCGACACCTTCGATACGGCGTCCGCCAACGGCTTCGAGTACGTCACGGGCACCGACGCGGTGAATCTTGGGCTAAATCCACAGCCTTTTGCCCCAGGTGGCGGTCACGGCCCGTTCGGCACCGATCCCATCTACCCCTCCTTCGGCTTCGATACCGACGACGTGTTCATTGCGGCGATGGACGCCGGCGTGTGCACCGTCTCGGCAGAGCCGGGCGACCCGGGCGACCCACCCGACTACGGCCAGACCATCCTGGTGCTGCCGCGGGAGTTCGGTTCTCCGGCAACGACCATCCACGATGGCGGCATCCCGCAGGCGAACGATTTTACTATCATCCGGATGAGTGGCCTTCGCGTCGAGGATCCCTGCTTCCAGATGATGGCGGTGCAGGAGCCCTACGAGCAGTACGGGAACGTGACGCTGTTCATCAGCACGAACGCGACGTCGTGGGGGACTGGTACGCCCGGCGGCATCGATGGCATCCGCCTGCGGGGTGTGTACCGCGACAGCACCGGCACGCTCCAGGTGCGCCAGAGCCTCGAGCAGGATCCGGGAGGCGTCTGGAGCTTGAACGACGCGGACATCGCCGCGCCACTCGACGACCTGATCCCGACGTACCAGTACTCGCCCCCATCGTCGATCTACCCCGAAACGCCCAGCTTCGACCCCACGGTTGAGAACGGCGCCTTCCACACGGCATTGCTGACCAAGGACAACCAGGGCAACCCCCGCGTGTTCGCTGCCCACGCGGCGCTCGACGACGGGCTGTGGGCCGTGCAGTGGTACGTCATCGATCCGGCCTTCGGCCCCGAGGTGACGCCCAGCACGGATCCACCCACGTACCAGCACTTCCACGCCGCGCCGCTGTTGTCCGACGATTGGGAGCCAACGATCGTTGCGGCCGGCCGCATCACCCAGGGCGGCCCCGAGGACGAACTCGGCCACTGCTACCACCCGGTCCTCGGCGTGAGCCGCACCGGGCAGCTCTTCATCGAGTACACGTTCTCAGAGGACATGATCGATCAGAAGATCGTGCGCGCGACGATCAGCAACAGCTATTCGAGCGTGGCCGCCTACCAGCTCATGCAGTCGGGCCCCACGGCTGGCTATGACCCCAGCCCGGACTACGACGAGCGGTGGGCCCTCTACGGCGACATGCAGACCGACCCGACGGCGTGCCGCTTCTGGTCGACCCACACCCTGGTGGACACCGCCACGCGGCGCGACGTCTGGCTCTTCGCCAAGGGCTTTGGCTGCTTCCAGACCGACATGAACCTGGACGGCGGCACCGACCCCATCGACATGATGGAGTACACGAGCGCCTACATGCGCGGCGATCGGCGGGCCGACACCGACGCCGACATGGTCATCGACGCGGCGGACCTGGCCAACTTCGTGGACGCCTACGACGCGGCGACGGGGCCGTAACCCCACGCCGATGGCTCGACCCGGAACCCCACAGCCCGCCAACGCGGGCCGTTTTGCGTTGGCCGCGGCACGGCGGCGGGTTCTCGGCCGTTGCGCCAGGTCCGTGTTCGGGTTAGGCCCGCGCACGGCGTGTGCGCGGGGGTGGGGCCGGCGGCCAATCCGAACAAACGCAGGATCGTTGCGCGCGCATGTGGCGGATGTAAGCCTACATGTGCCACCTGCAAGCCTCCTCGCGCCGCGCGCACCAGTGCGGGCGCCCCCTGCAAGCCTCCGCGTGGCGAGCGCGGCCGGGCTCCAACGTCCCATACCCTCACGCCCATGCCCCAGGCCGTTCCCACCATCGCGATTCTCGGCGCCGGCGCGGCCGGGCTGATGGCGGCCATCAATGCGGGCCGGTCCCTGCGCAACTCGGGGCGGCCCGGGCGCGTCGTGCTGCTCGACGGCTCGAAGAACGTGGGCGTCAAGATCCTCGTCGCCGGCGGGGGGCGCTGCAACGTGACGCACCACGCCGTGGACGAGAAGCAGTACGCCGGCACGTCGCGCAACACCATCCGCAAGGTGCTGCGGGCCTTCGGCGTGGCCGACACCGTCGCGTTCTTCGAAGAGCTCGGCGTCTCGCTCAAGCGCGAGGACACCGGCAAGCTCTTCCCCACCACCGACAAGGCCCGCACCGTGCTCGACGCCTTGCTGGGCGAGGTGGAGCGCCTGGGCGTGGAGCTTATGAATCCCTGGCGCGTGGCCGGTGTCGAGCGCTCGGGCGGGGGGTTCGTGGTCCAACGCGCCCACTCGGACGAGCGCCTTCTCGCCGACCGGCTCATCCTGTGCACCGGCGGCATGGCCCTGCCCCGCAGCGGCTCGGACGGCGGTGGCTACCAGTTCGCCCGCGCGCTGGGGCACACCATCACCGAGCGCGTGTTTCCCGCCCTGGTGCCCCTGATCGTCGGGCCCGATTCGCAATGGCTCACCGGGCTGAGCGGCGTGAGCTGCCGGGCGGCCATCGAGGTGCGCGCCGGCACGGGCAAGCGGCTGGCCCGCTTCGAGAACGACCTGCTCTGCACGCACTTCGGCCTGAGCGGCCCGGCACCGATGGACGCCTCGCGCTATCTCGCCGCAGCGCGGTTCGCCGATCGAGGTGCGTCGCTGTTCATCTGCTGGATCGACGAGCCCTTCGAGCACATCGACGCGGCCTTGCAAGCACTTGGCCAGCGGACGCCACTCAGTTATGTTCGCGACCATCTGCCCGAACGCCTGGCACGCGCCCTGTGCGAGCGGGCCGGCATCGACCCGAGAGCCCCCGGCAGCCAGCTGTCCCGCGACGCCCGCCGGGCGCTTGCCCACCTGCTGACCGGCACGCGCGTGGACATCTCGGGCGATCGCGGCTTCGCCCACGCCGAGGTGACCGCCGGCGGCGTGCCGCTGACCGAGATCAACCCCGCGACGATGGCCAGCCGCGCGTGCGAGCACCTGTGGCTGGCCGGCGAGATATTAGATGTCGACGGGCGGATCGGGGGGTTCAACTTCCAGTGGGCGTGGGCGAGCGGGTGGCTGGCGGGGCAGGGTGCGGCGGGCGGATGAGGCAGCTGGTATGCTTCGGTTCGTACCAATAGGAGAACTGGGCATGGGCATCGACAAGGCGTGGATCGAGAAGATTTTGTATGGCCTGCGGGCGGTGCCCGCGCCGCTGAAGAGCGAGAAGCAGGGCGAGGCGTTCCACGCCGCCCTGGGCGATCTCCAGGACGAAGCGCCAGAGGATGATTCCATCCCGACGATGGCCACCGACGCGACGGCCGAGATCGTGCGCGTCATCGACGCGACGCTCGGCACGAAGAAGGCCGACAACGTGGCGCACGACATCCTGTTCGGGATGAAGCTGCTCGCGCTGCTGGGCCAGCGCGCGGGCGTCGATTGCATCCTCCGGGCCGTCCGCGCCGGATTCGAGGCCGACAACTGGTTCTGGACGATCGTGTTCGAACCGTTCGGCCAGGGCCATCCCGAAGCCGGCCATTTCTTCGGCGAGTTGGCCGATCCACTGTCGGCCGAGTTCATTGGCATCGCGCTCCTTGACACGGCGAATGAAGCTTGCCGAGAGGGGGACCTTGAGCGGCATCCGTTCGACTCGGAGACCGGCGTCGCGCGTTTGCGCGAGTATCTCACGGGCGAAACCGAGAGCTACGCGCACAGCGCGTGCGGGGCACTGCCGTTCATCGATCATGCCGACCGCGATGGATTGCTTGAGATCGCGTGCAAGCACGCCGACGACGGTGTGCGTCTCGAGGCCGCATGGGTAATGGCCAAGCTCGGCCGCCAGGAGGGCTTCGACGCCATCGCCCGAGCGTGCCTGAACCCGAATCAGGCCACGCAGGCGATACACTATCTCGAAGAGTTTGGGCGTGAGGACCTGGTGCCGCCGCCCGCTCGCGAGCCCGACTTCGTCGCCATGGCAGAGATGTGCAACTGGCTCAGCCACCCGAGCGAATCTGGCGAATCGCCTGATGCCATCGAACTTCTCGACAAACGGACGATCTATTGGCCGCCCACCGGCGAGACGCGCGAGATGCGGATCTTCAAGTACCGCTACGAGCCCAACGGCGACTGGCGCGAGGAGGCCGACGAGGGCGTGGGCCTGGTCGGCTCGACAACCTTCGCGCTCTTCGGCGAGACGGACCCGAGCATGGAGCCCAAGGACATCTACGGGCGCCACTGCTGCTGGGAGCTGCGGATGGAAGAGGATGATCGCGTGCCCGAGGATGGCGAGAATGACGCGGAACTGGGCTGGCGGCTGATCGAGGCTGGGCCCTGAAGACTACTTCTCGAACAGCTTCGAACGATCCGCGAACGCCTTGAACTCCAGCGCGTTGCCCGAGGGATCGCGGAAGAACATCGTCGCCTGCTCGCCCGGCTGGCCCTCGAAGCGGACGTATGGCTCGATCACGAACTCAACGCCGGCACCACGCAGCTTGTCGGCGAGGGACTTCCACTCGTCCATGTCGAGCACGACACCGAAGTGCGGCACCGGCACGTCGTGGCCGTCCACGGCGTTGGTCGGCGCCGCGTTCCTGACTCCCTCAGACAAATGCGCCACGATCTGGTGGCCGTAGAGATCGAAGTCGATCCAGTGGTCGCTGCTGCGGCCTTCGGGGCAACCGAGCAGGCCGCCGTAGAACGCGCGGGAGGCTTCGAGGTCGTGCACAGGGAAGGCAAGGTGGAAGGGATTTGGCATGGTGCGATGGTATTCCCCGACGAACGAGCACAGCACGAGGCGACGCAGCCCGACGCGTAGCATGCCCATCGCACCGAAGAGAAGGAGAGAGCATGATGAGCATCAACCTGGCGCAAGCACAGAAGGTCGTCGAAGCTGCACTCGCCGAATCGACAAAGATCGACACCAAGATGAACGTCGCCGTCGTCGACGCGGGTATGAACCTCGTCGCGTTCGCGCGGCAGGACGGCGCGTGGCTGGGCTCGATCGACATCGCCATCAGGAAGGCCCGCACCGCCCGCGGCTTCGACATGGATTCGGGCGAGATCGGCAAGCTCAGCCAGCCGGGCGGATCGCTCTACAACATCGAGCATTCCAACGGCGGGCTCATCACCTTCCCCGGCGGCGTCCCGATAAAGGACACGAACGGCACGATCGTCGGCGCTATCGGCGTCTCGGGCAGCACGGTGGAGAACGACCACGCCGTTGCGTCGGCGGGTGCGAAGGCGATGGGCTGACCTGTTCAGGCCCACGCTGACCACGCCAACATGCCAACCACAAGCATGACCAGCGAGATACCAGCGGCGATCATCGCTTCGCGCTCGACCGTCGCCTCGCGACCGATGCCGAACCTCGACCCCAGCCCGTTCCATGTCGCAAGCCCACCCACGACCCCCGCGAGGCCGATGGGAACCATCACCCAGAGCGGCGTGCCCAGCCGGACGAGGTCCTGGGCATCGCCCACGGGCGCAACGATCGCAGAGGCGAGATAGGCGCCATTCGCGATGAGGCAGAACCCCGCGAACGCGCGGAGCAGGTACGCCAGCTTCCACCGGGCGGCCCTTGCGACGAGCCACGCCGCCACCGGCAACGCCATCCCCCACACCAAGCCCGCCCACGTCACGAACGCCGGGTGCGGGTTCTCGGCCACATCGGTGCGCGAGAAGGCCATCGGATGGAGAACAACCCCCGCCACGCGGCCGCCGGACAGCCACGCCGCGAGCACATGGCCCGATTCGTGCACGACCATCATGCCAAGCCACGACGCCGCCACGGTGGCGATCAAGAGTACGACGCTCGGGAACCAATGCGGGCGTGGCATCGGGCGGATCGTACCGGCACTAGGATTCGGCCGATGCGCAGGCCTTACCCAGTTCTCGCCCGAGGCTCTTGACATGACCACCCCCGCACTGCGCGCCCTGGGATGGAACGAGTTCTTCGAGGCGCAGCTCTCGGATCTTGATCGAGACTCGATCGTGCTTGCCCGCGTCAGTGCCCACCACAGCATCCAGGTGGAAGTGCAAGGCGAGCACGGGCCGTTCCGACTGCCCGTGCAGTCCGCCGATGCCGACGGGCGTGTGTCGGTTGGCGACTGGCTGGTGCTGAACACATCGGGCGAGCGCACGATCAAACGCCTCAAACGCCAGACGCTGCTCGCTCGCAAGGCCGCGGGCGGGGAGGCCAAGCCCCAGGTCATCGCCGCAAACATCAACACGGTGTTCATCGTGAGCTCGTGCAACGAGGACTTCAATCTGTCGCGACTGGAGCGGTACCTGGCGATGGTGCTGCACGCCAGGGCGACGCCGGTGGTCGTGCTGACGAAGCCCGACCTGAGCGATGATCCCGAGACTCTCGCCGAGGATGCGCGCGGGCTGCACCCGGGCTTGGTGGTCGTCATCATGGACGCACGCGAGGCGGAGCAGGTTGAAGCACTGAAGCGATGGTGCGGTCCCGGACAATCGATCGCGCTCGTGGGCTCTTCGGGTGTTGGCAAGTCGACGCTGGCCAACGCGCTGGGTGCGGGCGATCAGGCGACCGGTGGCATTCGAGAGAAGGACGGCAAAGGCCGGCACACAACGACTTCGCGATCGCTGCTTCCCCTCCCCTCGGGTGGCGTGCTGGTGGACAACCCCGGCGTGCGAGAGTTCCAGCTCCGCGACTGCGACGATGGCGTGACCGACCTGTTCGAGGACGTGGCCGAGACGATCGCCCGGTGCAGGTTCAGCGATTGCACGCACCAGAGCGAGCCCGGGTGCGCCGTACGGGCGGCCATCGACGCGGGCGACCTCGACGAACGCCGCTTCACGAGCTATCTGAAGCTCCAGGAAGAGCAGGCCCGCAACGCCCAGACTCTGGCCAAGCGACGCGAACGCGAGAAGAGCAAGTCCCGTATCATCAAGTCGGCCGTCGGCCGCAAGCGACGGGACCGCGACGAGTGGTGAGTCTTGGTTAGCCCGCGAATCGCCAGTTGGGCTCGTAGTCGCGTTCGATCTGGGTGCCCGACATGATCGCACGCAGCATCTCGACAGGAATCGCGTTGTGCCGAAGCACCGCGTCGTGGAACGCGCGCTCAGTCATATCACCGTTCTCGACCAGTTCATCATGCAAGGCCCGGAACTGCAGACCACCGAGCATGTACGCGGCCTGGTACAGCGGCGGGTAGTCGCCGTTCACCGACCGCCGAACCTCGGCCGTTGCGTTGCGTCGCAGGTGGCCGACGTGCTCGACCAGGTAATCCACCGCTTCCTCGGCCGTGATCTCTCCCAGGTGGAACCGCAGACTGAAGATAACTCGGGCACAACGATGCATCCGCCAGAATAACATGCCGATCTGATCCTCGGCCCCCCGTGCGAAACCCATGTCCCACAGCCGCATCTCCCAGTACAGCGCCCACCCCTCCATCCAGAAGGGCGTGTAGAACAGCCCGCGGTGCGTGCGGTAGCGCTCCATCATGAAGCGTTGCAGCCCATGGCCGGGGATGACCTCGTGGTGCACCACCGCCCGCGAGAAATGCCGGTTGTTGCCCCGCATGCTGGCAAGCTTGTCGGCGTGCTCCATCGAGTCAGTGGGGTACGACACGATGATGGTCTCGCCACCCAGGAAGTATGGGCTGACCTGCTGACGCGCCGGTGACATCATCGACATCCGCCAGGTCTGCTTGCACAGCTCGGGCACGGTGATCAGGTCGTTATCCTCGATGAACGCCGTCGCCTCGTGGGCCATCTCCGCGATCATCGCCGGCTGCTCGCCCGGCGGCACGTGCAGGTCGCGCACGTGCTCGAGCGCCGCCTTCCAGTCCTTGCCAAAGCCCAGCTCGTCGGAAGCCTGCAGCATCTGATCCAGGCACCAGTCGTACTCTCGCTGGGCGATGGCGATCAGTTCCTCGGGTGTGTAGGGGATCATCTCGTGCTCGAGCATCCGCAGCAGCACGTCGCGCCCGACCGGGTCGCCAATGACCGGGTCCTCGTCGCCCTTGATGCCCGCGACCTTCTCGCGCAGGGTCTCGGAATGCTTGCGCAACGCGGCAGAGCACGCGTCGTAGGGCTTCTCGCACCACCACGAGAACAAGGGATCGTACCCGTCATAGAAGTTGTACCACGCCCGCAGCGCCCACGCGAGCCGGTCGAGCTGGATGGCCGCCCGGCGCGCCAGCACCCGGCCACGCTCGCCCCGGGCTTCCGTCAGTTCTTGCGTCGCCTGCTCGATAACACCGGCCAGATCATCGAGCGTCTGGGCCGCCCGCCGCTGGTCAATAGGCTCCAGCTTCCGCCGCGCCTCAAGCAGTGCCACGATCGGCTCTACGAATGGCACGAGCGGCTCGACCTCGGCCAGTTGCACCCGCTCGTAGTCGGCCTGGTCAAGCTCGAACCGCGCGTGCTCGCGCAGCAGCACGTACTCGGCACGACCCTCGACATCCAGCTCGTCGAAGTCGACCTTGTCCAGCCGCTCGAGCCATTCGCGATGGAACGCCTCGCCTCGGTCCAGGGCGGCAGTCGACATCGGCGCATCATGGAACCGTCGCACGCTGCCCAGGTCGGCCCGATACCGCTCGATGAGACCGGCCATCGTCGGCAAACTGGGATCAACGTCCGGGGGTGCCGGATCGACGGTGAGCAGAATAACGGCGGCGAAGACGGCGTGCAGCATACCGCCATATTACGACAACGTGGGACACGGGCATCCCGCCCCCCAAACGCACGAAGGGCCCGGCGTGTGCCGAGCCCTCGCAAAAGCTACAAATCGGGGTGAGAGGATTCGAACCTCCGACCTTCTCGTCCCGAACGAGACGCGCTACCAAGCTGCGCTACACCCCGGAAGGCCGTCATGGTACGCCGCCGCACCGCCCCGGGCGAATCCGGCCGCCGACCGCTCGCCCTCAGTTCTGGATCTTCGGCTCCACCAGATACACGTTGTCCTCGGTCGTCGCGGGATCGCCATCGGGGCCAGCCGAGTAGAAGTAAGGCTGGCCGTTGGTCGTCAGACCCCCATCGGCATCGCCCTCGGCAGGGTCGCGGCGGATCTCGGCCGGGTAGTACCCCGTAGCCGGGCTGGGAGCTGGGCCCAGGATGTCCACCACGTCCTCGGTCGTACGACGGACGCCGTGGAACGCGGGGTGCACGAAGCGAATGGGATTGCCCCAGGCGTCCAGAACGGTCATCAGTTCGGGCTCGGACTCGCTGGGAGCCGGGTCGAGGGGGCCCGGCGAGTACGCGAACAGGCGGTAGTTCTGGGCATCCAAGCCTTCGAGAAGGTTCGAGACCCCCGCCACGCGGCTGGCCTCGGCCAGGAACAGGCCCACGCTGTTGATCCGCCGATCGTTCTCATCGTCCCACGCGTCGGCCATCGGCATCTGGACCATGACGGCCGCCGTGGCGCCCTCGTCGACACGCGGATCGAGAATCGACGCTGGTACGGAGGAGCGGCCCGACTCCTGCAGATAGCTGTTCAGCACGTTGTCCAGCGTCTTGAGAACGTCTCGGGTCTGGGTCTTCTTCCCGCCCTCGACCACACGCGCGCCCACCGCCAGCCCCAGAGCGATGAGCACCGAGATGATCAGCACCACCACCAACAGCTCGATCATCGTGAAGCCGCGCCGAATCGCACCGTGCATATGTATGTTCACCATCAAGAGTCCCCTCCCGAATCTTGGGTTGGTCGGCCCGCCAGGGCACGCGGGCCTATCGCCCATCCCGGCCAGCACCACCAGCAACCATCATACTGCCACCGGCCGCCCCGGTGGCTTCTTGGGGAGGGACGCCGAACCACAGCCCATCCGCAGCCGGAGGCCATGGGGTTCGATATTCCGAACAAAACTGTATCACCACCACATCAAGCCATCCCCGGCCCAGATCGGAAGAGC
>JBITAF010000081.1:0-8764 GCA_044440025.1 Phycisphaerales bacterium JB060 | reverse complement strand
CACGGTCCGGGCGACGCTGGGCGCTGGTCGAACGCGGGGTGGCGGGGGCCAGGCCGGGCCCGGCGTGCCGGGCTTGAGTCGGGCGGGCGAATGGCCGATGCCTGAGAAACGGGTGCGCAAAGCCCAGAGGGAGCCAGCCATGTCCAGACGTGCCAAGCGGAAAGATGCAGAGTTCCTGACCCAGTGCCAGGTGCTGGCGAAGCGCTGGCAGGACGCGGCGGACCCCAGCGCCTTCGGCGTCACCGAGGCGGAGGTCGGCCAGTTCCTCGAAAAGGTCCTCAAGGCCGCCGAGACCCAGGGCAAGGCCCGGCGGGCGAGGCTACTGGCCAGGGCCCGCTTCGGGGCCCAGCGCGAGGCCTTCGCCGAGCTGCGCGGGCTGTTCGGGGCGCTCGTGGGCAGCGTCGACGTCAAGGCCAAGCGGGCCGGGGCCAGGCACGCCAAGGGGGTGTACAGCGCCGCGGGCATCGATCCGCCCGAGAAGCCCGGGCCCCGGCCGGCGCCGGCGGCGCCCAGCGGCTTCGACCACACGCTCACGCGCGGCGGCTCGATCCTGGTGACCTTCACCATCGACGACGCGGCCCGCGGCGGCCTGCTCTACGAAGTGCAGCGCCAGACGATGGACGTGGACGGCCGCGCGTCCGAGTGGCTGCCGATGGACATCGTGGGCGACAAGCGATTCCTCGACGAGAACGTGCCCTCGGGCCTGCGACAGGTGCTCTACCGGGTCCGCGCGATGCGGGCCACGGGCGTGAAGGGCCCGTGGTCGTATCCGGTGACGATCCCCTTCGGGACGATGCAGAGTGAGGCTGCCGCGGGTGAAGCCGGGGGCGAAGGCTCGATGGATCTTGACCAGGGGGAAGCGGGCGCGCCGGCACCCGACGCGCAGGTCGAGGCCAAGGCCGCTTCTGCGATCTAACGACTTCGCTCGCGCACGTCCTCGCGCAGCGCGCCCACCAGTCCGCAGGCGCCCACCAGCAGCAGCACGGCGATGGCAAGGCCCGTGGCCAGCGACGCGCTGCGCAGGGCCTGGAGGGCGCTCTGGCCGCTCGTTCCATGTGCGCCCCCGCCGGCCAGCAGCAGTGCGATGGCCGTGGCACCCTCGGCCAGGGCCCAGAAGACGCGCTGCACGCGGGGCGGGTTGGGATCCCCGCCGCTGGTGACCATGTCGTCCACCAGCGAGCCCGAGTCGGACGAGGTAATAAAGAAGACGACGATCAGCAGCGTGGCCAGCACCGCCGTCACGCCGCTGAGGGGCAGCTCGTTTAGCAGCATGTACAGGCTCAGCGCCTCGTTCTCGGCGGCGCGGCTTGGCAGGTCGGTCGCCTCGCCGGCGAGCACCGCCTCGAGCCCCGTGCCGCCCACGACGGCGAACCACAGGAAGCCAACCAGCGTGGGCGCCAGCAGCGCGACGAGCACGAACTCGCGCACCGTGCGCCCCTTGCTGATGCGCGCGGTGAACACGCCCACGAAGGGCGACCAGGAGATCCACCAGCTCCAGTAGAAGAGCGTCCACGTCCGCTGCCACTGCGCGGCGTCGCTGGCCGAGCCCGGCGTCGAGCCCAGGCTCAGCTCGGGCAGGTGCTGGAGGTAATCGCCCAGCGCCGAGACGAACAGGTCGAGCTGGAAGATCGTCGGCCCGGCCAGGAGCATGAACACCAGCAGCAGGCCCATCAAAGCGATATTGCCCTCGCTCAGGCGCCGGATGCCGACCTTCACGCCCGAGACCACCGAGACGGTGGCCACGGCGGTGATGGCGATGACGATGCCCACCTGCGCCGTGCTCGATTGCCCGAGGCCCACCAGGCGCTCGAGGCCCGCGTTGATCTGCGTCGAGCCCAGGCCCAGGCTCGTCGCCACGCCGAAGAGCGTGCCCACCGTGCACAGCGTGTCGACCGCGTGCCCGGGCCAGCCATGGATGCGCTCGCCGATGAGCGGGTAGAGCATGCTGCGCGGGGCCATCGGCAGGCCGCGGGCGAAGTGGAAGTACGCCAGCGGGATGGCGATGGCCGCGTAGATGGCCCAGGGGTGCAGGCCCCAGTGGAAGAAGGTGTAGCGCATCGCCGCGACGGCGGCGTCGCGCGATTCCGGCCGGGCATCGACGCCCGGGGGCGGGGTGGCCAGGTGCTGGATCGGCTCGGCGATGCCGAAGAAGACGATGCCGATGCCCATGCCCGCGCTGAGCATCATCGTGAACCACGTCAGGCGCGGGAAGTCGGGCTTGGTGTCCGGCCCGCCGAAGCGCACCGAGCCGACGCGGCCGAGCACCAGGTAGCCCGCGACGGCCAGCAGGATGGTCGCCGTGAGCAGGTAAAACCAGCCGAAGGTCTCGGTGATCCAGCGCTGGGCGGCCTCGAACACGGTTCCCGCGTGCCCGGGGAAGGCGATGCCCAGGCCGGAGAACACCACGATGACGGCCGCGGCGGGGATGAAGACCGCCGGCTCCATGTGGCTCGTCCAGATGCGCCACTGGCGCACCACGAAGCCGGCGTCGGCCCCGGAGCCGGGGCCCGCGTTCGGCTTGTGCTGCGCATCGGGCATCCCGGCCAACGCTATCCGGGGCGGCCGGTTGGGGTCTGAAAGGATCTTCACCCGTGAAAATGGTGTTGGCGCATCGATCACCTTCGGGTACACTGGTCTCTGGCAGGGGTGGGCAGCCATGAAGGAGGCCCAGATGACTCGCATTCCGATGATCGTGTTCTGTTCCGTGTTTGTCGCCGTGTGGCTCACGTTGGGGTGCTCGGCCGCGCTCGCGCAGCCGGCTGGCCAGGGTGTGGGGCCGCTGGAGGTGGGCCAGGCCGCGCCGCCGCTGTCGGTCGATGCGTGGAGCCAGTTGCCCGAGGGCGTCGACGGCTACTCGTGGGAATCGCTGCGCGGCACGACGGTGGTCATCGAGTTCTGGGCGACGTGGTGCGGCCCGTGCATCGCCGCCATTCCGCACATGAACGACCTGGCCGAGAAGTTCGAGGGCGAGGTGGTGTTCATCTCGGTGACCGACGAGTCCGAGGAGAAGACCCTGGCCCTGCGCGAGAAGCGGCCGATGAAGAGCGTGCTGGGCTTCGACACCGACAAGTCGATGCACAAGGCCTACCAGGTGCGCGCCATCCCGAAGACCATCGTGGTCGACAAGGAGGGCAGGATCGCGTCCATCACGCACCCCAACAAGCTCACCGCCGAGAAGCTGCGCGGGCACGTCCAGGGCAGGCACGACGAGCCCGATGCCGCCGGCGGGGGCGCCCAGCCGCGCGGCGCCGGCATGATGACCTCGGGCGTGGACCCACTGGACCGCGAATACAACGTGCCCCTGGGCCAGCTCATCTTCCGCGAGGCCGTCGGCACCGGCATGTTCCGCGCAGCCAAGGACCCGACCAACGTCACGAGCATCGACTCGAGCCCGCTCGAACTGATCACGTTCGTGTTCGAGGTCCAGCCCTGGCAGGTCACGATGCCAGAGGGCTACGACGACGAGAAGGCCCGGCACTACGACCTCATCGTGCGCCTGCCGGCCGACACCTTCGGCGACCAGCGCGAGCTCGTGCGCAGCGTCGTGCTCGACGGCATGGACATGACCGCGACGCTGACCGACACGCCCGTGCGGGGCTTCAAGATCCGCCCGGCCGACGGCGGGCTCAAGATGCGGCCCGCCGACCCCGTCGAGCCGGGCGGATACAGCACCTCGGGCTTTACGTTTACCGGTCAGGCCGCCGACCTGCACAGCTTCGGCTGGTGGCTGCAGGGCGTGCTCGCCGCGCCCCTGGATACCGACCTGGATCTGCAGACCCGCTACCCCATCGACTTCGGCGTGCACGCGGCGTTCGACCCCAGCGACCCGGAGGACATGGCATTGATGCTAAAGAAGCTCGAGGACGAGCTCGGGCTGGTCCTGGAGGCCCAGGAGAACGTGGTGCCGATGGTGACGGTCTCGAAGAAGCGTCCCGCCGACAAGCCCGCCCCCGAGCAGAACTAGTCGCAGCCCGCGTCGAAGGCGTTCTGGAACGCCAGGAAATCGAAGATCGTCAGCTCACCATCGCCATCGAAGTCGGCCGCGGGGTCGCCGGCGTCGAAGGCGTTCTGGAAGGCCAGGAAGTCGAAGATGGTGAGCTCGCCGTCGCCGTCCAGGTCTGCGCGGCAGCCTTCGCCCAGATTCGCCAGCACGCCGAAGCTCTCGTCGAAGTTGCGCGTCGTGACAAGGTCGAGCAGCCCATCGCCGGTCATGTCGGCCAGTTCGACGCCGAGGACGTTGGGGCCGGCCGCGTAGAAGCGGGTCGGGAGGAGCCCGCCGTCGCCGGTGCCCAGCGCGAGCGCGACACGATCGGCACGGCCCTGGGCGATTGCCAGATCGGGGTTGCCATCGCCATCGGCATCGCCGATCGAGATGTCGCTGGTGAACTCTCGGAACGTCAGGCTCGCCGACTCGCGATAGGTGCCATCGCCGTTGCTCAGCATCACCTTCACGGTGGCCGTGTCGTCGCCGGCAACCACGACGTCGTCCAAGCCATCGCCATCCAGGTCGCTCATCGAGATAAGGTTCGCCGCCGCGACCCCCATCGGGCTGCGGCGCACGGGCTCGAACGTGCCGTCGCCACGGCCGAGCAGCACATGAGCCTCCGCGTCCATGCCCGGCACGCTGATCAGGTCCACCACGCCATCGGCGTTCGCGTCGCCGCCAGCCAGGGCCCGCTGGAACGTGCCGACTTCGTACCCCGTCGGCGTGCCGAACGAACCGTCTCCCCGGCCGAGTTGCACGGAGATGTCAGGGTTGAACAGGAAGATGTCGCTCGTCGCGGCATCCACAAACCCGTCGCCATCGAAGTCCGCCAGGACAAGCCTGCCCGGAAGGCCGGGAAGATCCGTGAAAATGCGATCTCCGAAGGCCCCTTGCCCATCGTTGAGGCGTGTGGCAACACGTCCCGCGTCGTTCTCGAAGGCCACCAGATCCAGATCGCCATCGGCGTCGACGTCTTCGAGTGCCACGACGTAGCAGTACTCGTCGGGCGAGTAGGCGACCGGTTCGTGGAACCCGCCGCTTCCGTCGGATAGCACCACGGTGACCGGGCCGAACTGGCCGTGGGCGATGGCCATGTCCAGGGCGCCATCGCCGTTCGCGTCGCCGGTGTCGAACCAGCCGGGCGTCGGGCCCGCGGCGTGCACCGATTGCTCGTGGAACTCGACGCCGCCCGGCCCGCCGAGGTTGGGCATCAGCGTGATGCCCACCGTGCTGGCGGCGATGTCCGGCACGCCGTCTCGGGTGAAGTCGACGATCGCCGACGCGGCCGAACCCACACCGAGGGTCCATCGGCCGGCGTCGGTGAAGCCATCCGCCCCGTCGTTGCGAAAGAACACAACGGCCGAGTCTTCGTACTCGCCCAGCAGCAGGTCCATATCGCCGTCCAGGTCCATATCGCCGGCGGCGAGCGAGAGGGGCACGCCATCGACGCCGAAGAAGATCGCCTCCTCGAGGGAGCCGTCGCGCAACTCAAAGAGTGCGACGCCCAGCCCGAAGGTCCCGCAGGCCGCCAGGTCCATGTCGCCGTCGCCATCGAAGTCGATCAACGCGAGGTCGGTGGGCCGGCCGATGATCTGGTAGTCGCGACGCGCAACGAACGCGCCGTCCCCATTTCCATGCAGCAGCGTGACCGAGGTCTCATTGCTGTTGGCGAGCACCACGTCGGCGTTGCCATCGCCGGTGAAATCGCCGATGATCGGGCTGGTCGGACGCCCGCCCACGAAGTACCGCAGGTTCGGCGGGGCGAGCGTTCCATCGCCGTTGCCAAGCAACACCAGGACCTCGTCGGTGTCGAACCCGGTGGCCACGACATCGAGCACGCCATCATGATCGAGATCACCCACGGCCACGCCGGTCGTGCTGGCCACGGTCTCGTAGGTCACGCGTTCCTCGAGGGTGCCATCGCCCCGATTCAGGAGCACGCCCACGGCCGCGGCGCTCGAGGCGGCCGTCACCACGTCGAGATCGCCGTCGCCGTCCATGTCGCCGAACGTGAGACTGGCGACACCCAGGCCCCCGGCCGTCGAGCCGCCCGGGCCGAAGCCCCCTTGCGGCAGACCAAGGTAGACCCAGACCTGGCTGCCGCGGGATGTGACCAGATCGTCGATGCCGTCGCCGTTCATGTCGGCAACGGCGGGGCGGCCTCCGTCGGGCAGAACGCGATTGGGAAAGATCTCCTGCGCCGTGGCCATGGCCCCCCAGCAGGCCAGCATCATCATCGCGATCGTTGTTGTTGTCGTACGCTTCATCGCTCGTGCTCCCCTTTCCGGTGCGTCCTACGCGCACCCCGCGTCGAACTCGTTCTGGAACGCCAGAAAATCGAAGATGGTCAGCTCGCCGTCGCCGTCGAAGTCGGCGACCGGGTCGCCCGCGTCGAACGCGTTCTGGAACGCCAGGAAGTCGAAGATGGTCAGCTCGCCATCGCCGTCCAGGTCCACGCGGCAGGCCTGGCCGCCGCACGCCCCGGCGAGGATGGTCACGCTGTTGTCGCTCTGGTCGACGATCAGCGCGTCGTCGCGGCCGTCGCCGTTGGCGTCCTCGACCACGATGTCGGCCCACTCGTCGCCTTGGAACACTAAGAGCGGGTCGCCGAACCCGCCCATCCCATCGGCGATGAACAGGAACACCTCGGCGGGATAGACGGGGTTGTCCCCGGGCGGGCTCAGCAGGAGGTCCATCGGACCCTGGCCGTCCGCGTCGATCGCGTCCACGCGCGCTCCCCGCTGGAACGGGAAGGCAGCGACATCGAGTGCGAGGCCATCGCCGAACCGTCCCGTCCCGTCGTTGAAGGCCACCAGCGCGTCCCCGGGGCCGCTGGACAACGCGACATCGACCGTTCCATCGCCATCGAAGTCTCCGGCGGTGATGTCCAGCCCGCTTGTGCCCACCGGCGACTCGATCGCCTCGCCGAAGCGGCCGCCACCCACGCCCGGCAGCATCCGCACCGACTGGCCGTCGGCGTCGTACGCCAGGATGTCGATGCGCCCGTCGCCGGTGGCGTCGGCCAGCACCATCGAGCGGGCATCGCCGCCGATGCTGACCACACGCCGCGCGAAGAAGCCGCCCGAGTCGTTGCCAAAGTACACGCTGGCCAGGCCGTCCTCGGCCAGCACAACCGCATCGATGCCGCGCACGCCATCGATGTCGGCGAGCTCAACGTGCAGCGGGCGGGCATCGGTGGCATGCACCAGCGGCTGGGCGAACGTGCCGTCGCCACGGCTCGGGTGGACGGCGAGCGAGCCGGAGCCCCTCAGTTCCAGGATGTCGGCCAGCCCGTCGCCGTTCATGTCGCGCATGCGGACCGCGGACGTCGAGCCACCGGCCAGCACTTGCACGCCGTAGCCCGCCAGCCCGGTCTGGGTGCGCTCGAAGTAGTCGACACTGCGCCTGTCGCCACGCAGGGCGATCAGGTCGACGTCGCCGTCTCCATCGGCATCGCCGGCGGCAGCGCCCAAGGGCATGAACCGCACGACGACCGCCTGGGCCGAGCCGAGCAGGCCCGTCCCGTCGCCGAGCACCGCGGCCATCGCCATGCCCTCGCCGTTGGCCGTCACCACGTCGGTGACGCCGTCGCCGTTCACGTCGGCCGTCGCCAGCGCGACCGGGCCCAGGCCGACCTTGTACAGGCGTTGCTGGCCGAAGCCGCCCGACCCGTCGTTGAACATCACGCCGATGTCCTCGCCGCTGCGGTTGGCCGTCACGATCTCGGGCGCGCCGTCGCCGTCCATGTCCGCCAGGGTCGCCGGGTCGCACCGGCGGGCGGTCTCGTAGCGCACGGGCTCTTCGAACGTGCCGTCACCGTTGCCCGGGACCACATGGATCCAGAACCACTGGGGGGCGACCAGCACCGCGTCCGGATTGCCATCACCATCCACGTCGCCGGCGGCGAGCGTGACGATCCCGCCCGGCACCAGCTCGATGCCGGGGGCGAACGAACCGTCCCCCAGGTTGAGGAGCACCATCGCCCCCGGTCCCCCACGCGTTGCGGCCAGGATGTCCAGCCGCCCATCGCCATCGAAGTCGGCCAGTGCCGTGTCGGAGCCGCCCGCGTGGGCGATGATCTGGGGCGCCGCGAACCCGCCGGCGCCGTCCCCAAGCATCAGCGCCAGTTCGCCGGTTGCGTCCGATCCCACGAGCAGGTCGGCATCCCCATCCCCATCCAGGTCTCCGACCGAGAGCGAGGACGCCAAGGGCAACGACTCGATGTTGCTCGCATCGGCGAACGTCCCGTCGCCGGCGTTGATGAGCACCGAGACGAAGCCATCGAGACAGGCCGCGATCGCGTCCAGATCCCCATCGCCGTCCACGTCGGCCAGGGAGACCTCGAGGGGCCGGCCGGCCACGGCGTGGTCACCATCGAGGGCGAACCCGCCCGCACCGTCGCTGCGGGCCACCACCAGCCGGCTCGTCGTCCGCAGCGACACGACCGCGTCCGGGTCTCCGTCGCCGTCCAGATCGCCCAGGGCGACGCCCGCGGCTTGGTCGCCGAGTTCGGTCAGGCTGGCAAACTCCAAACCCGACGCACAAGGCTGGCCCATCGCCATGCCAGACACCGCGGCTACTCCGGCCGCGCCGATCATCCGTTTCATGGTGAACTCCCCGTCCATGTCGTCCGCGTTGGTCCTATCCCGCCGCGCCGGGCAGGCACGGGCGGGCCCAGCCCTGATACCGGCGGGTCCCGGGCCGGTTGCGGTCCCCGGCCGCGCCCCGCGCCGCCGCGGCACGGCCGGGAGGCACGGGCACGGCGAACCGGGCCACCAT
>JBITAF010000080.1:0-19338 GCA_044440025.1 Phycisphaerales bacterium JB060 | reverse complement strand
CTGGTGGGGGCCCGCGGCCGGCCCTCGGCGGCCACGCGGAAGCCCTGGGGCGAGACGCGCATGGCCGCATCGGCCGACGCGAGCACAACCAGCAAAGCCGCCAGCGCCGCGAGCGATGCCGCCCGGCCACCAACAGTTGTTCGCATTGTGTTCGCAGATTGCATCATCGTGCCATCAGTACCATCGGCCGCCGACCCAAGGACATTCCGCCAATGTCCCAACCATAAGCGACAGCCCGACGCCTAAGTATCGGCCCAAAGTTGGTCCTAAGCAATCCCCAGAGCTCCAACATAACAGCATCCAGCCCCTGTAGACCGATATCCTTCCGATCCATCCGCCCTCGGCACCGGAGGCCCCAACCATGCAGTCGACCATGACCGAAACCCACGACCGCCGGATGCTGCCCAACACCCGCAACGCCATCACCCACAAGTTCTCCGTGGGCGGCCACGAGGGCTACCTCACCATCGGCCTCTACGACGACGGCTCCCCCGGCGAGGTCTTCATCAAGATGGCCAAGGAGGGCTCCACCATCAAGGGCATGGTCCAGGCCTACTGCCGGGCCCTGAGCCTGGCCCTGCAGTACGGGCTGCCTATCGAGGAGGCCGTCACCCGCTTCAAGGGCATGCGCTTCGAGCCTATGGGCCACACCGCCAACCCCGAGATCCCCGAGGCCACCAGCCTGGTCGACTACGTCGCCCGCTACCTCGACCTGCACTTCGCCAAGCAGCGCTGAGCGGACTAACCAACCCGATTCGGCGGCTCCTCCCCCTCCAAAACCGCCCGCACGTTCCCCGCCACCATCGCCGTCATCATCTCCCGATACCGACGCTCCGCACTCCCGATGTGCGGCGTCAGCGCCGCGTTCCTGGCCGCGATGAGCCCCGGGTGCACCACCGGCTCGCGCTCGAACACGTCCAGCCCCGCACCCCAGATCTGACCGCTCTCGAGCGCCTCCACCAGCGCCGCCTCGTCCACCACCGGCCCGCGAGCCGTGTTGATGAGGATCGCGTTGGCCTTCATCAATCCCAGCCGTCGCTTGTCGATCAGGTGCCGGGTCTCCTCGGTCAGCGGCGTGTGGACGCTCACCACGTCGGCCCGCGCCAGGCCGTCATCAAGCTCCACCCGCTCGGCCGCCAACGGCGCGAGCTCGAAGTCCCAATGCCGGCTGCGCGCCACGTAGAGCACGCGCATGCCCCAGCCGATCGATCGCAGCGCGACCGCCCGGCCGATCCGCCCGGCGCCCACGATCAGCAGCGTCCGACCCGTCAGATCTGCCCCCAGGAAGTCACTCATCCCCAGCGGCCCATTGGCCGGGTACGCCTCGCTCCGGGCGTAGGCATCAGCCTCCACCACCCGCCGCGCCACGGCCAGCAGCAGGGCCCACGCCAGGTCGGCCGTGCCCTCGGTCACCGCATCGGGCGTGTTGGTGACGATCACCCCGCCCTCGCGGCAGGCGTCGAAGTCGATGTTGTCCGTCCCCACCGCGTACTGGCACACGCCTCGCAGCGAGCCGCCCGCCGCCGCGATCATCTCGGCGTCGACCTTATCAGTGAACATGCTCACCAGTACCTGAACACCAGGCAGCGCGTCAAGCACGGCCCCCCGCTCGGGCAACGCCTCCCCCAGCACGCGCACGCCCGCGCCGCCTACGTCGAACGCCCCGGGCATCGCCCGCGTCACCAGCACGTCGGTCTTGTTACCACCATCGGTCATGCCACAGCCTATCTCATCCCTGCGGCACCCGCCCGAAGGCAATCTTCTCGTCCATCTGGTGGCTGCACCCGTGCATCGATCCGAAGTACAGCGATCCGGGCCCCCACCGCCGCACGGCCGAGTCCATCACGCGCGACAGCCCCGTGTTCTTGGGCTCCTGACCAAACAGCATCCCCGCCGTCTGGCTGGCCAGCACCAGCCCGCCCACCGTCGCCCCCACCTGCTGGGCTCGGCCGTCACGCACCGACCGGCGTTCCCACAATCCATAGAAGCACTCCAGCAGCGCGGGGGTGTCCTGAACCTGCGGCAACGTGGCCGAGGCCGAGAACCGCCGGCCATCCACATATCGCACCTGGATGCTCAGGTCCGACGCAAGGTATCCCTCCTGCCTCAGCCGCTTGCCCAGCCGCGTCACGAGCCTTGCGAGCATCTGCCGCGCGCCCTCGTCGCTGCGATACTTCGGCTCGAGCACGTTCGCGTGGCTCATCGAGTGCCGCCGCGTCGCCACCTCGGGCTCGTCGACGCCGTGCAGCCCGTCCCAGTACCGCGCCCCCACCACCGAGCCCCAGATGCGCACCGCGTCCTGCCGACCGATGGACCACAAGTCCGCCACCGTGCGCACGCCGTTCCGTTCCAGCTTGGCGCCCATGCCCTCGGCGATGCCAGTCAGCTCGCGCACGCCAAGATGGCCCAGCCGGGCCAGCACGTCCCCGGCGGGCAACGCCAGCAGCCCATCGGGCTTGTCCAGGTCGCAGGCCACCTTCGCCAGCAGCCTCGTTTGCGCGATGCCCACCGAGCACCTCAGCGACTCGCTGAACGCATCGCGGATCCCCACCTTCATAGCCCGCGCCAGGCCCAGCGCCCAGTCCCAGTCCCGCTCGGGCCCACGCAGCCGGATCGCCCACTCGTCGACCGAATAGGTCTTCTCGATGGGCAGGGAGCGGTCGATCTCCGCCGCCACGGCGTTGTGCAACTTGACATATGTCGCCGGCCGCGCCAGCACCAGTTCGATCTGCGGGCACAGCCGCCGCGCCTCGGGCACCCGCGTGCCCACCCGCACCCCGAGCCGCTTGGCGTCGCTGCTGGCCGCGATGACGCAACTCGCCTCGCTTGCCACCGGCACCACCCCCACCGGCCGACCACGCAGGTGGGGACTGAGGTGCTGCTCGGCGGATGCAAAGAAGCTATCCATGTCCAGGAACAGCCAGTTTGGTCTTGCGGTGACACCCATTTATATCCAAACATTAACCTATCATCAGTCGCGGGTCAAGCCCACCACCGCAGGCCGACCCCGACAAGCCCGCACACCCACCCAGGCGCGCGCCGAGCCCGACAAGCACTCAGAATCTCGGCGCCAGGCTGACCCGCACCGCCCCTCGGCCCTGTTTTTCAAGGGTTTTGAGCCCCTTGGGAACAAAAACAGCCCAAAAACCACTGTTTTTTCAGGCCCAACGGCCTACAAGCCGAACAACAGACGGCGAGCGGATGCGTACAGAGACTTGCCTGGAGTATGGGCAAACCGCCCGGCACGAACGCCGGACCCCTCGCACGGAGTGCAGCAATGGCTAAGAAAACCACGACTCGTTCTCGCAAGAAGACCACCAAGAAAACCGTCCGCCGGACCAAGACCGCCGCCAGCAGCCGCAAGGCACCGGCCCGCAAGACCTCCACCCGCCGCACGACCACCACCGCGGCCAAGCCCGGGAAGATCACCGGCACCAAGGGCAAGCCCCGCACCAAGAGCGAGATCCAGGCGACCATCGCCGAGCAGGTGGGCATCTCCAAGAAGGAGGTCGCCCAGGTCTTCGAGACCATGAGCACCATGATCGCCGCCGACCTCAAGAAGGGCAACGTGGGCACCTTCAACGTCCCGGGCATGATGAAGGTCACGGTCCAGCGCAAGCCAGCCACCAAGGCGCGCAAGGGCATCAACCCCTTCACCGGCGAGCCCACCACCTTCAAGGCCAAGCCCGCCCGCAACGTTGTCAAGGTCCGCCCCCTCAAGGGACTCAAGGACATGGTCGCTTAAGAGCAGTCGCCTGAGGCCGCTCGACAACCACGCCGGCGCATAGCCTCCCGCTATGGCCACCCACGCGCACGCCCCGACGCCCCGCACGCACCCCGTGCCCCGCGTCGCCGGGCGTGCCGCCGTTGCGTTCGAAACAACACTGCTCGCCCACGGGCTGCCGCCCGGCCAGGGCCTGCCCCTGGCCAAAGAACTCGACGACATCATCAAGGCCCACAGAGCACGACCGGCCACCATCGGGGTGCTCGACGGCGTGCCCATCGTCGGCATGACCCGGGACGAGCTGGCCGACTTCCTCGCCCGCCCACGCATCGAGAAGGCAAACACCGCCAATCTCGGCCCGCTCATCCACCAGGGCGCCACGGCCGCCACCACCGTCAGCGCCACCGTGCACCTGGCCGCCAGCGCTGGCATCCGCGTCATGGCCACCGGCGGGCTGGGCGGCGTGCACCATAAACTCGCCGAGCGCCTGGACATCAGCGCCGACCTGGCCGCCCTGGCCCGCGAGCCCGTCGCCGTGGTCGCCAGCGGTGTCAAGGCCATCCTCGACGTCGCCTCCACGCGCGAGCTGCTCGAGACCCTGGGCGTCCCCGTCGTGGGCTACAAGACCGAAACCTTCCCAGCCTTCTATCTCACAGACAGCGATTCAGGCGTCGACGCGACCTTCGACAGCCCAGCCGACATCGCCGCGTTCGCGCGCCGCCACCTGGCCAAGACCGGCACGGGCGTGCTCGTCGTCCAGCCCGTACCCGCCGAGCACGCCATCGAGCCCCACCTGTGGCACCACTGGCTCGGTCAGGCCCAGAACGCCACCCCCGCCATGCAGGGCCGCGCCACCACACCGGCTATTCTCAGCACCCTGCACCGCATCTCCGAGGGCAAGACACTAAGCGCCAACCTCGCCCTCGTGCGCGCAAACGCCGACTTGGCCGCCCGAATCGCCGCACAGATCGCCCGCTAGCGCAGGCTCTTCACGAACTCGCCCAGCCGTTCGATGCCCTTGCGGATGTCGCCCTCCGAGCACGCGTAGCTGATGCGGACGTGCTCGTCGCCCCGCCCGCCGAAGGCCCCGCCGGGCACCATCGCCACGCCGTGCTCTTCCAGCAGCGCCTCGCAGAAGCTCAGCGAGTCAGTGATCTTCGCCCCGCCCGCGCTGGTCTTGCCGTAGTGGCCCGCCACGCGCGGGAAGGCGTACATCGCTCCCTGCGGCCTGGCCGTCTCCACACCCTCGACCTTCTCCAGCAGCTCCATCACCAGGTCACGCCGGGTCTCGAACGTGCTGCGAAACCGCTCGATGTCGTCGGCCGACTGGTCGAAGGCCGTCGAGATCGCCGGGTACAGGAACGACGTGATGTTGGTGACGGTCTGCGCCTGGATACGCGCCATGGCGGGGATGAGCTCGGCCGCCAGCGCCCCCGTCGCCGCCGCGTACCCAATGCGCCAGCCC
Organism: Phycisphaerales bacterium JB060; assembly: GCA_044440025.1. Lineage (GTDB taxonomy): Bacteria > Planctomycetota > Phycisphaerae > Phycisphaerales > UBA1924 > JAHCJI01. The sequence goes on along the minus strand of JBITAF010000080.1, from coordinate 14,149 downwards.
GTCATGGCGTAGCTCTTGCTCAGCGCGTTGATCGTCAGCGTGCGATCGGCCACGGGTGCCATCGAGCCCATCGACACGTGCCCGAGCCCGTCGAACACCAGCTTCTCGTAGATCTCGTCGGTCACCACCACCAGGTTCGGCGCGATCGCGCGCACGGCGTCGCCCAGCACCTCGGCCAGCCCGGCCAGCGCCTCGCGCGAGTATACCGCCCCGCACGGGTTGCTGGGCGTGTTGATGGTCACCATCCGAGTGCGCGGCGTGATGGCGGTGCGCAGGGCCTCGGCCCTCAGCACGAACCCATCCTCGGGCTTGAGGTCGACCTCGACCACCTTGCCCCCGCACATCTTCACGATGGGCTCGTAGCTCACCCACGCCGGCGTGGGCACGACGACCTCCCACGGCCCGCCCCCGGGGCCCTGATCTCCCAGCAGCGCGAAGCACGCCTGGAAGAATGCCGCCTTGGCGCCCGAGACGATCACCACGCCACTGGCGTCGACCTCCAGGCCGTTCTCGGCCCGCAGCTTCCCGGCGATCGCCTCGCGGGCGGGCTCGGGTCCGGCGGCGGCCTCGTACTTGGTCTTGCCGGCCTCCAGCGCCTCGATCGCTGCCCGCTTGATGACCTCTGGGGTGTCAAAATCCGGCTCGCCCGCGCCGAAGCTCACGATGTCCTTGCCCTGGGCCTTGAGCTTCTTGGCACGCGTGGCCACCGCCACCGTCGCCGAACCCTCCAGGCTATCCACACGCTCGGCCAGCTTCACCCAGGACATCTCGACCCTCCAGCACCAGAAAAACCGACCGCACATCCCACGATGAAGGATGCGGCCCAACCATACCGTTGGCCGCGGGCGGTAACCATACGCCCGGCCGCGTCCCACGCCCGACCAAGGACCGACCCCACGCATGACCCACGCCCCACGCTCCGACAACGCCGACGGCCTGACCGAGGCCTTCCGCGAGAAGGCCGCCGCCGTCAAGCTCATCTGCCTGGACGTGGACGGCACCCTCACCGACGGGGGGCTGTACATCAACGAGGACAACGTGGAGACCCGGCGCTTCAATGTGCACGACGGCCAGGGCATCACCGCCTGGCACCGCCTGGGCTTCACCACGGCCATCGTCACCGCCCGCCCCGCCCGGGCCGTCCGCCGCCGCGCGCGGGATCTGGGCATCGCCCACCTCTACGACAACGTGACCGATAAGCGCAAGACCATCCTTGAACTAGCCAGGATGCTGGACCTCTCCGTCGATCAGGTCGCCTTCGTGGGCGACGATCTCTCGGACCTGCGCGCCATGCACACCGTGGGCTGTCCCATCGCCGTCGCCGACGCCGACCAGGGCATCAAGGATCTATGCCTGCTGACAACCCAGTCCAGGGGCGGCCACGGCGCGGTGCGCGAGGCCATCTGGGCCATCCTGCGGGCCAAGGGCAAGCTCGACCACCTCATCGCCCTGTACGCCTAGCCACTACGATCCGCGATGCCTACCACCACCACCGGCCCCAGCCGGCGCGGCAACGCCCACAAGCGCATCCTCCTGGCCGTCGCCATCGCCGCCGTCGGCGTGGGCGTGCTCGTCTACGTCTTCGCCAGCCGCTCGGGCGGGCCCGCCCAAGGCCCGCAGGGGCAAGGGCTTCCCCCAGTCGGCTCGCAGCAGGGCCTCCAGCTCGGCGGCGCGGGGGACCAAGTCGCCCGCAATGTCGACATCTCCTTCGTCGATCGCGAGGACCCGTCGCGCACCCAGGCCCGCATGATCGCAGGCCAGATGGCCCCCGAGGGCTCGCGCGGGTACATCGCCACCGAGCCGCGCATGTGGATCTACCAGTCCGCCGGCCAGACCATCCACGTCATGGCCGACCGCGGCGACCTGGCCATGCCCGCACGCAGCCAGCCCCCCGAGCGCGGCACCCTCACCGGCGACGTGGTCATCCGCGTCTACGAGCCCGGCGTGGACACTGCCCCAGGCGTGCTCGACCAGGCCTCGCCCGCGGCAACCTTCAAGACGCCCGCCCTGGAGTTCAACGTCGAACTGGGCACCGTCTCCACCCAGGAGGTCGTCACCGGGTCGGCCGAGAATCTCGTTTTCGAGGTTGATGGGCTCGACATCCGCGGCAACCAGGTCACCAGCCAGCTCGAGCGTCTCGAGAGCCCCCGCGGCGGCACCGCCACCTTTACGCCCCCCCCCTCGCAAGCCAAGACCCCAACCCCGGCGCAGCCCGGGGACCAGCAGCGCCCGCCGGCGTCAACGCCCTCGCAGCCCGCCCGCGATGCCCCCACCGCCGCTTCGGGTGACCAGGCAACGCAGCCCGAACAGCCCGAAGCCACCGAGCAGTACTACCACCTCCAGATCCGCGAGGGCGTCCGCATCACCCGCGGCACGATGACCACCGACGCCGACGCTCTAGACGCCTGGGTCCGCCTGGTCGACAACAGCTTGCCCGACAACGCCATCGCCCCCCTGGGCCCACGGTCAGCCGGTGTCCAGCTCGACACCACCGCCCGCCTCATGACCGCCCTGCTGGCAACGGTGCAGGAAGGCCAGCCCCAGGACGCTGCCCCCGGCCAGCCCATTACCCTCACTTGGGACGGCCAACTGGTCGCCCGCCCGCTGACCAGCCGCCCGCGCGAGCTGACCACCGATGACCTCGCCTTCCGCCTCAGCGCCCCCGAGCGCGGGCTGGTGCAGGTTGCAGACGCCCAGTTGGGCGCCCGCGGCCACGCCGCAACCATCGACTACTACCCAACCACCCAGCGAGCCATCCTGCTCGGGCCGGCGGCCAACAGCGTATTCGTAACCGCCCCGGGCGTGGGCGAGGCCCGCGGCATCCGTGTCGAGCTCGACCTGCTCTCCGAAACCGCCGCTCTGGTCGGCCCCGGCCAGCTCACCGCCCTGGGCGAAGACCAGCAGGGCCGCATCGCCTGGGCTGAGCGTGCCGACATGGCCTTCCGCCGCACGCCCGCCACCGACGAGGCCGACGCCGGCTTCACCCTCCGCAGCGCCAACTTCCGCGGCAAGGTCAACGGCCAGGCCCAGGATGCCCGCGTGAACGCCGAGACGATCGACGCCGAGTTCTTCGACGCTGACGCGAGCCAGCCACTCATCCGCCGCCTGGTCATGACCCGCGAGCCCAACGAGCCCGCGAGCGCCAGCAGCGACCGCACCGGCAGCCTCAGCGGCGACCGCATCGAGCTGCGCTTCGAGCTCGACGATCAGGCCCGCTCGGTCCCCAGGACCCTGATCGCCACCGGCGCCGTCGAGGGCCGGGGGCAGGACGCCACCTTCACGGCCGACAACCTCACCGCTCAACTCGCCGCCACCTTCGAGGACGGCAGCATGCGCACCCAGGTCGAGCGAGCCGAGCTCACCGGCGAGGTCGACCTCCGCGCCGTCGATGCCCAGGGCGCTCGCGTAACGGCCACCGGCCAGCGCGTGCTCATCCGCCCCCAGGACCAGTACGCCGAGATCGAGGCCGCCGGCGACGCTATCGCCACCGCCTCGCGCGCCGGCACTGAGATCGCCGGACCCCAGATCCGCCTGGATGCCCTGAAGGGCCAGGCCCAAGTCTTTGGCCCCGGCTCGCTCACCCACAATCTGCGCCTCGAGGATCGCCCCCGTCCCAGCACCCTCACGCTGGACTGGGACAACTTCATGCTCTTCGATGACGCCAAGGGCCAGGCAGAGGCCGACGGCAACGCCCGCATCAACCTGACCGACGGCCGCACCGAAGAGGACCGCATCGCCGCGGCAAACATCCAGGTCGCCTTCACCGCGCCGCCGGAGGATGCCGGCGACGCGCTCGACCCGCAGATGGCCGAGGGCCAGCGCGAACTGCTGTGGGCCCGGGCCGAGGCCGATCCCGCCCCGGGCTCGGTGGTCATCATCGAGTCTCGCCGGTTCCTTGGCACGTCGCCCGACGACCGCACGCTGAAGTCGGCCCTGGTGCTCATGGTGCCAGAGGCCACGATCGACGGCCCAACCAGCAACATCGAGGCGGTCGGCCAGGGCCGGGCCATCATCCTCGAGCAACCCGACGCCATGCCGTTGGACCACGGCGCCACGGCCGACCGGGCCCGCGGCTCGTTCACCGACCTGGCGCGCGGCGGGGCGGGCCAGGCGCTCGTCGACTGGGTGGGCGCGATGACCTTCGACCGGGCCGACCAGCGGCTCGTGCTCGACCGCGGCGTGCGCCTGAGCCACCGCACCGGGCCCGATGCGGCCCAACTCGACCTGGACTGCGAGCGTCTGACCATCACGCTCGAGGGCCTGGACCGATCCCGCTCGGCCACCACACTCCGCCAGGCCGTGGCCGAGGGCGCGGTATACGCGGCCACCGACGACCGCGAGTTGGTGGCCCGCAGCCTGGACTACGACGCCCGCAGTGGCATTATCATCGCCTCAGGAGACCCGATGGCCCCCGTCGTGGTGTTCGACAAGCGCAGCGCCCAGCCCGCCTCGGCCGCCAGCGTCCGCTGGAACATCAACACCGGCGAGTTCACCATCGTCCGACCACTTCCAGCGGGCGGGGCAATCCCCGGGGGATAAACGTGTGAGCCTGCTTGTGAAATGGTGGCCACGCGTCATGACGTGAAAGCTGTGCGTTACGACGCTCGCAACCGCGATCGTGCCTCGAAGCGCCGAGCCCGCCAGCATGGGCTCTCATCTCCCAGAAGTAGCTGAATGGCACGGGTACGGATATGGCAATTCGGAGATGATCCGAAAACGGCGTGAGGGCTATTCGCCCCCCAGCGCCTCCACCCGCTTCTCCTGACTGCCGATCGTCTCGATCCGAAGCCCGAAGTTCTCGCCAACCTTTACCGCCACGCCCGTGCCCACCTCGCGGTTGTTGATCCGCAGTTCCAGGTCGTCCTCGGCGGTCTTGTCGACATCCAGGATCGACCCCGGCCGGAGGCCGAGTACCTCGCCCACGGTCATGGTCCGCTCGGCCAGCACGACCACCACGGGCACCTCGAGGCACAAGATGGACTTCACGTCGCGCGCCATGCACAGGGCATCGGCCCGCGGGCGCGGCTTACTTGAGCGTAAGGGATGGTCGGGGCCGCTCAGCCGTCGTAGCGACCGGCGATCAGGCTCACATTATGGCCGCCGAAGCCGAACGTGTTGTTCATGGCGTAGCGGACGGGTGACTTGCGGGCCTCGTTGGGCACCAGATCGATATCAAAGTGCGCTTCGGGGCTGTCCAGGTTGATCGTCGGTGGCACCAGCCCCTCGCGCAGTGCGTAGATGCAGCCAACGAGCTCGACCGCGCCCGAGGCGCCCAGGGCGTGCCCGTGCACGCTCTTGGTCGAGCTCATGAGCAGCGTACCCCCCTTGCTCTTGCGGGAGTGGTCACCGAAGACATCGAGCACGGCGGCCACCTCGGCGCTGTCGCCCAGGGGGGTGCTGGTGCCATGGGCATTGATATAGCCGATGTCCTGGGGCTTCAGGCCGGCGTCTTCCAGGGCCCATGTCATAGCCTGACGGGCACCCCGGCCGGCCTCGTCGGGCGCGGTGATGTGGTAGGCGTCGGCGCTGGCCGCCCAGCCAACCATCTCGGCCAGGATCGTCGCGCCGCGTGCCTTTGCGTGCGCTTCGGTCTCGAGCACAAAGGCCGCCGCACCCTCGGCCAGTACGAAGCCGTCACGACCGGCGTCAAAGGGCCGGCTGGCCTTGGCGGGCTCCTTGTTGCCGCTCAGGGCCTTCATGGCCTGGAACGCCCCCACGCAAAGGGGCGTGATGGCCGCCTCGGTGCCGCCGGCGATCATCACGTCGGTCCGGCCGCGGCGGATGGTCTCGAGCGCCTCGCCGATGGCGTTACCCGAGCTGGCACACGCGGTGGCCATGGCCGTCGCTGGCCCGCGCAGGCCGTAGGTTATCGAGGCGTTGCCCGCCGTGGCATTCACCATGAGCTTGGGCACCGTCAGCGGGCCCAGCCGCTTGGGCCCGCGCTCTTGCAAGATCGAGTGGCCCTCCTCGATGGTGGAGATGCCGCCCACGCCCGTGCCAAAAGCGACGCCGGCCCGCTCGGGCTCCATCGCCGAGAAGTCGATACCCGACGTCTTGATGGCCTGGCTGATGGCCGCCATGCCGAACTGGGCCGAGCGGTCGAGCCGCTTGGCCTCGCGCGGGTCGAGGTGCTCGCCCGCGTTCCAGTCCTTCACCTGCCCGGCCACGTGGGCGCTCCACTGGCCCTCGAAGCGGGCAAACTGCTCGCCCTCCAAGAGGGTGATGCCCGAGACCCCATCGCGCATGGCCGCCCACGCCGACTGTGGATCGGACCCCATGCAGGTGATGGCCCCGACGCCGGTGATGACGATCCTTGGCTGGTTCGTAGCGTGGCTCTCCATGGCGTAGGAGCCGCCGGCGGGGTCAACCGCCCGGCGGACTACTCGATGCCGTGGGCCTGCTTGATGAAGTCGATGGCCTGGCCGACCGTCTTGATCTGCTCGGCCTGCTCGTCAGGGATCGAGGTCTCGAACTCGTCCTCGAACTCCATGACCAGCTCGACCGTGTCGAGGCTGTCGGCGTTCAGATCCTCCACGAAGCTCGTGTCGCGGCTGATCTTTTCCTTTTCGGCATGCATCTGCTCGGCGACGATGTCGATCACCTTCGACTCGATTTCAGCTTCGGTCACCTGTAAGCCTCCAGTCCCCGGGGGTCGAACGCCCCCCTTGCGGCACCCCAACGCGACGGGCGAGGGGAAGTCTGACCACCCGCCGCCCTAAGTCAACCGCCATGGGCGGAAGGCCGAGAACCGTTCGGGTGGCGCGATTCTACCCGCAGGCAGGCCACCGGGGCAATCCGGGCCCGGATCCGTTCCCCCAAACCCCATGCCCTCGCTCCCTCTCCGCCCTCGCCCCCGCCCCCGCCCGGTTCTCGGGCATCGGGCTGTAGGGGTTGCGCGGGCAGGTCGGGCCGGGCGGGGCCAACGTCGGGCCCACCACCGGCCACGGGCTTCTGCCGGGCCTGCGGACACCCGATTCGAGGGCTGGTCGCCGGTTGGTGTCGGTGACGCAGTCTTTTGGCCGTTCCGACGAGGGATGCGGGGGGAATGACGATGATGCCAGACAACCCGACCGAGTTCAGCCGCGAAGTGGCCCAGATCCTGCGCCGCCTCCAGCCCGAGCTAACCATCGACTCGATCCGCGAGGACGAGTTGGTCATCGCCGGCCGCCGGCTGGACCTGATCAACCTCTTCCGCATCGTCAGCCACGACCCCAACCGGGGTGTGGAGATCGTCGAGCACTATCTCGAGCAGCTCTTCGCCGGCGACCTGATGTACGTGAACGCCATGAGCTTCGACGTGGCCAGGGCCCGGATCATGCCGCGCATCCAGCCCGAGAGCATCTTCGAGAGCCTCAGCCGCCGCCTGGTGGCCCACACGCCCTACGTCAACGGTGCCGTGGTGGTCTACGTGCTCGACCTCCCGCAGATGACCGTGAGCATCACCACCGAACAGCTCGTCCAGTGGGGCGTGGACATCGAAGAGCTCGAGTTCATCGCACGTGAGAACCTCGACCTCTACGCCCCGGAGATGGACGTGCAGCTCGTCGAGAGCCGCGAAGGCGGCATGGCGGCGATTCTCGCCGAGCAGGACGGCTACGACGCCGCCCGCCTGCTGCTGGGCAAGCTCTATCACCGTCTGGCCCCCTCGCTGGGCGGAGACTTCCTGGTGGCTATCCCCGCCCGAGACATGTTCGTGGCCCTCTCGCGCGAGCCCGCCGAGTTCGTCCAACGCATCCAGGACCGCGTTCGCCAGGACTACGAGCGGCTGCCCTACCCGATCACCGACCAGCTCTTCTACGTGACGCGCGATGGCGTGGCGGGCACGCGCGACAGCAAGGCGGCGTAGCCATCGTGCCCACTACCCTTGGGCCGTGATCCTGCTCATCGACAACTACGACTCGTTCACCTGGAACCTCGTCCAACGCCTGGGCGAGGTCGCCCTCGCGCGGGGTGAGGTACTCGAGCCCGGCGTCGGCCTGGTCGTCGCACGCAACGATGAGATCACGCCCGACCAGGCCGCAAGCCTGAACCCCACCGGCATCGTCATAAGCCCCGGCCCCTGCACGCCCACCGAGGCCGGCGTGTCGGCTGCCATCATCGAACGCTTCGCCGGCGTCGTGCCCGTGCTGGGCGTCTGCCTGGGCTGCCAGGTCATGGCCCAGATGGACGGCCTGCCCGTCGCCCGTCACGCCATTCCCGTCCACGGCCGGACCAGCCCGGTGCACCACGACAGCGCGGGCGTGTTCTCGGGCCTGCACAGCCCGATGGAGGTTGCGCGGTATCACTCGCTGGTGATCAAGGGTGAGATCCCTGCTGCCGCACCCGGGCGCGACGGCTGGGCCGTCAGCGCCTGGACCGACGAACCAGCCGACGACGGCCGAACCCGCCGCGTGCTCATGGGCCTCCGCCGCGTCTGGGCCAATGGCGGCAAGGCCCCGCTCGAGGGCGTTCAGTTCCACCCCGAGAGTTATCTGACCCCCCAAGGCCCGGCAATGCTTGAGAACTGGTTCGCAATGGTCGCGAATCACCGACCCACCCCCGCTACAACGCCGATCTAGTCGTTTGGGGAACAAATCCGTGGCCCCGAGGTATACTCCCAGTGTTGACGTACGCCCGCCCCATTGCGATGCTGGTCTCCCTAGCCATTCTGCTGGCCGGGCCGGTGTCGTCATTGGCCGCCTTGGCTGACAGCGAGTGCTGCTGCACCGAAACCACGACCCAGGTCGACCAGACCGCCGGGGATTCGTGCTGCAAAGCAGAGCAAGCCCCGGCCGAGCACCAGCCCTCCCAGGATGAAGACTCGGACCACTGCCCAGGCGATTGCGACTGCTGCATCAACTGCTCGGCGGTCACCCCCCCCGTGCAACTGAGCCGGCCCGGCTCGGCACTCGACCTCCCACAGCACGAGCCCGACACGTGGCAGGCCTTCGAGCCGCAGAGCCACGCGATCGAGGCCCACTTCTCGCTGCTGCGTCCCCCGCGACTCTGAACGTCCGCACCCGCGTTGCGCGCCCGCCCTTGGCGGTCGCGCGATGGTCCATGTGCAACGTTCACTCGCGGAGAGTCCGCCATGAAACCAAAGTCCGTATTCGGGCGCATCCCGCCCTCGACGACCGTCGCTGCCGGCGTCGCCGTCGTGCTTGCCGGCATCGTTTTCTGGACCGCCGGCGAGAGCTTCACCCCCGCCACCCCGGTGCGCGTTGCGCCGGTGGTGTTCGAGGCCTCGGCCGCCGAAACCCAGGAAGCCGAGCCGGGCGAGCGCCAGCCCACCGGCCAAGCCATCCAGGCCCCCGGCTGGCTCGAGGCCGCTCCGTATTACACCGCCGCCACCGCGCTAACCGACGGCGTGGTGGCCGAGGTGCTGGTGCTCGAAGGACAGACCGTCGAGAAGGGCCAGCCCGTCGCGCGGCTCGTGCCCGACGACGCCACAATCGAGCTCGCAGCCTCCCAGGCCGACTTGGCAAGCGCACAGGCCGAACTGGCCGTCGCCGAAGCCAACCTCCGTGCCGCGCAGACCGACTGGGACAACCCCATCGATCGCGAGCGCGCCGTCGCCGCCACGAAAGCCCAACTCGCCGAGACCGAGGCCCAACTCGCCCAGTTGCCCGCGCTGATCGAGACCGAACGCGCCATGCTCAAGCAGATCGAGGCCGAGCTCGACCGCGCAAGCCGGGCCGAGCGGGGCGGAGCGGCCAACGAACTGGAGGTCATCGTGCTCACCCAGCGCGTGGCCGGCCAGCGGGCAACGCTGGAAGCGACCGAGCAGCGGCAGGCAATCCTCGAGGCCCAGCGCGATCGCCTGCAAGCCGAGGCCACCGCCGCCGAGCGAAACTACGAGCTGCGCATTATGGAAAAGCAGAACCTCGACCTTGCCCGCGCCAATGCCCAGCGAGCCGAGGCGGCCGTCCAGGTGGCACGGGCACGGCTTGACGAGGCACAACTCCGCGTCGATCGCCTGACCATCAACGCCCCGATCACGGGAGCCGTGCAACGTCGACTGAAGGTCCCCGGCGACAAGGTCATGCTGGGCATGGACGACCCGCACTCGGCCCACGTCGTGCACCTGTACGACCCGGCCAAGCTCCAGGTCCGCGTCGACGTGCCGCTGGCCGACGCGAGGCACATGTTCGTGGGCCAGAAGTGCGAGGTCATCGTCGAAGTGCTGCCCGACCAGGCCTTCGAGGGCGTGGTCGATCGCATCACCTACGAGGCCGACCTCCAGAAGAACACGCTGCAGGCCAAGGTCCGCGTGGTCGATCCCTCGCCGCTGCTGCGGCCCGAGATGCTCACGCGCGTGAAGTTCCTGCCCCGCGGCGGCGGCCAGCAGGAAGCGCCAGAACTGGGCGACACCGCCATGCTCGTGCCCACGGGCGCCATCGACGGTGGCCGCGTGTGGGTCGTGCGCAACCGCCGCGGCGACACGGGCAAGGCCTTCGCCCAGGGTATCGAAGTGCTCGAAGAAATGGGCGAGTACGCCCGCGTCCGGGGCGCCCTCCGATCGGGAGACCTGCTCGCGCTCGATACCACCAGCCTCAACAACGGCGCCCGCGTGCGCATCTCTACGAACAGCAAGGACGGCACCCCATGACACTCATCAAGTGCGAACAACTCACTCGTGAGTTCAAGAAGGGCGACGAGATCATCCGTCCGCTCGACGGACTCAACCTGAACGTTCCCGCCGGCGAATTCATGGCCCTCATGGGCCCCAGCGGCAGCGGCAAGACCACGCTGCTGAACCTCATCGCCGGCATCGATAAGCCCACCAGCGGCAAGCTCATCATCGATGGAATCAACATCGCCGACCTCAGCCGCAACAAGCTGGCGGCCTGGCGCAGCGAAAACGTCGGCTACGTCTTCCAGCTCTACAACCTCGTACCCGTGCTCACGGCCTTCGAGAACGTCGAGCTCCCACTGCTGCTGCACAAGCTCAGCCGGGCCGAGCGCCGCCAGCGCGTGCAGAAGGCCCTGGAAGACGTGGGCATCGCCGACCGGAGCGACCACTTCCCGCGACAGCTCTCGGGCGGCCAGGAGCAGCGGGTGGCCATCGCCCGCGCAATCGTCACCGACCCAACCATCCTCGTGGCCGACGAGCCCACGGGCGACCTGGACAAGCCCTCGGCCAAGTCCATCATGGAACTGCTCAGCCGTCTCAATCAGGAGCAGGGCAAGACCATCGTGATGGTGACCCACGACCCGGGTACCACCGACTACGCCACGCGCACGCTGCACCTGGACACCGGCAAGCTGGCCGGCGATATGACGCACGATCGAGCCGACGCGGACTCGAACGCCGCCGAGGAGGTATTGGCATGAATATCTTCCGATTCGTCCCCTACATCGCAAAGCAGGCCTGGCGCCACCGCGTGCGCTCGGGCCTCACGCTCATGGGCATCGCCATCGCGATGTTCCTGTTCACCGCCGTCCAGGCCATGCGCACGGGCGTCGAGGCGGCCACCACCGCGACGGCCAACGACACCACGCTGGTCGTCTACCGCAAGGACCGCTTCTGCCCGGTCACGAGCCAACTACCCCAGGACTACCAGCGCCGCATCGAGTCGATCCCCGGCGTCGTCTCCGCCGTGCCAATGAAGGTCGTCGTGAGTAACTGCCGGACGAGCCTGGACGTGGTGACCTTCCGCGGCGTGCCCAAGGACGACTTCATCACCGCCCGGGCCGACAAGTTCCAGGTCATTGACGGCAGCCTCGAAGACTGGAAGCGGCGCACCGACGCGGCCCTGCTGGGCGAGACCCTGGCCACCCGGCGAGGCCTGAAGGCCGGCCAGACCTTCGACGCCGCGGGCATTACCGCCTACGTCGCGGGCGTCATCCGCTCGAAAGATCCGCAAGACCACAACGTCGCCTACACCGCGCTCGAGTTCGTGCAGCTCGCCGGGCGAGACCAGTTGGGCATCGTCACGCAGTTCAACGTGAAGGTTGAAGACGCCAGCATGCTCGACCCCGTGGCCGAAGCCATCGACGATCAGTTCGCCCGCGCCCAGGACCCCACGCAGACGTTCGGCGAGAAGGCCTTCGTCGCGCGCATCGCCGACGACATCGTCGAGCTGGTGGGCTTCGCCAACTGGCTGGGCATCGGCGCCCTCATCGCCGTGCTCGCGCTGGTGGGCAACGCCATCATCCTGAGTGTCCAGAGCCGCATCGCCGAGCACGCCGTGCTGCAAACCCTGGGCTTCAACGGCCGCCTGGTCGCGATGCTCATCGTGGCCGAAGGCGTGCTCCTGTCGCTCATCGGCGGCGTGCTGGGCGCGGCGGCCGCGATGCTGGTGGCCCGCTTCGGCAGCTTCGCCTTGTCGGTCGAGGGCCAATCCATCCCCATCACCGCGGGCTGGCGGGTGCTGGCCGTCGGCGTGCTGGTGTGCGTGGCGCTGGGCGTGCTGGCGGGGCTGGTGCCCGCGTGGCAGGCCTCGCGCCGCGAGATCGCAACGTGCTTCCGGGCCGTGTAACCATGCCACACGCCACCCTCATCATGTGCCTTGGCGCGAGCCTCGTGCTGACCGCCTGCTCCGAGCCAGAGACACCCACCATGACCACGCCCTATCCGTACACCATCGAACTCGTCGGCTTCGACGGCTGCCCGAACACGCCACTCCTCCGAGAGAACCTGCGCGAGGGGCTCGCCCTGGGACGCTGGGCGGCCGACGTCGCCGAGGTCGACCTGACGTCGCTGGACGCGTCCGACCCAAGGCGGGGCTTCGCCGCGCCGAGCGTGCTCATCGACGGGCGCGACCTCTTTGGCAGCCCGCCCAACGCGTCGGGGAACATCGGCTGCCGCGTGTACCCCGGCGGCGTGCCAACCCCCGAGCAACTGCTCGAACGCCTGCGAATCGAGGCCGCCCGATGAAGCTCCGCCAGCTCCCCTTCGAGTACGCCTACCGCAACCTCGGCCGCAGCCGCGTGCGCATGCTCGCCAGCATCATCGGCGCCACGCTCGTGGTGCTGCTCGTGCTCTCGGCCGCCGGCTTCGTCCGCGGCATGCAGCTCACCCTCACCCAGCGCGAGGGCCTGCACGAGAACGTCATCATCATGAGCACAGGCAGCGAGGAGGCCCTCGAGCGCAGCCAGATCGACGCCTCCACCGCCGGCCAGGCCATCGCCAGCATCCCGGGCCTCGTCGAGCGCGGCGGGGTGACCTACGCCTCGCCCGAGATCAACATCGCCCTGCCCGTCAACGCCGACGCCAGCGACAAAACGCCACGCCAGGCCGTCATCCGCGGCGTGCGCCCCGTCGCGTTTTTGGTGCACAGCGAGGTCGAGATCGTCGAGGGCCGCCAGCCACGAAGCGGGCAGGACGAGATCATCGTCGGCTCGCGCGCCGCCACGCGATTGGGCCTGCCCGATGAGCGCCTCGAAGTCGGCGAGACCCTCTACTTCGACAACCGCGACTGGTCGATCGTCGGAACCTTCCGAGCACCCAACACCGTGATGGACGCCGAGATCTGGATGCCCATCATCGACCTGCAAGTGGCCACCAAACGCGAGGCCACGCTCTCGGCCGTCGTGGTCAGCCTCGACACCGCGCGCTTCTCCGACGTCGACGTCTTCGCCAAGAGCCGGCTCGACCTGGAGATCACCGCCATGCGCGAGGCCGACTACTACGCCTCGATCGCCGCGTTCTATCGGCCCATCCGCATCATGGTCATCGTCACCGCGTCACTCATCGCGCTCGGCGGCCTGCTGGGCGGGCTGAACACCATGTACGCCAGCTTCGCCGCTCGTGTGCGCGAGATCGGCACGCTGCAAGCCTTCGGCTTCACGCGGGCCGCCATCGTCACAAGCCTCAGCGAAGAGTCGCTGTTCGCCGCCGCCATCGGCACCATCTTCGGCGCCATCCTGGGCCTGTTGCTGCTCGATGGCCTTGCCGTCAAGTTCTCCATGGGCGCCTTCGCGCTCACACTGGACGCACCGGTCATGCTCGCGGGCATCGCCGGTGGCGTGCTCGTGGGCCTGGTGGGCGCGATCCCGCCGGCCATCCGCTGCCTGCGTTTGCCGATTCCCCAAGCCCTCAAGATGCACTGAGTACCATTCCACCAACCGAAAGGAGTCTCCCCATGAACTTCACACGCACCATCGCCGCCGCGTCCATCGCCGGCCTGGCCCTGAGCCTTGCCGCCTGTGAGCAGGAAGCCGCCCC
>JBITAF010000079.1:0-13328 GCA_044440025.1 Phycisphaerales bacterium JB060 | reverse complement strand
GGGGATGGCCAAAGGGGGTCCACATGGCAAGGGTTTTTCGCGTGCGACTGGCGGCGTTGGCGGTGGTGGGGGCGTTGGCGGGGGTGCTGATGGCTGGAGCCGGGCCGGCCGGGGAGGCGATGGCCCGGCGGGCCGGCGATGGGCCGGCGGTTGGAACCACCGCCCCGGCCCAGGCCGATGGCGTCCGGGCCGTCGAGCTGCCCTTCGCGCCCGGCGTCGTGGCCGTGTCCGAGGACGGCACGCGCCTGGCCATCGCCCTGGAGGGCCAGCGCAACCACCAGACGCGCGAGCACGAGCCCGCCCGTCTGGCCGCCATCGACCTGGACTCGGGGGAGGTGCTCTTCGACGAGCGCCTGGAATCGGTCCGGCCCGGGCCGGTGGTGCTGACCCACGGCACGGTCGTCCTGGCGCACGCCGGCGCGGCGGCCCTGCACGTCCGCCCGCTGGAGGGCGAGCCCAGGACCCTGTTCACCACCGCGCCCGTCCAGCGCCTGGGCGTGCTGGGCGAGCACCTGCACGCCCAGATGAACGGCCCGATGATGGCCTTCGCGCTGCCCGGGCTTGAGCCATTGCCCGAGTTGCCCGCCCTCGGCCGCGCGGCTCGGGATCGCGATCGCCAGTGGCCGGTGGCCTTCGAGGGCGGCTGGCGCACCGAGGCCGCCGTGCTGGACGCGGGGCTGGAGCGGGTGCTGATGGTGCTGGACGCCCGCGTGCGGCGCGGCGACCGGGTCGGCTGGCGCGGCGACTTCCGCGGGACCATCATGGACAGGCCGGTCCGGTGGGGCCTCTCCGGGCAGGCCAACGCCATCGTCACCACGGCAGGGCAGCAACTGGCCGGCCTGCCCTGGCGCACCGACAACGTCGGCGACGCGTTCTACTGCTCGCGCCTGCCCCTGGTGGCCCAGCTCGCCCAGCGTTACGTGCGCCGCGGCGACCGCGAGACCACCGAGCACGCCCTGCGCCTCACCTCGATCACCACGCTGAAGTCGGCCGAGCTGGCCCTGCCGGTCGATCCGGGCGTTCGATACCGTCACGACCTGGGCGACGAGCGGATCTTCGAGACCACCGGCGGGCTGCTGGCCATCGCGGGCGATCGGGCGGTGCGCATCTCGGACGCATCGCTGGCCGGGGCCTTCGATGAGGCCGACCTGCGCCCACCCCTGCACTTTCCCGCCGCCCAGCCGGCCGTCATCGTGCCGGCCGGATCGCCGGCGACGCTGAAGTACGAGGCCAGCGGCGGGGTCGCGCCGATCACCTACGCCATCGACGACTCGCCCTGGGCCACGATGGACGCGGCCACGGGCGAGCTGACCATCCACACCGAGCGCCTGGAATCCGAAGGCCACAACACCGTGGTGTCGGTGGCCAACGAGCTGTTCCAGCGTCTCCAGCGGCAATGGGACCCCGCCTCGAACGACCCGAGCGCGTTGCCCGAAGAGGCCGACTGGAGCAGGGTGCTCGGCGACGAGCGCGAGCGGCTCTCGGCGATGCTGGGCGTGGAGGTGCGCGGCCTGCCGGTGGGGCTGCACCTGCTCGTCAAGGCCAAGGACGCCACCGGGCGCGAGGTGATCCTGCCCCACCAGGTGATCCTGGAGGTGCCCATCGAGCGGCTGGACGCCGCGTACGCCCGCGGGCGGGCCGAGCGGATCGCCCAGCACCAGGCCCAGCAGGCAGAGCGGGGCGTGATGGCGGAGATGCGCCGCCTCCGGGAGGAGAACGAGGCGCTCAAGGAAGAGCTCGAACGCCTGCGCATCCAGCTCGAGACGCTCAAGGAGGTCCTCGCCGGCCGGGGCGAGGGTGGCGAGGATCCCACGTAGACCGGCCTCGTGGTCGCGCGCTCAGCCCTCGGGCACGAGCACCAGGTCGGTGCCCGGCTCGGGCGAGAACGTGCGCCGGGTGCGCACCCCGCCGTCGTCGACGCCGTCGGGCCCCACGCTGTAGAGCACGTAGGCGAAGGGATTGGTTTCGTCACGGCGATAGACGTACCGACCGTCTTCGGCGTGGGGATCGCGCGGCATCTCGGCCAGCACGCCGGGGACCAGCGCGTCCAGGGCGGCCGGCAGGGCGCCGTGCTCGCGGCGGTGGACCTCGATCGCCAGGGCCAGCCGCCGGGCGTCGCGCGTGGCGTGCCAGAAGCCGGCCATGGCCGGGCGGCTCTCGGGCAAGAGCCCCGGTGGGAGCGCCTCGAGGTAGCGCTGCCGGAGGGCGTCGGTCGCCACGCGCGCGCTGCCCAGCAGCGCGCGGGCGCGATCGCGCGTCATGTGCCCCGCGGCGATGGCGTCGAGCACCAGGCTGTCGGTGAAGCGCAGCAGCACCAGGTTGGAGGTCGTCGCGTCCTCGCCGCCCGCCTGGAGCTGGGCCCGGGCCATGGCGTCCAGGCCGGCGATGACGGTGGCGTAGTCGTCCCGGCCGCTTGGCGCGCCGATGCCGTTCACCTCGGCGTCGACGGCCAGGCAGGCCAGCATGCGGTAGGCGTCACGCGCGCGGGCGTCGAGCGTGCCGGAGAGATCAAGCTCGGTGTCGCCATCGAGGGCGCCGACCGCCCGGGTCAGTTCGGCCAGCTTCTCGACGACGCCCGCCGTGCGCAGGGCCGCCGCGGCGGTGCGGGTGATGGCGACCTCGGCGACGAATCCCTCCCGCTCCAGGCCCTGCTCGTCGATCAGGGGCCCGGCGGCGGGCGCGTCGAAGTCCGGGTGCCGGAGCACCCCGGCGGCGCCCCAGGGCTCGCGGCCGTGCTCGGCGACGACGTCGTCCTGGGCCCCGATGGCCGCGTCGAGCACGGCGTGGTAGGCGGCTCGGATATCGCCGGCGGCATCGGGCTTGCTCGCGGCTTCCGACGCGTCGGCGGGTTGCTGGGCCGGGGCCGTGGCCTGGCCGCCCCGATCGCACCCGCCGGCCACGACCATCAAGCCCACCAAAGGCACCCACGCCGCGTACAGAGATAGCTTCTTCGTCCTCATGCGGTCAATGTAGGGGCGTGTGTCAGTTCGAGGGCCAGGCGAGGCGTGCCGTCACGGGGAAGTGGTCCGACGGCGCCCGCGCATCATCTCCTGGGACGGGATCGCGCACGATCGCCGCGTCGAGCACGCTCGCGCCCGGCTCGATGAACACATGGTCGATCTTCTCGCCGCCGGTCTTGGCGGGGTCAAAGCCACCGAAGGTGCCCACGTCGGTGGCGCCCGGGTTTGCGATGCGGAAGCTGTCGACCAGCGGCGCTGGCGTGCGCTCGCCCTGGACGTCCGCCTCGCCGCGCAGGTACGCGATGGCGGGGTTGGTCTCGCCGGCGTTGAAGTCGCCCATGAGCACGACCGGCTCGCCCGGGTTCGCGCGGCCGGCGATGCGCCGGGCGACCAGGGCCGCGCTGCGCTCGCGCGAGGGCTGGCTGCGGTGGTCGAAGTGGGTGTTGAAGACCCAGAGGGCCTTGGGTTCACCTTCGTCCTTCTTCGGGCCGACGCGCTCGAAGCGGGCGTAGGTCGCGATGCGCGTGATGCCGTTGCCCCAGCTCGTCGAGGCGACGACCTCCGGCGTGTCGCTCAGCCAGAACGTGCCCTGGTGCTCGCCATCGACCTTCCACGTGCGCGTGTCGTACAGGATCGCGCAGAACTCCCCCGCGTCCTGGCCATCGTCGCGCCCCACGCCCACGAACGCGTACCGCGGCACGCCCGAAGCAATCTCGTCGATCTGGAACCGCAGGGCCTCCTGCAGCCCCACGAAGTCCTCGCCCCGCCGATCGATGAGATCGATGACCGCCCCGCGCCGGTGCTCCCAGTGGTTGGGCCCGTCGCCGGCGGCGCCGTAGCGGATGTTGAAACTCATGACGCCGATGGCGGTAGGAACATTGACGCCGCGAGGACTTCCGGGGTCTGCGACGCCAGGGGCGTCCAGGGCCAGCAGCAGGGCGGCAAGAAGGGCGGCAAGAAGCGCGAGAAGTTTCATGAATCAGCCTATGGGATGTGCCCGTATCGCGTTATGCTGAGCACCAAGGGGAGGATCAATGTTCACCGAACGTTCATGCCGGGGGATGCCCATCCCATTCGCTCGCTGGCTCGCGGTCGCGGCCTGTGCGATCCTGTCCTCGGCGGTCCGCGCGCCCGGCCAGGCGTGCGACCCGCAGTGGGCCGAGGGCGTCTTCGGGCTGCCGGGGGTCAATCGCGAGATCTTCGACATGATCACCTGGGATCATGGCGTAGGCCAGTCGCTGTACATCTGCGGCAACTTCGAGATCGTGGGCTCGGTCGAGGCCAGCAACATCGCGCGGTGGGACGGGCAGGCGTGGTCGCCGCTTGGCTCGGGCACCAGCTTGCGTACGTTCGCCATGTGC
The DNA here is from genome assembly GCA_044440025.1 of Phycisphaerales bacterium JB060. Taxonomy (GTDB): domain Bacteria; phylum Planctomycetota; class Phycisphaerae; order Phycisphaerales; family UBA1924; genus JAHCJI01. The sequence continues at coordinate 9,007 of JBITAF010000079.1, read as the reverse complement.
GTGTTCGACGACGGCACGGGCGAGAAGCTGTACGCGGGCGGCAACTTCTACCGCGCTGGCGGGGTGGAAGTCAACAACATCGCAAGGTGGACCGGTACGGCCTGGGAGCGTGTCGGAGCAGGGTTCTTTGGCTCGGTTGATTCACTGGCCGTGTTCGATGACGGCGATGGCCCCGTCCTGTTCGCGGGCGGCGCGCTCAACCGCTCGGGAAGCGGCGCTCCCGGCTCGCTCCTGGGCGTTGCGCAATGGGATGGGTCGCGATGGAACCCGGTGGGTTCCGGGCTGGGGCGTCCGAGCAATGACGTGTTCGACATGGAGGTCTTCGACGACGGGACCGGGCCGGCCCTGTATGCCGTGGGTGAGTTCGTCGCAACTGGCGACGGACGCACCGTCAACCACATTGCGCGATGGGATGGCTTCTCGTGGCAGGCCCTTGAGGGTCCTGATGGCATCGGGCTCGATGGTCCTGCGGGGTCGCTGGCGGTGTACGACGATGGAACCGGGCCCGCGCTCTACGTGGGCGGAGGCTTTGGCACGGCCGGCGGCATCCCGGCGCGGCACATCGCCCGCTGGGACGGATCAAACTGGTCCGGTGTCGGAGAGGGCTGCGCTCTGGTGCCCAATCGGCTGGTGGTGCACAACCCCGGCACCGGCCCGGTGCTCGTGGCCGGCGGCCATGTCAGTGGTGCCAGCGGGCCCGTCGATTCCATGTGCGCGTGGGACGGCGTGCAATGGAAGAGCCTGGACGCACAGACAGATTCTGGCGTTCGGGCCATGGCGGTCTACGACGACGGAGCCGGCGAGAAGCTCTTCGTGGGCGGGCGGTTCCCGACGGCGGCCGATCGATACAGTGCGGCGCTGACGGTGTGGGACGGCGTTGATTGGGCGCCCCTCGACTCGCCGGGCCTGCACGCCGGCCTGGACGACGACGCGCTCGCCGCGGCGACCTTCGACGATGGCACGGGCCCGAAGCTCTTCGTGGGCGGGCAGTTCGAGCACGCCGGCGGCGAACGGGTCAACTACGCTGCGCGCTGGGACGGCGCGCGGTGGACCGCGCTGGATGGGGGACTGGACGGGTCGGTCCTCTCGCTGGCGGTCTTCGATGATGGCGCCGGGCCGGCGCTCTACGCCGGCGGCTGGTTCCGCAATGCCGGCGGTCGGCCGGCCCGCGGGGTCGCGCGGTGGGACGGACGCGCGTGGTCGCCGGTGGGCGCGGGCGACCCGCCGGGGCTCGACGGGGCCGTGCGCGCATTGGCCGTGTACGACGATGGCCGCGGACCGGCGCTCTACGCCGGGGGCGATTTCCAGACGGCCGATGGTCGCTCGGTCAAGCACGTGGCGCGATGGGACGGCACGTCGTGGACGGCCGTGGGCGGGGGCGCGCCCGAACCGGTGCGCTCGCTGCACGTCTTTGACGCCGGCAAGGGACCGGTGCTCTACGCCGGGGGCGACGTCCAACAGCTCCCCGGGTGGCGGTTCAACGGCCTGCGGCGGTGGGACGGGCGAGACTGGCGAGCACTGCCCTGGTTGGTCTCCGGCACGGTCGACGCGATGGCGACCTACGACGATGGCCGCGGGTCAGCGATGTATCTCGTTGGAGGTTTCGACGTCTCGGGCGTGCCCGGCACGCGCAACATCGCCCGGTGGGATGGCACGCGCTTCGAGCCGCTGCGTAGCGGATTGGCCAACATCGGCTTCTCGGCGACGACGTTCGACGCCGGCGACGGCCCGCGCCTGGTCGTGGGCGGGCAGTTCTCGCGCGCCTACGGGGGCGCGGGCGATTACCTGGCCCAGTGGGACGGCCGCGACTGGGCGCCGCTGGAGCCCGCCGACGCCAGCGTCTCGGGCATCGTCTCGGTCCTGCACGCCCACGACGACGGCTCGGGCCCGGCCCTCTTCGCCGGCGGGCGTTTCACGAGCGCCGGCGGGCACGCCTCCAGCCGCATCGCGCGCTACGGGTGCGTCCTGCCGCGGTGCGAGGCCGACCTGGACGGCGACGGCGAGCTGACGGTCATGGACTTCCTCGCGTTCCAGATGCTCTTCGACGCTGGCGATGCGCGGGCCGACTTCGACGGCGATGGCGCGCTGAGGCTGTTCGACTTCCTCGCCTATCAGAACGCGTTCGCGGCGGGATGTCCATAGCGATTGGTCCGAAGAGCACTCTTCGAGTCGGGACGGTCGGGTTGCGATGCTTCACCGCCCGCCAAGCTCGCGCACCACCTCGTCGGCGTCCACACCCCCGGTATCGGGTAACCGCTCGGCCTGCTCGGGCGTCAAGAGCCCCCGCACCCGCTCGATGAGCCGTTCGTCGAGTTCTTCCCGATCCGCTCTGGCCCGCTCGACATCGGCCGACTCCCCGCCCCCCGGCCACGGGTTGCCCGCGCCCGCCTGGTGCGTATCGATCGCCTTGGCCCAGCGCTGGTTGATCGACGCCGCGTCGCGCTCATAGCCGGCGCGCAGGGCGTCGAGCTGCTCGCGCTGCTCGCCGGTCAGGTCCTCGAGGCCCGCCGCCGCGTCCAGCACGCGCTGGGCGTCGCTCACGCGGTACACCACCGGCCACGCGCGGCGATTGAACTCATTGGTCCAGGCCGTCGCCTCGTCCTCTGGCAGGGCCCGGGCGATCTGCCGAGAGAAGCGTTCGTTGGTGGCCTTCGCGTTCGCGTCTGCGTCGGCAAGCTTCTCCGTGTTCGCCTCGGCCCAGGCCTGGTACGCCTCGCCTCGTGAGCGCTCCCGCGCCACGGCGTAGGGCTCCTCCATCAGTTCGATGCCGCCGCGCATGACGGCGAGCTGGGCCTCGATCAATGGCCGGTGGGCCGCGTCGATCTGGGTCTCATATTCCCGCAGGATGTCCGAGACGCCGGGTTCGTCACGGACGCCCGTGCGCTCGGCCACGTCGAACAGGTCGACCCATGCCCCGTTCACCCGCGAGATCGCGTGGGCCAGCTCGCGCCGCCGGGCCCGCTCGACGCGGGCGAACGAATCATCGTCCTCGGGCAGGGCGGCCAGTGTTTCCAGGTCGCCCAGCAGCCGCTCGTCGAGCTTGATCTGCTGGTCGAGCATGCCGCGCCACAACCGGCCCAGGTTGCTCCGAAACTCGTCGCGGTCGCGCGTCAGCTTCGACTCGTCTTCCAGGTCTTCCATGCCCTGGGCGATCGCGTCGGCGGCCAGCTTGTAGTCCTCGAGATACGCCTCGTGCAGCATCATCGCCGCGTCGCGCTGGTGCTCGTCGAAGCCCAGCAGGTCGGCGTAGCGATCCATCGACGACAGGCCAATGGCCACCGCCATCGACGCATCGCCCCCGCTCATGCTCATGCCGAAGCTGGGCCGGTCTTGCTGGTCGTCCTGGGCCGCCACTTCCTGACCCGCTACCGGCGGGGCCACGGCCAGGATGAGGACCACGCCCACAGCCAAGATTCGCCACCACGCCATGCAAGCCTCCCCGCGGTTCGTGTTCACTCTGGAGTGTACCGGCGGGCGGGGCTCGGGTTGCAGGGCCGCTCAGGCTTGATCGGCGTCCACGCCGAACCGCTTGCGCAGCCGCTGCACGGTGTGCTCCCACTTGGGGTCGCGCGGGCGGGCCACGACGTTCTGGTTGCCGAAGAAGCCCGTCTCGCTGATGGCCTGCTCGGTGGGCACCGTCTTGATCCACCGCACGGGCGCGAGGTACTCGGCGCGTTCGGGGTCGTCGGCGCGCTCGAACATGCCGGGGGTCGACACGTCCTGAGCGGTCAGCCTGCGCCGGCCCTGCTCGGTCGTGATCTCGAACTCGTCGACCTTGACCGCCTCGCCGGTCACCTCGCCCACGCCAACGTAGCCCACGCCGCCGGGGATGTTCACCCAGATGCGCTCGCCGGGCCGGAGCGATCGCATCCGGCGGGCGAAGCGCGGGGCGCCGCCCGCGCTGACGAAGCCCAGGCGGCGGGCCTCGTCCCACGACCGCTGCTCGTCGGCGCCGAAGGTGAAGTACACCTCGCCGTTCCATGGGCCGCGCGGCGATGATCGTCCGGCGCTCTGGTCCCCATCGTCGCCCGCGTCCTCGGGCTCGACCAGCCACGCCCGTGTGAGATACTCGCGCCCCTCGTCGTGGAAAACACGGAAGAAGACCGCGTTGATCATCACGCCGTAGCGCTCGCGCAGGTAGGCCACGATGCGCTCGGTGCTGGCGTCGAAGGCGCTGGCCACCAGCACGAGGTGGTGGTCGCCCCCAGCTCGTCGGGCATCGCGGTGACGCCGAAGCGCTCGCAGAAGGCCTGGTCGAGCGACTGGTCGCCCTTCTCGGGGTGGTAGCGCGAGACGTAGGCGTCCCAGATGGCGGCGATGTCGTCGTCTTCCAGGTCCACCAGCCACGAGCCGTAGTCGAGCGCCTGGGCCACGACCTCGCGCGGCGTCAGGTCGCGCTTGAGTTCGAGGGCCACCAGGTCGCCGTTGGCGTTCAGGCAGAGCAGGTCGATGCGCCCGCCGCTGGCCTGCACTTCCCGCCCGATGACCATCCACCCCTCGTCGGCGATCGAGATGTCCTGGTCGAGCATGTCCTGGAGGCGGCGCTCCAGGTCCAGGCGCCGGGCGTCCAGGCGCGTGGGTCCGCGGTCGTCCTCGATCCTCCAGATACCAAGCTCCAGCGGCATGCGTGCTCCTTGTCCGCGTTCGCGTCGTGGGTTCTAGGCCACCCGGCCAGCGCGTGGCGATCGACCACGCCCGGCCGGTGGGGCCATCTTCCAATCCTCCCCATACAGCGACGCGCCGACCGTGAAGCCGTATGCCGTGCGGCCGTGCTTGGTGGCGCTGACGCGGTACTGGACCTCGGTGGTGCCCCGGGGGATGCCCGCGTCGGCGAAGCGGCGCTCGCCCACCGAGGCGATGAACGTAAAGCCCCCGCCGGGATCGTCGCCGGGCGTGAGCCGCCGCTCGATGCGATAGAACGTCCCCGGCAGCGTGCGGCCCTTCCACCAGAGCACCATGGCGCCCTGCCGCACATCGAAGCGGAGCTGTCCCTGGCGGGGGGCGACCGGATGCCGCCGCGTGGCCCGCTTGCGCGCCCACAGCCCGGCCCGCTTGAGCACGCCCGGATCGCGCGTGGCCTTGGCGTACGCGTTGATGGTGGCGATGTCGGCCCCCAGCTCGGTCTTGAAGGTTTGAAACGCCTCGCGCTTGGCCGCCGTGGCGGCGCGGGCCAGCGATTGCATCGCCCGCTGGTGGGTATGGGCCGCGTAGGCCTTTTCAAAGAGCTCCAGCGCCCGCTGGGCCTGCTCGTCGGTCAGGCCGATGTCCGGCACGCCTGTGCTGCCCCCGCCCGGCTGCCAGCCGCTCCAGACGCGGGTGACGGTGCGGGCCCAGGCCAGGAAGCGGCCGTCTTGCTTGGGATATCTCGGTGGCATGGCGTGCGGTCCTCCGTGCGGGGTCCCGAAGCGGGCCCGACGCCGGACCCTCTTGCGGACATCGACCCGAAGCGGTCCCGGCTTCACGAGAAGTTCCGCCGGGGGCGGATCTCGCCCCTCGGACCGTGGTCCACGGCCCGCGTTCCAGGGTCCGAGCGGCTCGGACCCTGGTTTTCGCCCTGCGGACCGGGGTCGGCGGGCCCCCAGCCACGGCACTCGGCGGGCGGGCCCTGGCGCGGGCGGCGGGGGCCGTGGCTCGGGGGGCGTGGACCGTGCGGAGCGGCGTCCCCGGCGTCTGGCGGGCGACCCCGCTCAGCACAGGTGGGGCGGCACGCGCCGCTCGAGCAGCTCGATCAGGGCCGGGTCCATCTCGCGGTAGCGGTCGGGGATGTTCAGGCAGACCACCCGTGCGTTGGCGAGGTGCTCGCCGAAGCGGGCGGCCAGCTTCCGCTTGTGCACCGGCTCCATCACGAAGATCACCTCGGCCCACTGGACCAGCTCGACCGAGACGGGCGTGGGCGCGTCGTTGCTCAGGCCGGCCGAGAGGCACTCGAGGCCCGGGTGCTCGGGGTTGCCGGCGAAGACCTGCTCGGCGGTGGGGCTGCGCCACCTGTTCTTGCCGCACACGAAGAGGACGCGGGTGGTGGGCTCGGGCGTCGCGTCGAAGTCAGGCGTTGGAGGCGTTGGTGGGGCGTGATCCATGCTGGTCTCTGTCGGTGCGCACGTTCGGGCTCCTGCTGCTTATCGCCCCTGCCCGCACTCCGGGCAGCCCGGCCCCGGCTGGCCCTTGAGGGCGTAGCCGCACGCGGTGCAGCGGTTCAGGGCGCGGCGCGAGGCGCGACGCGTGGCGCCGGGGGCGTACAGGATCATTCCCCAGAGCACCGCGAAGGCGATGGTGTTGATCGCCAGGCCCGGCAGCGGCTTCAGTGGGAGATTGAGTGGGTCGGGCGTCGTGTTGATGGCAGCATTCCCTTTGCGATGCCAAGGGATCGCAATGGCGTGGCGCACCTCGTACCGATTGCCCATCCCCGGCGGCATGCCGGGGGAGCCGGCCTGGGACGCGAACGAGTCATACCGCGTGACCGAACGGAGCGCCGGCAACGGCCAGCCGAAGTCGTTGAAGGTGAGCGAGGTTCGCACGTCGGCGATGTCGGGCACCGGCTCGGGCGGGCCGCTCGCCGCGAGGTCGTCCAGGCGGCCGGTGATGGTGGGCATGGGGGTGGGTGGCGTATTGGCGGCCGCCGATGCCCACACCTGGGCGTCGTACGCCGCGCCGCCGATCGCCTCGATCTCACGCGCCGCCTCGGGCCAGATGTCGGCGCCGAATGTGAGATTCGCCGTGTCCACAAGCTGCCATCGCTCGGCGGCCAGCCCGAATCGCCGGTGGCGCTGCACGCGCTGGATGACGCCGTCGACGACCGCCACGCCCGTTTGCATGTGCGACATGCCCTGCGGCCGCAGCTTCACGTGCACGACGGCGCCCCACGCGACAAGGACCGAGGTGACAAGGCCAAGGATCGCGCAGAGCAGGCAGCGGCGGATGGTTCGCCAGGGCATGCACGAGCGTACCCCGCACGGCCCGAGCCGGCGCGCAACAATGCCGCGACGCAACGCCCGGCAGCGGGAGCCGCCCATGGACGAGCAACCGGTGGAGGTCTTCGCGGTGCCCGGCCGCGTGAAGTGGTACGACGCCCGCAAGGGCTACGGGTTCGTCCAGCCGGTCGGGGCGGGGGGTGCCGCAGTAGAAATCGCGGACGCGGACATCATGCTGCACGTCTCGGTGATCCGCGGGCCGGGGTATCGCTGGCTGCGCGACGGCCAGGCCGTGCGCTTCGACGCCGTACGCACCAGCCGGGGCTGGAAGGTCACGCGCGTGGAGAAGGTCGCCGGCGATTGGCCGGACGATCCGGGAACCTCGGGGGTCGGCGCGGTTCCCAAGCGGCCGCCGGGGCTGCTCTAGGGGCGCCCGCGGCCGGCGTTGTGCTTACGCATCGCGCCCTCGTGGGTTCAGCAGCCCGCGTCGAACGCGTTCTGAAACGCCAGGAAGTCGAAGATGGTCAGGCTGCCATCCCCATCGAAGTCGGCGGCCGGGTCGCCCGTGTCGAAGAGGTTCTGGAAGGCAAGGAAGTCAAAGATCGTCAGCTCGCCATCGCCGTCCAGGTCGGCGCGGCACGCGGCGGCGTAGAGGTACGCCGAGCCCGCGCGGTCGCCGGCGATCTCGGCCTGGGGGGCGCCGACGGCCAGATCGCGGCCGGTGAGGTCCAGGCTCGTGCCGAAGCCGGCCGCGAAGCTCGGCGCATCGGCGGCGATGGCGCCCCTGGCCGCGCCCGTGGCGGCGTCGTAAACATAGACGATGCCGGCGTTGGGCGCGCCCCCGTCGTGGTTGGGTGCGCCCACGAGCACGGCGGCGCCATCGGTGGCCACCGACAGCCCGAAGTTGCCCAGCACGCCCGCGTCGGGCTCGCCCAGCACGGCGATCTCCTGGGGGTTGGCGGGATCGGTGATGTCGAAGATGTACGCCGCGCCCGCGCCGCTGACCTCCGGCTGGTCGGCGTCGGGCGCGCCCACGACGGCGACCGTGCCGTGCAGCGCCACGGACGTGCCGAAGAAGTCGAACGGCTCGGCGTCGCTGGCGGTGAGCCTGGCGACCTGCGCGGGCCGCAGCGGGTCGGACATGTCGAAGAGGTAGGCCGCGCCGGCCGAGGGCGCCAGGGCGCTCTCGCGGGGTGCGCCCACGAGCGCGTAGCCGCCGTGCAACGCGACGGCGAAGCCAAAGCCGGCCCCCTGCGAGCCGTCGACGGCGCCCAGCCGGCCGAGCTGCGCGACGGCCCGGGGCACGCCGACGTCCAGCAGGATGGCCGCCCCGGTCGCCGGGGACACGCCGTCGGCATTGGGGGCGCCGGCGATCGCCAGGTCGCCATCGGTGTCCAGCGAGAAGCCGAACCGATCGCCGCTGCCCAGGCCGACGGGGGCGTAGGCGTCAAGAAGATCGCCGGTGCCCGGGTCGTACAGGTAGATGGCCCCGCCGCCCGAGCCACCGCCCCACGCCGACACGATCGCCGCGGCGGGCCCCATCGCGCAGGCGTCGCCGTAGCGATCGCTGCCCACAAGGCCCGGCTCGCCCAGCGTGCGCACGAGCGTGCCGGTGGCGGCATCGTAGAGGAACGCCAGCCCTGCCTCGGGCGCAATGTCGTCGTCGGCCGGCGCGGTGACGAGTACACGGTCGCCCCGCACCGCCACGCCCGACCCGAAGCCGTCGAATGGGGCCGGCTGCGGCGGCCTGATGCGCTCGACGGGTGCGAACTGGGCCCGAGCGGTGGTGCTGGCCAGCAGGGCCAGGCCGGCGGCTGCGAGCAGCATGGGTGCGGGGAAACTCGGGGTCATCGATCCAGGCCTCCTTGTGTGCTGCGAGTATACATCATGCTCGCGAGCATGCAATGCGGTTCCCGGACTCGGACGCCTCAGCAGCCCGCGTCGAAGGCGTTCTGGAAGGCCAGGAAGTCGAAGATGGTCAGCGAGCCGTCGCCATCGAAGTCGGCGGCGGGGTCGCCCGCGTCGAAGAGGTTCTGGAAGCTCAGGAAGTCGAAGATCGTCAGCTCGCCGTCGCCGTCCAGGTCGGCCGGGCAGGGCGG
>JBITAF010000078.1:0-11644 GCA_044440025.1 Phycisphaerales bacterium JB060 | reverse complement strand
CTCACGCGTGTCCTGGGGCCCGCGTTCGTTCTGCTTGAAGAGCTCCTGCGGAGCCTCAACGATCGACTGCGTGGGCTCGCCGCGCTCGACAATCGCCCGCAAGACCGGGCCGGCTTGCGGGGGGATCGGGTCCATGTCCCGCAGCGTGCGCAGGGCGCTGGAACGCACCCAGGAGTCGTCGTCTTCCAGCAACGCCGCCAGCGCCATGCCCACGGCCTCGTAGCCGGCCGGGTCGGCGGCGCGCTCGGCCATCGACCACCGGGGCAGGTGCATCGCGGCGACGTGCCGGTCGCTCTTTTCCTCGCTCTCGGCCAGCCGAACGAGCAGGGCGGACACGCGCGGGGCGGGCGCGTCGAAGAGCAGACGATGGTGGGCGAACGATCGATCGGCGTGCGACTCGCTCTGGGCGAGCTCGAAGCCCAGGGCGACGCGGTCGAGCCCGAGGTGGTCGATCGTGTACAGCGCAACCAGGTCGGCATGGGCGCGCTCATTACGGACCGCCCCGAGCACCGCTTCGAGCGCTCCATCGCCGCGCTCCGCGACCGCCCAGCCCAGCAGGTCGAGCCCGTAGCCGCCGGCCTCGAGCGCACCGCGATCGGCGAGGGCCAGGATCGTGTCAAACGCGGATTCGCCGCGCCCGGCCAGCACGCGGGCGATCATGGCGTGGACGTCCGGCCGCTCAGTGCTGCGCCACAGCTCGATCAACGCGCCGCCGGGGTGGGCCTCCTGGGCGACGAGCGCCTCCACCGCGGCCATCTGGGATTCGCGGCTGGTGGCGGCCAGGTCGTCGATGGGGTCGCTGCCGGCCGCCAGCGACGCCGGCGTGCGAAGGGCGGCCACCACGGCCAGCGCGAACACGAGAAAGGACAAGCGGTTGGGCATGGGCGATCCTTGGCACGGTCCGGACCCCCCTGACGCCCCCCCAGGGCCGATTTTCAACGATTTTCAGATTTTCCAGCTCACGGACTGAAGTCGCCCCGCGATCCACTCGATACATGTGGTACAGGCGGCACGACTGGCACGGGCCGGCCGCCCGCGACTCGACAACCAATCGACGCAACGGAAGTCGCCGGGCGTGCATGGGGATGCAGCCAACGGTGGCCCGTTGCACGTTGGCGTCGAGACACGCTCGTCCACGAGCGCAAGCCCGAAGGGCGAGGCCCCGCCGGCGAGGCGACAAGCAAGGCCCGGCCCCGCTGGCGAAGCGTCAAGCCACCCCCCTCCCCTACCCTCGCCCGTGCGCATCTGCATGCTCAACTGGCCCATGGTCTTCCAGGGCGCCCGCAAGGGCGGCATCGCCGGGTACATGCAGGCCCTGGCCCTCGAACTGACCGCCCGCGGCCACCACGTCAGCACCATCGCCAGCGGTACGACCTATACCCCCGCCAGGCGGAACAAGCCACGCCACAAGGACCGCCCCGGCCCGTGCGCCCCCCGCCGCCACCCCGACTGGTTCGGCGTGGGCGTCTACGAGATCGTCAACAGCCCGGTGCTGGCCCCCAGCCTGTTGCAGCTCAACGGGCCGCTGGCCGAGGTGCGCAGCCCGGCCCTTGAGGCCGTGTTCGAGCGGGTCCTCCAAGACATCCGGCCCGACGTGCTGCACGTGCAGTCGATGGAGGGCTTCTCGCTCGGCTGCCTGGACGTCGCCCGCCGCCTGGGCTGCCGCGTGGTCTACAGCCTGCACAACTACCACCCCCTGTGCCCGCAGGTCTACCTGATGCGGGGCCACCGCACCGTGTGCACCGACTACGACGGCGGCCGGGCCTGCACCGGCTGCGTGCCCGCGCCCGACCCCGAGCACGAACGCGGCCGCCGGGCCGCGGCCCACCCCGACGAGCCGCCGCCCTTCGAGCCGCCCGCACCCGAGAACCAACCCGAGCCCCGGCGCGTGCCGCTGCCCGTGCTGCCCGTCGAGTTGGGCGAAACGCCCGCAAGCATCGACCCCGCCGACGACCCCCGCGGCATGAGCGCGCTGCTGCGCTCGTGGCACGAGCCCCGCCGCTGGTGCACGCCGCAAGACCCGACCTGGCAACCCTTCGACAACGTGCCACGGGCCGAGCCGCTGCACCGGGGCGCCCCCACCGACTACGGCACGCGCCGGGCCGCGTTCATCGAGCAGCTCAACAAGTGCGACGCCGTGCACGCGGTCTCGAGCTTCGTGGCCGGCAAGTTCGTCGCCCACGGCGTCGACGCCGCACGTGTGAAGACGATCACCATCGGCACCATCGCCAACCACCTGCGCGAGCACAACGCCGAGCTGGCCTTCGATCCGCCCCCGCGGCCGACGATCGACGCCCGCCCGCTGCGCCTGGTCTTCGTGGGCGTGAACCACTGGTACAAGGGCCTGTCGATGCTCGCCGACAGCCTGGAGATGCTCACGCCCGCCACGCTCTCGCACATCGCCCTCTCGGTCTTCGCCGCCGGCGGCCAGTCGATCGAGTACCGCTTCCGCCGCCTCGAGCCGCGCCTGGCCGGCCTCCGCTACGGCTACGAGTACGGACCCCAGGACCTGCCCTGGATGTGCGGGGGCATGGACGCGGGAATCGTGCCCAGCGTGTGGTGGGACAACGGGCCCCAGACCGTCATCGAGATGCAGGCCAGCGGGCTGCCGGTCATCGGGGCCGAGGCCGGGGGCATCCCCGACTTCGTCCAGCACGAATCCAACGGCCTGCTCTTCACCGCCAACGACCGCTTCGCCCTGGCCGCCGCCATCGCCCGCTGCGTGAACGAGCCGGCCATGGTCGCCCGCCTGCGGAGCAACGTCCGCCCGCCAAAGTCCATGGCCGAGCACACCTCGGAAATGGAGCCGATCTACCTCGGGGGCGTATCGTGACCCCGATAGCCCCTCGCGAACCAGCACCCACCCCCCACCATACCCCGCACCAGACCCCCCATCAGAGTTTGACCCAGCACGCCCACCCATCCACGCAGGCCCACCAGCGCCGGACGGCTGCCACAGCGCCCGCGCCCCCGACCGGGGCGGCCACCGTCGCCGTGGTCATGGTCACCTGGAATCGCGCCGCCGAGGCCCGCCGCGCCATCGAGTCCATTCTCGCCCAGCGGGAGATCGACCTGGCAAGCGTGCACCTGGTCGTCGTCGACAACGCCTCCACCGACGGCACCACCGACGCGCTCACCGACTGGCTGCATCCCGAGCGACTCGTCACCAACGGCACCGACCGCGCCGACAATCCCGCCTTCGCCGCCACCGACACCGACACCGCCAACACCGCCGGTCTGGCGAGCGTCACCCTCGTCCGCAACACCGCCAACCTGGGCGGCACCGGCGGCTTCAACACCGGCTTCCAGGCCGTCGAGAAGCTCCTCGCCCCCGACGCCGACATCGACTTCCTCTGGCTGCTCGACGACGACGCCCTCGCCGACGCCAACGCCCTCGCCTCGCTCCTTCGCACAGCCGAGGAAGACCCCGCCGCCGGCCTGGTCGGCTCGCGCGCCGTCGACATCGCCGACCGCACGACCACCTACGAGACGACCATCTACTACGACCCCGCCCAGGGGCGCATGGCCGAGACGCCCCACGCCGGCCACCGCCTCGAGGGCGCCCACACCGACTGGATCGCCCGCGTGGGCGATAGCCGCGGCGCCCACGACTTCGCCGGCGTGCGCGAGGTCGACGTCGTCTCGGCGTGCAGCATGCTCGCCCGCTGGAGCGTCGTGCAGCGCGTCGGCTACTGGGACAGCCGCTACTTCATCTACTGCGACGACGCCGACTGGTGCCTGCGCGTCGGCCGCGCGGGCCATCGTGTCGTGTGCGACCTCGACGCGGTGGTCTACCACACGCCCTGGTTCCAGAAGCTCACGCCCACGCGCCTCTACTACGCCCAGCGCAACGCCATCTGGACCATGCGCAAGGGCCTCCCGGGCAACGCGCGTCGCAAGAGCACCGCGCGTTGGATGGTCTCGGTCCTCCGCCAGAGCCTGGCCGCGGGGCTGCGCCGCCGCCGCTTCCACGCCGAGATCCTCCGCCGCACCGCGTTGGACGCCATGACCAACCACGCCGGCAAGCTCGACCAGGCCGAACCACCCCACGAACCATTGCTCGACGCCGTCGTTCGCCTGGGCCTGAACCGCCCCGATGCGCGCATCGCCATGCTCTGCATGACCGAAGATCAGCACGAGCTGGCGCGGACCATCAAGACGGCCCTTCGCGACCGCCTCACCACGCGCTGCCCCATCTTCGTCACCATCTCGCGCAACGACGCGGGCCCGGGCGACGTGGTGTACGCCCCGCGCACGCGCTCGCGGCTCTACCGCCAGATCCCCCTGCTCACCAACCCACCGGACGCCTGCGTCGTGCTCAATAACACCAACGACTTCCCACTCCTGCGCTGCCCCACTACCTTGCACGTTGACCACCGCAAGCCCGAGGCGTGCCAGGTCGAACGCGACGACGTTCCCTCTCGCCTTGCCTTCCTCGCACGCTGGACGGCCACCGCCTGCCGCGCCGCGTGGTACGTCCTCCGCAACCAGCCCCAGCAGCCCCCGGCACCCTTCGGATGACCACACCGCCGCCCCAGACCGAACGTCCCCGCTCGATCGCCCTCTTGGGCTGGGCCACCCTCAGCCGCCAAGCAGAGGAAGGCTCGGGCTACAACCTCAACGCCTCCGAGCTTGCCATCGGCCTCGCCCAACTCGGCCACCGCGTGCACTACCTGGGCTCGGGCCTGCGCTACGACCTGCGCCCCGGACCCCACGTCCGCGAGATCAAGCCCTGGAAGGGCATCCGCAACTTCGAGCTGGTCAACAGCCCCAACCTGGCCCCCTCGGCCCTCAACCTGCGCAACGTCAATACCGAGCGCCGCTGCGAGCGCACGACAAGGCTCGTCCTTCGATGGCTGCGCGATATCAACGCCGACATCGCACACGTCCACACGCTCGAGGGGCTGAGCCTCGACCTCATCCCCGCGATCGAGGCCGCCGGCATCCCCGTCGTCGCCACCACGCACAACTACGCCTGCGTCTGCCCGCAGGTCGACCTGCTCCACCGCGAGCACGAGGTGTGCCTCGACTACGACGGCGGCAACCGCTGCGCCACCTGCCTCGACGCGCCCGACCCCGTGAAACGTCGCCTCAAGCGACGCCTGGGCCAATCCGCCCAGGCCGTCATCGGCCCGGCCATCACCGGCCACGCTCGCGCTTCGGCCAAGTTCATCGCTCACACACGCCGGATCGGCGGTTCCGAGCCCGCGCCCGCCGACGAGCTGCGCTTCCTGGGCTACGACAACGGCGCGATCGAATCGGCCGCCAGCGCCGAGGGCCCCGCCAGCACCTACGGCGTGCGCGCCGAGCCGCGCGAACTCCCCAAGCCCGCGCCCGTCCTGCCCGAAAACACCAACGAGCGCATGCTCGCCAACGGCGACATGCACCTGAAGGTCCTCAACGACTACGGCCGCCGCCGCCAGGACGGCATCGCCGCCCTCAACGCCGCGAGCCTCGTCACCCCGCCCAGCGACTTCCTCGGCCGCGTCCACGAATCGATGGGCCTGGACCCATCCAAGCGCCGCACCGTGCGTCTGGGGCAGCCCCACTTCGACCGCATGCACCGCGCCGCCATCGCGCTGCCGGGCTACGACGCATCGCCCTGGACGTCCGACGCCGACCGCCCGCTCCGCCTTGCCTTCTTCGGCACCGTGCGCCCGAACAAGGGGCTGCGCGTCCTAGCCGACGCCATCACGCTGCTGCCCGCCGACGTGCGGAGCCGCTGCCTGTTCCACGTCCGCGCCTCGGGCGGAGACTGGGCCTTCCGCAAGCTCTTGAGCGGCTACCCCCAGGTCCAGTTCGCCGGCGCGTACGACCTCTTGCAGCGCGCCGCCTCGGTCGCCGAGTACGACGTCGGCCTGCTCCCCCACATCTGGATGGAAAACTCCCCGCTCGTCCTGCTCGAGCACCTGCACGCCGGCAAGCTGGTCATCACCAGCCGCCTGGGCGGCCCACCCGAATGGATCGTCGAGAAAGACGGCGCCACCAACGGCCTGCTCTTCTCCTCGGGAGACGCGCACGCCCTGGCCGATCGCATCGTCAGCCTCGTGCGCGGCGACGTCGTGATCCCCAGCGCCAAGACCATCCACGACATCACACCGCACCTGACCAGCTACCCGGCACACCTTGATGAGGTGCAGTCGATCTACGAAGAGACCATCGCCGCCAAGGCCTCACGCCCGGTCGACGAAGCCCTCGAGCTTGCGTGACCGTAGCGGGTGCTGAAGCTTCCGCAGCGCCTTGGTCTCCACCTGCCTCACACGCTCACGCGTCACCTTGAAGATGCGTCCGACCTCTTCCAGCGTGTACGTGTATCCGTCGCCGATGCCGTACCGAAGCTTGATGATCTCGCGCTCCCGGTAGCTCAGCGTCCGCAGCACCTGCTCGAGCTTTTCGCGAAGCATCTCCTGCGCCATCGCGTCCGCGGGCTCGCCCCGACGGCCGTCCTCGAGTACCTCGACCATCGAGCCATCTTCATCACCCACTGGCTTGTCCAGCGACGACGGACTCCGCGAGAGCATCATGACCCGTCGCACGTCCGCAGCCGTGCAACCGGCGATCTCGGCGACCTGCTCGTCGGTGGGCTCCTGGCCGTGCTCCTGGATGAACCGCCGCTGGATCGCCCGGATCTTGCTCATCGTGTCGATCATGTGCACCGGAAGGCGAATCGTCCGGGCGTGGTCGGCCAACGCCCGCGTGATAGCCTGGCGGATCCACCACGTCGCGTACGTGCTGAACTTATACCCACGCTTGTACTCGTACTTATCCACCGCCCGCAGCAGCCCGGTGTTGCCCTCCTGGATCACGTCCAGGAACCCCAGCCCGCGGTTGCGATACTTCTTGGCGATCGAAACCACCAGACGCAGGTTCGCCCCCGACAGGTCCCGCTTGGCCTGCTCATACTCCCAGAACACACAGTTCAGCTCCGCCACGCGCCGCGACAAAGCCTCCGGCGTGTCGAGCACCAGCCCTCGCAAGCCCTCGAGTTCGTCGCGCATCACCAGACGATCGTCCTCGTCGATCGACTCGCACGCCGA
This sequence comes from Phycisphaerales bacterium JB060, assembly GCA_044440025.1. Lineage (GTDB taxonomy): Bacteria > Planctomycetota > Phycisphaerae > Phycisphaerales > UBA1924 > JAHCJI01. The sequence goes on along the minus strand of JBITAF010000078.1, from coordinate 4,607 downwards.
ACCTTCTTTCCGGTCCTCGGCCAGCAGAGACTCGATCTCCCGCATCTTCGCCGAGATCGCGCGCAGCTTCCGCAGGATCGGAACCAGACGGCTCGTGCGCAGCTCCAGTTCCTCGATCAACGCCGAAACCCGGCGACGGCGCGCCGCAAGCGACCGCTCGATCGCCGCAAGCTCCTGCACCGCTCGGGGCGTCAGCCGACCATCCTCGCCCCGGCCCTCGCGGCACGCACGCTCGGCCCGAGCCCATTCCTGCCGGTTCCGCGCCAACATCGCCTCGATCGTCGGTAGGCTCGACGGCAACCGACGCGACAGCCGGTCCTTGGCCTCGGGCGTGATCGTCGAGACACGCAGCGTGCGATCGAACGGAAGCTTGCGAGACTGCACCTGCCGGAGCAACTCGACAGCCTGCGCCGCGACGTAGTCGTTCTGGAGACAACGCCGACGGAACATGATCCGCGTGAGCTCGATCTTCTTGGCAAGCCGCGTCTCGCCCTCACGCGTCAGAAGCGGGATCGCCCCCATCTGCGCAAGATAGCTGCGGATCGGATCCTCAACGGCACGATCGACGCCCGAGGCCTCGCTCCCCTCGTCGGGGTCCACCTCGGGTGGCGCGAGCGTATCCGCCGATTCGGTTCGCTCCGGCGCGTGACGCGTCCGGGCTCGGTAGGTCGGCTCGTCGACCAGCTCGATCCCAAGCTCGTCGATCCGCGCCATGAGCACGTGCAGAGACCGCTGGCTCACCCAGTCGTCCGGAGCGGCATCGTTAATTTCCTCAAAACTCAGCCACCGACGAGCCGCCGCAGACTCGAGCATACCGGCTATCGAAGGAGGAAGTCCGCTCATCGCACATCCGGGCCCGTTCTGCCCAATCCTCCCTCGCTGACAGCCTTGGACAAACACCACATCCAGCCGCCCGGCAAGATCACCGGGACAAACTCTACCCGGCCCCGCCCCCCCGGGCCCACGAACATCTCCAAGTGCTGGCCAGAGAACACCCTACGAGGGCCGGGCAATCCGCCCGGGGTCGTTCTGGAACCTGGCAAGTTGCTCCCGACGGGCCCGGACCCGCTCAAACGGGTCGACCTCGAGGCTGCTCTGCCGCCCGTATATCTGACGCACCAGCCCCGCCACAAGGCCCCGCAAGGCCTCGCCATCCGCCTCCCCAGCGGCCCCGCCGCCCACACTGGTGGCTTCTCGCTCGGCCCAGGCCACAAGCGTGCTCGCCCACTGCAATGACGCTTCGGAGAGCTCGCCCCGTAGCGCCGCCATCGTGATCGCCTCGCCCTCGGCCGCCAGGTGATCCACCGCCGCGGCGACCGGCTCGCTGGGCCCGCCGGCCACCGTGTCTCGCAGCGTGATGGCGTCGTCCTCACTCAGCATCCCCCAAGCAGCCGGCGCCAACAGCACCACACCCACCAATCGATCGGCCGCCGACAACACCACCGGCCTTGGCAAAGTATCCGCCTCGTTCTCTTGGCCTCCCCTGGCCCTTCGAGGAGCGCTCAGGGCAAGCTCTCGCAACCGATACTGATCAAGTCCGCTCAGGTTGCCAAGCTGCGCCAGAAGCCTGTCCTGCCGCGCAGGCTCGATCTGTCGCAATCCGTGCTCGCCCAGCCACCGGACCTCCTCCTCGACGCCCTTGAGCAACGCCGACCGCCCTTGTCCCTCTAGACGGGATCTCAAGCGATCAAAACGGAACTCCAGCAGGTCGCCTGCAGACCGCACCATCGCGGCGAACCGCTCGCGGCCGCCTTCGAGCTTGAGCAACTCATCGGGGTCCTTGGCGTTCTGGCCCTGGCCCAGGATCGCGATCTGCACGTCCAACGGTTCGGCGAACAGCACCCCCACCGCCCGATCGGCCGCCGTCAGCCCCGCCTCATCGCCGTCGAACAGCAGCACCACACGGCTGCACAACCGCCGAAGCAGAACCGCGTGCTCGGCTGTGAACGCCGTACCCAGCGTGGCCACGGTGTTCGTGAACCCCGCCTGGTGGCACGCGATCGTGTCGGTGTACCCTTCGGTCACAATGCAGAAGCCCGCCTGCCGGATGCCCGCATTGGCCTTCCAGAGCCCATAGAGCACGCCCGACTTCTTGAACACCGGACTCTCCGGGCTGTTCAGGTACTTTGCGGGATCATCCTCGCTCAGGCGCCGACCGCCAAAGGCGATGACCCGCCCGCCCTGATCGTGGATCGGGAACATCAGGCGATTGCGGAATACGTCGTAGTGTCCCCCACCTTGCTCACGCGCCTTCACAAGCTGCGCGGCGGCAAAGGCCTCCACCGGCCGCTTCTCACGCAACACCGCCTGCACCAATCCGTCCCACCCCGCCGGGGCCGATCCGATGCCAAACGCCTCGACCATCTCGGGCGAAATACCACGCCGCTCGACCATCTCGCGTGCGGCCCGGCCCGCTTGCGGATCGACCAGCGACCGCCGGAAGTAGTCCTGCGCAAATGAGTTGGCCTCCAACGCCGCCGCCCGCTCACTCCGCCCCTGGCCGCGGGGGGCCTGCCGACCCCGGGGGGTGAGCTCCACGCCCGCCGCCTCGGCCAGGTGCTCGAGCGCCTGGGGAAACTCGACCCCGTCGTACTTCTGCACGAAGCTCAGCGCGTCGCCGCCCGCCCCGCACGCGAAGCACTTGAAGATCTGCTTGCCCGGCGAGACGAACATCGAGGGCGAGCGGTCGTTGTGGAACGGGCACAGGCCCACCCACTCGCGGCCCTTCTCCCGCAGATCCACGCGCTCGCGCACCACGCGCACGATATCCGTAGCCGCTAGAACCCGTTCGATGTCCCCGCGATCGCTCATGCCACCCCGTCTTTGTGCGTCCCCAGATCACGGTACGCCATTCGTGTCGCTTGCGCCCCTGCCCGACCAGCGATCCGTGGATACGCTCACGGTCATGGCGATCCGGACGGCGGTGCGCTATCTCGGGACGGTGCAGGGCGTGGGCTTCAGGGCCACCGCCCGAGCCATCGCCGAGCCGCTGCCCGTCACCGGCTTGGTCCGCAACGAGCCCGACGGCACCGTCTGGCTCGAGGTCCAGGGGCAGCCACAACACGTCCAGGACATGCTGGACGGCCTCGGCAAGGCGATGCAAGGCCGCATCGCCGACGCCCGTTACCAGGACCTTTCGGTCCGTGAGGGCGAGCAGGGGTTCAGGATCGTCCGGTGACGGCCGATCCGTCCGAGCGGGGCGCCAGAGGGCGCCGACATCCGGGTCGCGCACGTCGGATCGAAGGAATGACCAGCATGCCCATCGAAAGCCAGCCAATCGAGAGCTACAAGGCCCTTTGCTCGGACATGTACGTCAACCTCAAGCTGGCCTTCCATAGCGAGCTCGACGCCACCCGCCAGGTCACCGTCGAGCTCTTCGATCGCCTCCGTAAGGAGTTTCCCACCCTCCAGACCTTCCGCCACGTCCAGAACGAGCTCGCCCTCGAGTCCGCACCGGGCATCACACCACAGCACTGGGTCGCAGTCCGCGGCAACTGCGTCCGCGCAGGTGTGGTCAACCCCGAGACTTTCCAGCAGGCCTACCAACTCCACGCCGCAGTTCTTGAACTGGCACCCTACTACTTGGGCATCAGCTCCCTGGACATCGACTACTACGAGACCCTCTTCGGCTTTGATATCGAGGCCCAGGGCGACCACGACCGGATCGTGTTCGAGTCGCTCCTCCGCGGCTCGCCCCTGGCCTGCCTGGTCGACGACATGGGAGCCTCCCCCATCGACGCCCAGCCCATCCTCGGCGTGTCCCTGGGCGGAAATGGGGTGCCCAAACGCAGTGAGGCATACTTCGAGATCAAGACCCGACCCACAGCCGCCCCCGGTCACACCCCCGATGGCGAGCCTATCAGCGTCTACCTCACCGTCCGCCGCCACGGACCCATGGACGACGTGACGACTCCGAAGCTTGAGTTCTCGGACCTCGGCCGCTGCGGCGAACGCATCATCGAGAACTCGGTCATGCCCCGCCTGATCCAGCCAATCCGCTCATTTATCGCTTCCGGTGGGACGAATTCATGGGGCTGACAGGGCAGTTCATACTGGCGCAGGCCTCCCAGCAGAACGACACAGGGCAGTTCCTCGCCTGGGTCGGCGCCCTCATCGTCGTTGTGGTGCTCGGCACACTCGCGCTTCTGTTCATCCGTCGGCGGATGGTCGGTCAGGCGAGCGATGACCCCGGTGGCTTCTCGACAATGGAAGAGATGCGGGCCATGGTGGCCAGAGGCGAGATGTCAAAGGATGAATATGAGCAGGTCCGAAAAGCAATGATCGCCAAGATCAAGGACCAGAGCGCAGCAACGCCCCCCGCCACGAAACGGGAGGGTGGGGTTTTCCAGGGATCCCCGCAGGACCGAGAAACCGGGTCGACACCTGACTAGTAGAGAAAACACGCACGTATCGCCCAGTTTTGCTTCCAGCCGGGCCGGCGACGCGTCGATACAGTCTTGACGCCGGGCGAGGGGCCCGGATGTGAAGCAGTGGGAAGAGCATGGCAAAGAACACCCGAGACGGCGGAAACGACCTCAGCAAGACCAAGCCGGGCGGCGGCGATGCCGACAGGATTCTCGAAATGGAAACCGAAGAGATCGATGCCG
>JBITAF010000077.1:0-10220 GCA_044440025.1 Phycisphaerales bacterium JB060 | reverse complement strand
CAGCCCCAAGAGCAAGACCGAGCTGACGCCCGAAGAGAAGCTGCTGCACGCCATCTTCGGCCGTGCGGGCGAGGACGTGAAGAACGATTCGCTCGAGGTGCCCAGCGGCATCGAGGGCATCGTCATCGGCGCCAAGAAGTTCAGCCGCCGCCTGCACATGAACGAGGAGCAGAAGCGGCAGCTCAAGCAGCAGATCGCCGAATACGAGGCGGAGATGGACGCCAAGGCGATCGACATCTTCCGTGAACTGGTGGCGTCGATCAACGAGGCCGTTGGCAGCGATCTGGTCGACCCCAACACCCGCCAGAAGGTCGCCGCCAGCGACATTCCCGAGGTCGTGATCGAGCAGATCAAGACCTTCGAGCTGGGCTGGGTGAAGGGCAGCAAGGAGGCCCGCGAAGAGGCCGAGATCAGCTACAAGCAGTACTGGCCGCGCATCGAGGCCATCGAGAAGGAAAAGCAACGCCGCGTCGCCCACATGAAGCGTGGCGACGAGCTTCCCGCCGGCGTTCTCGAGATGGTCAAGGTCTACATCGCCAGTAAGCGCCCACTGAGCGTGGGCGACAAGATGGCAGGCCGCCACGGCAACAAGGGTGTGATCGCCCGCCTGGTGCCCATCGAAGAGATGCCGTTTATGGAGGACGGCACCCCGGTCGACATCATGCTGAACCCACTGGGTGTGCCCAGCCGCATGAATGTGGGCCAGATCCTCGAGTTGCACCTTGGCTGGGCGGCGCAGGTGCTGGGCTTCCAGGCCGTGACACCGGTCTTCGACGGCGCCACCGAGGATGAGATCCACGCAGCGATCGAGGAAGCGAACAACTACGTCAAGGAGCGCAACGAGGGCGTCGAGAAGACCGGCGAGCACCCGCACCATCGCGAGCTGCTCGCCCACATGCCCCGCGGCGGCAAGATCCAGCTCTACGACGGCCGCACGGGCGAGGCCTTCCAGCAGCGCACGTCGGTTGGCTTTATGTACATGCTGAAGCTGCACCACCTGGTGGACGACAAGATCCACGCCCGCGCCACGGGTCCCTACTCGCTCATCACCCAGCAGCCGCTGGGTGGCAAGAGCCGCACGGGCGGCCAGCGCTTCGGCGAGATGGAGGTGTGGGCGCTCGAAGCCTACGGCGCCAGCTACATCCTGCAGGAGCTGCTGACGGTCAAGAGCGACGACGTCGAGGGCCGCACGAAGATTTACGAGAGCATGGTCAAGGGCACGCACAAGCTCGAGGCCGGCATGCCGATTGCCTTCGACGTGCTGTGCAACGAACTGAAGGGCCTTGGCATGAACATCACGCTGGAGAAGCGGCAGACGGAGCTGGGCAGCCTGTTGTAACGGGCTCATCCAGGCACCTCCCCCCTCTGCTGCGTCCCGAACCGATCGACTTTCACCGGTAACCACCGGAGGCACACATGGCCGAAACCGTGTACGACCGCATCAACGACTTCTCCGCCGTCAAGGTGACGCTGGCCTCGCCCAATGACATCCGGGCGTGGTCTTATGGCGAAGTGAAGAAGCCCGAAACGATCAACTACCGCACGTACCGCCCGGAGAAGGACGGACTCTTCTGCGAGCGCATCTTCGGCCCCGAGCGCGACTACGAGTGCGCCTGTGGCAAGTACCGCGGCGTGAAGTACAAGGGCATCATCTGCGACCGCTGCGGCGTGAAGGTGACGCACAGCCGCGTCCGCCGCAAGCGCATGGGGCACATCAACCTGGCCAGCCCGATCGTGCACATCTGGTTCTTCAAGAGCATGCCCAGCCGCCTGGGCACGCTGCTGGGGCTCAAGACAACCGAGCTCGAGCGGGTGATCTACTACCAGGACTACGTGATCATCGAGGCCGAACCGGGCTTGCAGCTCGAGGATGGCACGAAGATCGAGGCCCAGACGATCATCACCGAGGACAAGTACCGCGCCGCGGTGCAGGAGTTCGGCAACGCCTTCCGCGCCATGATGGGCGCCGAGGCGATGCGTGAGCTGATCGACCGGCTGGACCTGGACGAGCTGGCCGCCCAGCTCCGCCAGGAGCTGAAGGAAACCCGCAGCAAACAGAAGATCAAGGACCTGGCCAAGCGGCTGAAGTTGGTCGAGAACATCCGCAAGAGCGAGAACGATCCCTCGTGGCTGGTGATGGACGTGATCCCCGTTATCCCGCCGGACCTGCGCCCGCTGGTGCTGCTCGAGAGTGGCAACTTCGCCACCAGCGACCTGAACGACCTGTACCGGCGCATCATCAACCGCAACAACCGCCTCAAGAAGCTGATGGACCTCAACGCCCCGGAGGTCATCATCCGCAACGAGAAGCGGATGCTGCAGCAGGCCGTCGACAACCTGTTCGATAACGCCCGCTGCCGCCGCCCGGTGGTGGGGTCGAGCAATCGCACGCTCAAGTCCCTGACCGACATGATCAAGGGCAAGCAGGGGCGCTTCCGCGAGAACCTGCTGGGCAAGCGTGTCGACTACTCGGCCCGCTCGGTCATCGTGGTCGGCCCAGAGCTCAAGCTCTGGCAGTGCGGCCTTCCGAAGAAGATTGCGTTGGAGCTCTACCAGCCGTTCATCATCCGCAAGCTGCGCGAGCACGGCCTGGCCGACACGATCAAGAGCGCCAAGCGAATGCTCGAGCGTCGAGACGCGGAGGTGTGGGACATCCTCGAGGAAGTCATCGACCAGCACCCCGTGCTGCTCAACCGTGCCCCGACGCTCCACCGAATGGGCATCCAGGCCTTCGAGCCGGTGCTGGTGGAGGGCAATGCCATCAAGGTGCACCCGCTGGTGTGTACCGGCTTCAACGCCGACTTCGACGGCGACCAGATGGCCGTGCACCTGCCACTGAGCGTCGAGGCCCAGGCCGAGGCGCACGTGCTGATGCTGAGCACGCACAACGTTTTCAGCCCGGCCAACGGGCAGCCGATCATTTCGCCCAGCCAGGATATTGTGCTGGGCGTGTACTACCTGACGCTGATGGCGCCCGACGCGGGCACCTCGACGAAGGACCTGCCCACGTTCAAGGATCGCTCCGAGGCGATCCTGGCGTTCGAGCAGGGCAAGATCAAGATGCACGACCGCATTGTCGTGCGTCTCGAACTGTTCAACGAAGTGGTGCAGAGCCAGGGTGGGCCCGTCGAGCCGCTGGCCGAGAACCGGCGCATCGTGACGACCGCCGGCCGTTGCCTGTTCAGCGAGATCCTCGAGCCGGGTATGGCCTTCTACAACTGCGCCCTGGGCAAGAAGGGCTGCGCCCGGGTCATCGACGACGTGTTTGCCGTCTCGGGCAAGCCTGCAACGATCGACCTGCTCGATCGCCTCAAGGAGATCGGCTTCAAGCGGTCGACCGTCGCTGGTCTGAGCTTCGGCGTGACCGACATGCGCGTGCCCGCCGACAAGCAGGAACTCCTGGCCGAGGCCCAGAAGAAGGTCGATCGCGTCGAGAAGAACTATGACCGAGGCATCATCACCGAGCGCGAGCGGTACAACCAGTTGCTGGACATCTGGGCCGGCTGCCGCGAGAAGGTGACCAAGAGCCTGATCGAGACGCTCAAGAACGACCGCCGCCTGCCCGATGGCCAGGAGGCGCCCATCGACGACATGAGCGCGGCGGCGTACCTCAACCCCGTGTATCTCATGAGCGACTCGGGCGCACGCGGCAACGTCAGCCAGATGATGCAGCTCGCCGGCATGCGTGGCCTGATGGCCAAGCCCAGCGGCGAGATCATCGAGACGCCAATCCGAGCCAACTTCCGCGAGGGCCTGAGCGTGCTGGAGTACTTCAGCTCCACGCACGGTGCTCGTAAGGGCCTGGCCGACACCGCCCTGAAGACCGCCGACTCGGGCTATCTGACCCGTAAGCTGTGCGACGTCGCCCAGTCGGTCATCATCGGTGAGGTCGACTGCGGCAGCCGCCGCGGCATCCCCAAGCGGGCCGTGTACAAGGGCGAGCAGGTCGACGTGCCGCTGAGCGAGCAGGTCGTCGGCCGCGTGAGCCTCCACTCCATCGTCGATCCGGTGACCGACGAGCAGATCGTCGCCGCCAACGAGATGATTTCCGAAGAGGCCGCCGCCCGTATCGACGAGATCGGCATCGGCGAGGTCTTCGTCCGAAGCCCGCTGACCAGCGAGAGCCGCACAGGCTGCTCGGTGCTGGACTACGGCATGGACATGTCCATCGGCAAGATTGTCGAGGAGGGCATGGCCGTGGGCATCATCGCTGCCCAGTCGATCGGCGAGCCCGGAACGCAGCTCACCATGCGAACCTTCCACACCGGTGGCATCGGCACGCGTGACGTCGCCGAGAGTGAGTTCCGCGCCACGTTCGGCGGCACCATCGAGCTACGCGATTGCGCCGAGGTGCAGGGCGAGGACGAGGATGGTGCCGAGGTGCTCATCTCGCTCAAGCGCAACGGTGAGGTCGCCATCCTCGACGACAAGGGCCGCGAGCTCGACAAGAGCAAGATGCCCTATGGCGCCCTGATCTACGTGAAGCCCGGCGAGACCGTCAAGAAGGGCGCCGTGCTGGTCAAGTGGGACCCGCACCGCACGCCGATCCTGGCCGAGAAGGGCGGCAGGGTGCAGTTCGTGGACATCGAGATCGGCCAGACCGTGCGCGAGGACGATGCCGGCCAGGGCAAGAAGGCCCTGGTGGTGATCGAGCACAAGGGCACGCGTTCGCCGCAGATCAACGTGGTCGACGAGAGCGGGCAGATCCTGGACTTCCACTACCTGCCCGCCAAGGCGCGTATCGAGGTGCAGGACGGTCAGGAGATCAAGGCCGGTCAGATGATCGCCCGCCAGCCGCGTCAGGCCGAGCGCAGCCAGGACATCGTCGGTGGGCTGCCCCGCGTGACGGAGATCTTCGAGGCCCGCAAGCCCAAGGAGCCGGCCGTGATGGCCGAGATCTCGGGCAAGATCGAGATCTACAGCGACAAGCGCAAGGGCAAGATCACCATCCGCGTGGTGTCGGACTCGGGCATCGAGAAGGACCACCACGTGCCGCGTGACAAGCAGCTCCGCGTGCACACGGGCGACTTCGTGAACGCGGGCGATCAGCTCACCGAGGGTCCGCTGGATCCCAAGGACATCCTGCGAATCAAGGGCGAGGAGGCCGTCTGGCTCGACATGCTCGAAGAGGTGCAGAACGTCTACCGGGCCCAGGGCGTGAAGATCAACGACAAGCACATCGAGCTGATCCTCAGCCAGATGATGCGCAAGGTGCAGGTGCAGAACGCCGGCGACACCGACCTGCTCCCGCAGGAAGTGGTCGACCGCTACGTGTTCAGCCAGAAGAACCGCGAGATCCTCAGCATGGGCCGCATCGTCGAGGCCGGCGACACCGACCTGCGCGTGGGCCAGATGTACACCCGCGACGAGATCAAGGAGGCCAACGCACGAGCTGAGGCCGAGGGTAAGGAAGGCGCCAAGGCCAAGAAGCCCAAGCCCGCCGTCGGTCGCACACTGCTGCTGGGCATCACCAAGGCCAGCCTCCAGAGCGAGAGCTTCCTGTCGGGAGCATCGTTCCAGGAGACCACCAAGGTGCTCACCGAGGCCGCTCTCAAGGGCGCGTCGGACCACCTCATCGGCCTCAAGGAGAACGTGCTGCTGGGCCACCTCATCCCCGCCGGCACGGGCTTCCGCGGCTACCAGGACATCCGCGTCAAGCCACTCGTGCAGCTCGCGCCGATGTCGGCCGATGGGCTCGAGGATGGCAATGGCTCGGAGCACCTGCTCGAGGACGGCGACTCGTCCAGCGTCATGCCCCAGGTCGAGGTCAAGGACTTCGTCATGGGCGAGAGCGCCGACCACGCCCAGCAGTGATCGCGCGCGTGTCGCCCTGGTGAACCCCAGGGATGGATTGAGAGAATAACGCCGGGTAGGAGTTCGCTCCTGCCCGGCGGTTTCGTTAGTGGATCTGTGTTCGAATCAGAACGGCATCTGCACGCCGAGTTGAACCTTGTGGGCCTCGTAGTCGTCGCCGAAGTCACCCTCGTAGGCCAGGCGAATGTTGAAGCCCCCGCCGGTGCGGAAGCCCAGGCCGGCGGTGGGGCTGTAGTAGTTGTCCACGGCCGCGTCGTCGAGGAAGTCCGAATAGCTGCCGCCAGCGAAGACATAGGCGTTGTCGCCGATGTGGTACGAGGCCTTGCCGCCCACGCGGAAGTAGTCCTGTGTCAAGGCTGGGTCGAACTCAAACTCGCTGAGTTCCAGGGAGATCGAGTCGAAGTGCGTGTAGCTGGCCGCGCCGCTGAAGAGCCAGTCGCCGACTTCGTAACTGGCCAGGGCCGTGCCGCCCACGCCCCAGAAAAGTCCGCCCGAGACCATCTCGTAGCTTCCCGAGCCTGCGATGAGGGCGCCAGGTGCGATCTGGAACGTGAAGCCCTTGCCGTCTTCTTGCTGGATGAGCCGGATGGGCACGTCGACGTGGGCGCCCGCGGTGAAGACGTCGGCACCCTCCACGTCGTAGTAGCTGATGGGGAATGACGCGGCCACGCCCCAGAACCGATTCACTCGATACTCCAAGCTGCCCGCGAGATTCACGAAGGTGGTTTCCAGCCCGTCGGCGTCCGAGATGCCCGCCTGGGCGTCAAAGCGAATGCGTAGCCCCCGGTCAGAGCCCGGCTGGAACCACTGCATGCTGGCCGAACCCACCGGAGCACTCTCCATCTGCATGGGGTCACTCGCCGGATCCTGAGAGCCGTCCTGACCGAAACCGTTGGCATCGCCCACGGCTTGCATGTCACCTGTTTGTTCCTGTTGTGTGGTGCGGAATACGCCGGGTGAGGCGGCCGCAGGCTGGACGATTTCCCCCCGCATGATCCGGCGTTCCAGGCGTGTCAGGTCCTGGTGCTTGCCGAAGCGGTCGTACTTGTACGAGGCCATGCGCGCGGTGGTGGACTGGGGGTTGCCGTCGGTCACGGCGACGAGCGAACGCTGGTTGATTTCTTTGAGAAAGTCGGCGACCGTGGCCGAGCCTTCCTTCTCCAGGAACTCGACGATCTGGTCCTCCACGTCGCCGGTTGCGTCGGTGGTGAAGACCAGGGGGTCCCCCTGGCGGCCCAGGAACTGGAGCGTGGCCCGGTCGCCGTCATCGCTCAGGGTGAAGCTGATGGCGTCGTCGACCCCGGCGTACCGCAGCGAGGCGGCAAAGTCCTCACCGTCGAACATCGAGAAGTCGTTCTGCGTGTCGAGCAGATCCTCGACCAGGTCGGGCACCGAGGAGCCGCCCACGGATAGGCTGCCGACCATCGGGTCGTCGGCGGTCACCATGACCCGGAACAGGTCATCGCCCAAAGCGGGTGGGAGGCTGGCGATTCCGGTGGCGGCCAGCAGGCCAGCGGTCGTTGTTCGACGCATGGTGAGTTTCTCCTCTGGGCGCCCGGGGCGCGCTGTTGATTCGTGGCCGAAGACACTCGGCGGCCTTTGGTGTTATCGACCGCCCGGGGCGACCGGTTGAGCCCCAGTGCAGATCACAGCAGAAATTCCTGGGACGCGCAAAGACTGCGGCCATACGATGCTTCCCGGGGCCCGACCCAGGCGCCCCCACCCCGCTCAGGGCGAGCAACTACCGGTCTGGACGACCCCCGGAGGTGGCCTCGGGATGCCCAAACGCGACGATATCCGCACCATTCTCGTGCTCGGCTCGGGGCCCATCGTCATCGGCCAGGGCTGCGAGTTCGACTATTCCGGCGCCCAGGCGTGCAAGGCCCTGCGGGCCGAGGGCTGCCGCGTGGTGCTGGTGAACTCCAACCCCGCGACCATCATGACCGATCCGAGCATGTCGGATCGCACCTATATCGAGCCTATCACGCCCCAGAGCGTCCGCAAGATCATCCAGAAGGAATGCGACCCGGCCTCCGCTGGAGAGGGGGGGGGCCAGGGCATCGACGCCATCCTGCCCACGCTGGGCGGCCAGACCGCCCTGAACTGCGCCTGCGAGCTCTTCGACAACGGCACGCTCGAGGAGTTCGGCATCGAGATGATCGGGGCAGACCGCAAGGTCATCCATCGGGCCGAGGACCGCGAGGCCTTCCGAAAGGTCTGCGAGGCCCAGGATCTGCCGCTGGCTCCCTCCCGCACCGTGACCTCGCTGGATGAGGCGATGGAGGCCCTGGAGGAGCTGGGCCTGCCCTCGATCGTCCGTCCCGCGTTTACCCTGGGCGGCTGGGGCGGCGGCGTGGCGTACAACACCGACGAGTTCCGCCAGCAGGTCGCCCGCGGGCTGAGCGCCAGCATGATCGGCCAGGTCCAGATCGACAAGAGCCTGCTGGGCTGGAAGGAATACGAGCTCGAGGTCGTCCGCGACAAGAAGGACAACTGCGTCATCGTCTGCGGCATCGAGAACATCGACGCCATGGGCGTGCACACGGGCGACTCGATCACCGTTGCCCCCATCCTCACGCTGACGGACAAGGAGTACCAGGTGCTCCGCGACGCGGCCTTCGCGGTGGTCCGGGCGGTGGGCGTCGAGACCGGCGGCAGCAACGTGCAGTTCGCTGTCAATCCCAACCCCGCGCCCAACGCAGATGGCACCGAAGCCTTCGAGTTCGTGGTGGTCGAGATGAACCCCCGCGTGTCGCGTTCCAGCGCCCTGGCCAGCAAGGCCACGGGCTTCCCGATCGCCAAGATCGCCGCCCGCCTGGCCCTGGGCTACACGCTCGACGAGCTGCGCAACGACATCACCGCGACCACCAGCGCGTGCTTCGAGCCCAGCATCGACTACGTCGTCACCAAGATGCCGCGGTGGACCTTCGAGAAGTTCCCCGAGGCCGACGAGACGCTGACCACGCAGATGAAGAGTGTGGGCGAGGCCATGGCCATCGGCCGCACCTTCAAGGAGAGCCTCCAGAAGGCTATCCGCTCGATGGAAGTCAAGCGGTTCGGGCTGGGCCTCGACCGCAACGACAAGTGGCTGACCGCCACGCGCGCCATCGAGCGTGAGCAACTCGTGCTCGACTTCGCCCAGCCGGGCGACCCCTCGCACATCGCCAGCGCCACTGGCCTGCGAACCGCCGATGGCCAGCCCATCGAGTGGCCGATCGACGACACGAAGCTGACGCGCAAGCTGGCCGTGCCAAGCCAGGGCCGCCTGTACTACGTGCGGTATGCGCTCAAGATGGGCTGGTCGATCGACCAGGTGCACGAGCTGACACGCATCGACCCCTTCTTCCTGGGCCAGATCGCCGAGCTGGTCGCCTTCGAGGACACGCTGCTGGCCTGCGAGACGCTCGAGGACGTGCCCGAGGCCGTGCTGCGTGAGGCCAAACGGATGGGCTACAGCGACGCGCAGCTCGCCAACGTCTACCTCGACACCATCAGCAGCAGGACGATCCTCAGCGTGCGTGAGCACCGCAAGGGCCTGGGCATCACGCCGGCCTTCAAGCTGGTCGATACCTGCGCCGCCGAGTTCGAGGCCGCCACGCCCTACTACTACTCGACCTACGAGAGCCCGGTCACCGTCTACGACGAGCAGGGCAACGCGACCCTTCAGTACGACAGCGAGGTCCGCATCACCGATGCGCCCAAGGTCGTCATCCTCGGCGGCGGCCCCAACCGCATCGGCCAGGGCATCGAGTTCGATTACTGCTGCTGCCACGCCGCCTTCGCCGCCCGCGAGCTGGGCATCGAGAGCGTGATGATCAACTCCAACCCCGAGACGGTCAGCACCGACTACGACACGAGCGACCTGCTGTTCTTCGAGCCCCTCACGCTCGAGGACGTGCTCAACGTGACCGAGGCGATCAACCCCGCCGGCCAGCTCAGGGGCGCCATCGTCCAGTACGGCGGGCAGACGCCGCTGAATCTCGCCCACGGCCTGGCCATGGCCGGCACGCCCATCATCGGCACCAGCCTGGACAGCATCGATCTGGCCGAGGACCGGGACCAGTTCGATCACCTGCTCGAAGAAACCGACCTGGCCCGGCCTGCCAGCGGCATCGCCCGCTCGCAGCAGCAGGCCGAGGCCATCGCGGCCGAACTGGGCTACCCGGTGCTCGTGCGGCCCAGCTACGTGCTGGGCGGCCGCGGCATGGAGATATGCCAGGACAAGTCGGCGCTGCGTCGCTTCGTCGACAGCGCGGTGCACAGCGCCGGGCTCGAGGGCGGCCTGGAAGACGCTCCCATCCTGATCGACTAGTTCCTCGACGGCGCCCCCGAGGTCGACGGGGACGTCATCGCCGACTTCGACCCCTCCGGCCCGCGCGAGGGCGGTCGCGCGGTCCTCTGCGGCA
>JBITAF010000076.1:0-17930 GCA_044440025.1 Phycisphaerales bacterium JB060 | reverse complement strand
GCCGGTGGGCCTGCGCGCGGTCGACTACCGCGTGCGGGTGCGCATCAGCAACGGCCAGGCCAGCCCCTTCAGCACCAGCGCCCGGGCGAGCTTCGGTTCGAGCGGGAGCCAGGGCGGGCCGCTGGCGAGGGTGGCGTGAAGCTCCGCTCCACGCCAGGGATTTCCTTGTCGCCTCGCCGGCGGGGCCATGCGCGGGCTGACGCCCGACGCTGCGCCGCTGCACTCAATATGTAACTCAAGGGAGCGTTGAGTTGGAACACTTCATGGGGAGGTAGCCCGGAGGGGCGCCTCCCGTTTTCGTGCGCCCGATGCCAACCCAATGGGTGTGCGCCCAAACCCCACGCGTCGGGCGCAGCCCGCGCACGGCCCCGCCGGCGAGGCGACAAAACAAGCCCGGCCCCTACCATCGGGGGTGACCAGGCCGCTCGACCAGAACCCCCTGCCCAGCCGGCCCGATGCGCCGCCTACCAGCCCCCAGCCCCGCGAGGCGCGGGTGCTCGGGCCGCGGCTGCTGGGGGCCATCGTGGCGGGTGTGGCGATCGCGCCCCTGGCGGTGGGGGCGGCCCTGACGCCCTCGCCGCAGGGCCACGGCACGCACACGCGGCTGGGGCTTCCGAGCTGCTCGTGGGTGGTGGCCTTCGACGCCCCCTGCCCCACGTGCGGGATGACCACGGCGGTGACGCACGCGGCCGGCGGCGACCTGATCGGCTCGTTCCTCGTGCAGCCGGCGGGGGCGATATTCTCCATCGTCGCCGCGATCGCCTTCTGGTGCGGGCTGCACGGGGCCATCAGCGGGGCCGACACGGTGCGTCTGAGCGCCCGGGCGTTCCGGAAGAAGACGTGGTGGGCCATCGGGGGCATCCTCCTGGCCTCGTGGGCGTACAAGATGGTCGCCTTTGAGAGCGGGTGAGCCCCGCCGGGCGCTGGGCCCGAATCCCTTAGCGAGGAAAGCCAGAGATGACCCGAGCCCTTGCCTTCGTGCTGCTGCTGACCCTTCCCGCCCTGGTGGGGGGCTGCAACATCGTGGGGTTCTTCGGGGCCATCGAGGCCGAGCGGCGGCGGACGGGCACGATCATGGTCGAGGGCGTGTACGACGGGCTGGAGGGCCAGCGCGTGGCGGTGGTGGTGGACGCGTCGCGCGAGATCTACATGACCAGCCCGCAGGTGGTCGGGGCGATCCTGACCGAGGTCGTGGCGCGTTTGGAGGCCAACGCGGGGGCCCAGAGCATCGTCCAGCCCGCCGAGGTGCAGCGCGTGCTCTATAACGAGCCGGGCCTGCTGGACCGGACCTACGACGAGGTGGCCGCCCGCCTGGGGGTCGACCGGCTGATCGTGATCCAGCTGGACGAGTTCCGCCTGGCCGAGCCGGGGAACCAGTATGTCTGGAGCGGGCAGGCCGCGGGCAACGTGCTGGTGGTGGAGGCGGACAGCTACATCGAGGACGACGTGCGGCTGGAGCAGTACGTGAACGTGACCTACCCGGACAAGCCCAACACGACCATCGACGACCTGCCCGCCGAGGCGGTGGCCCTCGAGCTGCTGCGTCGCTTCGCCAACCGGACGTCGTGGTTCTTCTATGAGCACGAGGAGCGGTACCCCGAGTACCAGGAGTACTAACCCATGTTGCGAGGCATTCCGCTTCTTACGCTCATCGTGCTGTGCCTGCTGGCGGGGGGGTGCAACATCGTGGCCCCCATCGCGGTGCTGGTGCACGGCCCGCCCAAGGTGCACGCCGAGTACCGGCTCGATCGCGAGCGTCCGGTGGCGGTGGTGATCGACGACCCCGACAGCGTGGTGCCCTCGCTGGGCTACCGCCGGGTGATGCTGGCCACCGTGCAGGAGAACCTGGCCGACCGGGCGCGGATCCGCGAGGTGATCGACGGGCGCGAGACCATGGCCGTGCTGCAGCGCGACAGCGCGCAGGAGCGGATGAGCCTGGCTGAGATCGGCAAGGCCATCGGGGCCGAGCAGGTCGTCTGGGCCCGGGTGGAGGGGTTCAGCCTGGCCGCACCGACGGGCGAGTATCGCCCCAACGCGCAGCTTCGGGTGAAGGTCATCGACGTGGGGGAAAACAGGAAGGCCTGGCCCGAGGACCCGCCGCGCGGGTACGCCCTGGACGTGACCATGCGCGTCCGGCCCGACTACGTGCCGGCCAGCGGCCCCGAGGAGCGCGCGGCGATGGAAGAACTGGCCGAATACACCGGCCGGGCCGTCGCCGAGCTGTTCTTTACCGTCGAAAAGACCTTCAGCGCCCGCGCTGGGAGCTGAGCGGGCCAATCATCTACCGATGGCCCGCACCCCGCACACCCTGCTGCACCTGGTCGAGGCCGACCACCCGGGCATGCCCCCGCCCGAGGGCGGGCCCAGGCTGGACTTCCTGGAGCGCGGCGGCGACCTGAGCGCCCTGGCGTGCGCGGCGATGCTCGACGCCGAGGACTCGCGGGCCTCGGACACCGCCCACGCCGTGGTGGCCCTGGGCCCGGCGGCCGTGCAGCGGCGTGCGGCGGCGTTGGGCGCGGGCCCGATCGCCCGCGTGCCGGTTCCCTTCGGCACGCCGCACGCGACGGCCAACGTGCTACGGAAGGTTGTCCGCCGGGGCGGCGTCCGCTTTGACGCCTGCGTGGCCTGGAGCGCCTTTGCCGCCCGGGTTGCCCGGCTGACGGGCTTTGGTCCCGGCCGCGGGGACCTGGCGCCGCTGCTGGAAGCCGACCCGCACCGGCTGGACCCCGACGCGATCAATCCCACCACGACCGACTTGCCCCCCGGCTCGCTAGGCCCGCTGACCGAGCGCGTGATGCGAGCGGCCGGGTCTCCGGCGCGTTTGCCGATGGGCGGGGACTGGACACCCGCGGGCGGCGCGATGCGCGTCGCCCTGCTGGCCGACCCAGCGGCTTCCGGCTCGGCCACGCTGGCCTGGCGAGGGTCGGCGCTCGCCGCGGCCGCGTCGGGCCCGCTCGAGTTGGTGCTGCCCACGGGCTGCGCCTCGGCCCGCCGCGTGTCGCGATTGCCAGAGGCCGGCCAGACGTCGGTCTCGCTCGACAGCGGGCCGCTACCCCAGCGGCTGGCGCGGGCGCACGTGGCGCTGGCGTGCTATGGCCGGGCCGAGCACGAGCACGCGAGCCCTGGGCTTGTGGCGTACGCGCTCTCGATGGGCGTGGCGGTGGTCGCCGAGCGATCGCGCATCGACGGGGGGCACCCGAGCCTGCCCGGCGGAGATGCCATCGCGGGGCTCTACGAGGTGCACGCGGCGGTTCCCATCGAGGTGGCGCGCGCGATCCTGGCGGCCAGGGAGGCCGTCGCGCCCGCGAGCGCGTAAAAAAGGCCCGCGTGGCGGGCCTTGCAGATCGGTGTTGAAAGCCAGAGTCTGGAAGCCGGATGCTCAGCGGTTGCGCGTGCGCGGGGCCATCTCGCCCTCTTCCTTGTCCTTGGGCGGCTGGAGCTTCAACAGGCGGTCGACGACGGTGCCGATCTTGTCGCTCTTCACGCCCGCCGCGCGGACGATGCCATCGCGATCGACGATGACGTAGTAGGGCCACCACTGGACGCCGTAGGCTTCCTTGGTCTTGTCATCGAGGTCAGCGGCCATGGCGAACATGCCGTCGTGGTTCTCGGCGGTCTCCATCATCGTGTCGCTGCCGCGGGTGTTGCAGATGCCCACGAAGCGCACATCCTTGTCGGCGTACTTCTTGGCCATCTCGCTGTTCTTGGGCATGGCGGCGCGACAGGGCGGGCACCAGGTGCCCCAGAAATCGATGACCACGATCTCGCCGCGCATGGACTTGATGTCGCCACCCTTGAAGTTGTCGTCGAGGGCCTGCCACTCACCCACGTGGAACTCGGGGGCGGGCTTGCCCAGTTGGCTCTGGATCTTCTCCCACGCCGGATCGCGGCTCTCTACGCCGGGTGTGGCGTAGGTAAGGTCACGCGTCAGCAGCGTCTCAAGGGTGAAGTCCTGCTGCTGGGTCTGCTGACCCATCGTGCCGTTCTGGTTGCCGTCCTGGCTGGCATCGACGCTGTTGGACGCCAGCACCGCGCCGGCGAGAATGACAAGGGCGCCACCGAGTTGGACGGTCTTGGACGAGTTCTTGCAGAAACAGGGCATGCTTGGTTCCTCCACGCTTGGGCCCGCACTGGCAGGCGATGATCGGATCACTCTGGCCGACGGACCGGGCTGAGCCGACCGAATCGGCAGCGGCCCGAACGCCTCGGGCTGCCCGAACCCGGCCCAACAACGCTAGGGCATCGGTTGTTCCCGGGGTTTTCCATCGTGCTTGCACCGCCATCGGGGCGGTTTATGATGCCCCGATGGCCCAGCAGCCCGACAACCAGCCAACCAAGCAGGCCGTCCGCATCGTCGACGTGGGCCCGCGTGACGGCCTCCAGAATGAGGCCGGGCGTGTGCCCACGGCGGGCAAGGCCGGACTTGTTCGTGCTCTGATCGCAGCCGGGCTGCCCGAGATCGAGCTGACCAGCTTCGTGAGCCCAAGGTGGATCCCGCAGCTTGGCGACGCTGCGGAGCTGCTTGAGATGCTCGCCGGCGACCTGCCCGAGCACGTGACCTTCAGCGCCCTGGTCCCCAACATGCAGGGCATGGACCGACTGCTGGAGGCCAACGAGAAGGCGACCAAGGCCACAGGCCGCCGGGCGATCGACAAGGTCTGCCTGTTCACCGCCGCCAGCGAAACGTTCAGCCAGAAGAACACCAACGCGAGTATCGCCGGGACGCTCGAGCGGTTCATGCCCGTGGCCAATGCCGCCCGCGAGAATGGCTTGCAACTGCGCGGCTACGTGAGCTGCGCGTTCGGGTGCCCCTTCGAGGGCGCGATCGGCGTGGACGCGGTGGTGCACGTGGCCCAGAGGCTGTCGAGCGAGCTGGGCGTGCACGAGCTTTCCATCGCCGACACCATCGGGCAGGCCACGCCGGGCGGGGTGACCGATCGCATCGGCGCGCTCGGCCATATCGATTCTTCGACCATGAATCTCCACCTGCACGACACGCTGGGTCGCGCGGCCGAGTGCGTGCGCGCGGGCTTGCGCGCGGGCGTGCGGTCGTTCGACGGCGCCATCGGCGGGCTGGGCGGGTGCCCGTACGCCTCGACACCGGGCAAGCGAGCGCCGGGGAACATCGCCACGAGCACGCTGGTGCAGGTCGTCGAGGACCAGGGCTTTGCCACGGGCGTCGATCACGCCGGGCTCGATGCGGCCCGCACGCTGGCGAGCGAGCTCGTCTCGCGGGCGCGAGCGGAGGCCACGGCATGATTGCCCGCGAACGCATCGGCGACATCGAGCGCATCATCCTTTCCCGGCCCGATCGCCGCAACGCGCTGACACCGGCGATGCTGGCGGATCTGGCGGCGCACATCGAGAAGGCCGGCGACGCGGGGGGGTTGCTGCTGCTGGGCGAGGGCAGGGTGTTCTGTGCGGGCTTCGACCTGGACCTGTGCGTGGGCGAAAGCGGCGACGCCAACCTGGCAAGCCTGCTGACCGATCTTTCCCGCTGCGTCGTGGCGATGCGGTCGCTGCCGTGCCCCGTCGTGATGGGCGTGCAGGGGGCGGCTATCGCCGGCGGGTGCGCGCTGCTGGGAGGGGGCGACGTGGTGATCGCACACCCCGAGGCGAAGCTGGGCTATCCGGTCACGCGACTTGGCATCTCGCCGGCCGTCAGCGCCCCATTCATGGCCACCGCCCCCGGGCAGGCGCGCCGGCTGATGCTCGATCCCGGGCTGATCGACGGGCGGCGGGGCCACGAGATCGGTCTGGTCCACGAACTGCACGACGAGCCCGCCGCCCGTGCGATGGAACTCGCCGAAGAACTCGCCTCCAAACCTCCGCATGCGCTCGCCGCCACGAAGCGATGGCTGAACGATCTGACGCATTCGGACGCGCATGACGGTCTGGCGACGTCGCTCTCGCTGGTTGGCAACACCGAATCCCACGAGCTCTTGGCCGCCGCACTGCGAAGGAAGTGAGACCATGACCGACCCCGCCACGCTCGGCATCGACGGCGCCATCGCCACCCTGACCATGAACCGGCCCGACGCCCGCAACGCCATGTCGCTGCCGCTGCTGGACGCGCTGCATGCCCGTCTGGACGAGATGCCCCAGGGTCC
Source organism: Phycisphaerales bacterium JB060 (assembly GCA_044440025.1). Taxonomy (GTDB): domain Bacteria; phylum Planctomycetota; class Phycisphaerae; order Phycisphaerales; family UBA1924; genus JAHCJI01. The sequence goes on along the minus strand of JBITAF010000076.1, from coordinate 11,820 downwards.
GCACGTGCTCGTGCTGACGGGCGCGGGCAAGAGCTTCTGCGCGGGCATGGATCTCAAGAGCGTGCTGGGCGACGAGAACGCGCCGCCCAAACTTCTGCACGGCATCGCCCGCCTGACCACCAGGCTTCGCACGCTGCCCATGGTGGTGCTGGCGAAGGTGAACGGAGCGGCCATCGGCGGGGGGTGCGGGCTGGCGTGCGCGTGCGACGTGGTGGTCAGCCACGCCGACGCCAAGCTGGGCTTCCCGGAAGTCGACCTGGGCGTGTGCCCCGCCGTCGTCGCGCCCGTGCTGGTGCGCAAGATCGGAGCCGGCCGCGCGCGGTCGATCCTGCTCCGGGGCGGGCTCATGAGCGGGTCGGCCGCGCACGAGGCTGGGATTGTCGACGAGCTCGCCGAAGGCCGCGAGGCGCTCGATGCGTGCTGCGACCGGATCGCCGGACGCCTGGCGGCCGGGGGCGCGGGCGCGATCGCGGCCACCAAGAAGCTGCTGACCGAGATCGACGGCTCGGGCGACGAAGAGTTGGCCGCCCGCGGCGCCGACCTGAGCGCGTCGGTGCTGGCCACGCCCGAGGCCCGCGAGCGGCTGGCGGCGGCGTTCAATCGCTAGGCCGGCGTTGCCACTTCGCCATTGCGATCCGATAAGTTGGCGCCCATCCCTAGGTTCGGCGGCGTGCTGGCCACCACCGACTGTCCTACTGGAATACCTCGCTGGGCCGGCCGATGTCCTGGGTGGATGTTCACCCTCGCCCAGCCAACCACCGCGACCCCTCCCCCACCCGGCCCTATCGCCGGGCAGGGCCCGTTGGCGGGCGGGCCATTCTGTGGCAGCGACTCGGGAGGTGTGGCCGCCGCATCGATGGACCCGTCGGGCTTGGTGGGCTTCTTCACAAACTTCGGCCGCTATATGCCGCGAACACACTGCCTCGTGAACGAGGCGGGCCGGCCGGACTGGCCCTGGATCATCGCGTTGATCGGCCTGACGGCTGGGGTGGTGGCCGCGTACGGGTGGATCTACTGGTTCTGGCTGCGCACGTACCGCACCCAGGACCCGCGTGATCGCAACCACAAGATGTTCGAGTTGGCAAACATCTTCTTCTGGTGCGCGGTGTGCGGGTACGTGTTCAGCATCCTGGCGTTCACGTGGCCGGCGTACCGGCTTCTGGTGCTGGCGCTGGTGCTGCTCAATGTCTGGTCGTGGAAGTTCGTGCTGACCGATCTGGCGGACTTTAAGAGCTCGCTGACCGCCAAGGCCACCGAGCGCCGCCTGCACGAGGAACTGCGCGACCGCAACGCCACCCTCGAGCGCCTGGTGCAGCAGCGAACCGCCGAACTCAACGATGCCACGCAGCAGGCCGTGGACGCGAACCTCGCCAAGAGCCGGTTTCTGGCGACCATGAGCCACGAGATCCGAACGCCGCTGACCAGCATTGTCGGCTACACGCAAATTCTGCAGGATGCCCGCCGCGAGGGCGGCCAGGCGGAGATCGATGGCGCCCTGGACACCATCACCAACAACGCCGCCCACCTGCTCACACTGATCGATGACATCCTGGATGTTTCCAAGATCGAGGCGGGGCGCATGCGGGTCGAGGCGCTCGATCTCAATCCGCTCCGCCTTGCCCATGATGCCGTCGGCCTGCTGAACGAGCGTGCGCGGGCCAAGGGCTTGACGCTCTCGATTCGGCAGGATTCCCCGATCCCGGCCACCATCCGCTCGGACCCCACCCGGCTTCGGCAGATCCTCATGAACCTCATCGCCAACGCGATCAAGTTCACGCACGCCGGCTCGGTGACGCTCTACCTGCAATATGACCAGGCACGGGACAGCATGGTGTGGTCGGTTCGAGACACGGGCATCGGCATGACCGATGAGCAGGTCCGCCGCATCCGCCAGTTCGAGGCCTTTACCCAGGCCGACGAGACCACCACGCGTGAGTATGGCGGCACTGGCCTGGGGCTTCGCATCTGCTCGGCTCTGGCCTCGCTGCTGGGCGGGTCCATCCAGATCGAATCCGACCAGGGCCAAGGCACCACGGTGACTGTCCGTGTGCCCGCGGACCGCGCCGCCGATACGCCGCTGCTCAACGCAGATGCCGCCACGGCGCGCGCCAGCCAGCATCTGCTGGATAGCCCCCTTGGCAGCGATGGGCCGGCATCCCCGCACCCCGCGAGCCTGCTCGCCGGGCGACGCGTGCTTGTCGCCGACGACGGCCCAGACAACCTCCGCTTGTTCGCCCATTATCTTGAGCGCGCTGGGGCCAAGGTCGAGACTGCCACGAACGGGCGGGAACTGCTGGACACATTCGAACGGCTCACCAGTTCGGGCCGGCGTATTGATCTGGTGCTGATGGATGTCGAGATGCCCCGGATGGATGGGCTCGCCGCAACGCGCAGCCTGCGAGCCAATGGCCACACCATACCCGTCCTGGCGCTCACTGCCAACGTCGGAGACGAGGTCCGGCGCACGTGCCTGGAAGCCGGGTGCAACGAGTACGCCTGTAAGCCCATCGACCGCGATGCGCTCGCCGCGCTGTGCGTGCGGCTTATCGAGCGTTCAGGATCGCACGAAAGCGCTCCTCGGTAAGTTCCTCGATCAGTTGCACCCGCTCGCGGGGAATGTGAATCTCGGCCTTGCGGTCCTGGCTGTCAACCTTACGAAGCACGACCCAGTGCTCGTCGATGTCTTCCAGGTATCCCAACGCCTGGGTCGCCCACACGTTGCCCCTCCCGCCGACCGAGTAGGTGGTGATGCCCTCGTTGGTGCCCCAACCGCTGCTGCCGTGGGTAGGTGCGGTCGCGCCATGGACCAGGTACACCCGCACCGGCTCGTCGGCCGAGGACGAGTTGCCTAGCCCCAGTGCCATCCCGGTCGTTAGCACCATCGCCGCGCCGGCGATTGCCAGCCATTGCTTTTGTCGCATCGTGTTCCCCCGTCGTCAACGACCCTTCAGGTCTCGCTCGATCAGTTTGTCTAAGCCCTTTAGCACGGCTTCTCGATTCTTGGCACTCGTGATCCATCGGGGCAGCCGGCTCTGGAGCGAGTTGTTGCTCCACCCACCGATCCATCGTCGCGTCCTCAGCCTCGCTTGCACGTACTTCTGCATCCAGAGCACGTGCTCGATGTTCCATGCCCACAATAGATGCCCGCAGCAAGGCGTTTGGAGCCACAGATCGAGCCCCGAGACGGGGTCCCGGGGTTCGCTCGGATAGTACATAGAAGCGGTGGTCTCCTTGCTCCAGGCGCACGACGGACAGGTCACTCGACGCTCTCGATTCCGCTCGGCACGCCCGCCACACTTTGGGCACACAACGACGGCGGTCTCCCACCAGGGACCGCCGTCGACATCAAAAGAGACTTGTGACGATTCGTCGCTCACTTCACACCGGCTGCTTCGCCTCATTCAACTTCTTCCGAATCACCGTGTGCAGGATACCACCGTTGCGGTAGTACTCGATCTCGATGGGCGTGTCGATGCGGCACTTGCAGGTAAACTCGATCGTCTTGCCCTCGGGCGTGGTCGCCTTTACGGGCACATCGCAGCCGGGCTCGATGGGGCTGGGCAGCATGATGTCGAAGGTCTCGTCGCCCTTCAGGCCTAGGCCCTGGGCAGTCTGGCCATCCTTGAACACCAGCGGCAGCACGCCCATGAACACGAGATTGCTGCGGTGGATGCGCTCGAAGCTCTCGGCGATCACGGCACGAACACCCAGCAGCATCGTGCCCTTCGCCGCCCAGTCTCGGCTACTGCCCATGCCGTAGTCCTTGCCCGCGACGACCACCAGCGGCGTGCCGGCCTTCTTGTAGTCCATGGCCGCGTCGAAGATGTACTCGACCGGGGCGCTGGCGATGTCGTTGCCCTTGGTGAAGTTGCGCGTCCAGCCGCCCTCGGGCTGCTTGCCACCCTCACTGGTGGGAGCGGCGGCGATCTTGTTCTTCACCCGCACGTTGGCGAAGGTGCCGCGGGTCATCACGCGGTCGTTGCCGCGGCGGCTGCCGTAGCTGTTGAAGTCGCGCTGCTTCACGCCGTGCTCGAGCAGGTACTGACCCGCGGGCGTCTCGGGCTCGATGCGGCCGGCCGGCGAGATGTGGTCGGTCGTCACGCTATCACCCAGCAACGCCAGGCACCGCGCGCCGCCGATGGGCTCGAAGCCGGGCGCCTGCTCGGCCATGCCCTCGAAGAACGGCGGGTTCTGGATGTACGTGCTCTCGTCCTCCCAGGGGTACAGGTCGCTCTTGGAGACCGGCACCTGGTTCCACGTCTCGTTGCCGGTGAAGATGTCGCCGTACCGCCGGGCGAACTGCTCGCGGTCGATGCACGAGGCGACGACCTTCTGCACCTCCTCGATGCTTGGCCAGATGTCCTTCAAGAACACTTCCTTGCCGTCGGGCGTCGTCGCCAGCGGCTCGTTCACCACGTCGATGTCCACGCGCCCCGCGATGGCATAGGCGACCACCAGTGGCGGGCTGGCCAGGAAGTTCGCCTTCACCTTCGGATGCACGCGGCCCTCGAAGTTGCGGTTGCCGCTCAGCACGCTCGCGGCGATCAGGTCGCCCTCGACGATGCCCGCTTCGATCTCCGGCGGCAGCGGGCCGCTGTTGCCGATGCACGTCGTGCAGCCGTAGCCCACGGTCTGGAAGCCCAGCGCGTCCAGGTCCTCGGTCAGGCCGGCCTTGTCGTAGTACTCGGTCACGACCTTGCTGCCCGGCGCCAGGCTGGTCTTCACCCAGGGCTTGCGCGTCAGGCCCAGCTCGCGCGCCTTGCGCGCCACCAGGCCGGCGGCGACCATCACGCTGGGGTTGCTCGTGTTCGTGCAGCTCGTGATCGCCGCGATCACGACCGAGCCGTGGTGCAGGCGGATCTTCTGGCCCACCCTGGGCGGGCGGCTGGCCTCGGTCAGCTCGACGACCACGCCGTGCTCGTCGTAGTGGGCGTGGTCGTCCGAACTGGGCGCGGCGTGCTCGGGGTTGACCGCCGAGAACTCGGCCTGCCCGCCCTCGCCGGCCCAGCGGTTCAGGTTCACGCTATCGCTGGGCACCCTCTTGCCGAAGGGGCCGGCCAGCTCCTCGCACCACCGGGCCTTCATGTCGTGCAGGTCCACGCGGTCCTGCGGGCGCTTGGGGCCGGCCAGCGAGGGCTGCACCGTGCCCAGGTCCAGCTCCATCACGTCGCTGAACTCGGGGTCCGGCTGGCTCTCGTCCCACCACAGCATGTTGGCCTTTGCGTACTTCTCGGCCAGCTCGATCTCCTCGTCGCTGCGGTTGGTCAGGCGCAGGTACTCGATCGTCTTGTCGTCGATGGGGAAGAAGCCGCAGGTGGCGCCGTACTCGGGCGCCATGTTCGCGATGGTCGCACGGTCGGGCAGGCTCAGCGCCGCCATGCCCGGGCCGAAGAACTCCACGAACTTCTCCACCACGCCGAACTCGCGGAGCATCTGGGTGACGGTCAAGACCAGGTCGGTCGCCGTCACGCCCTCGGCCAGCTTGCCCTTGAGCTTGAAGCCCACCACTTCTGGCGTGAGCATGTACACCGGCTGGCCCAGCATCACCGCCTCGGCCTCGATGCCGCCCACGCCCCAGCCCAGCACGCCCAGGGCGTTGATCATCGTCGTGTGGCTGTCGGTGCCCACTAGGCTGTCGGGGTAGACCTGCCGCTCCTCGCCGTCGGCGGTCTGGACGGTCCGCGTCAGGCAGCCGCGGGCGAGGTACTCGAGATTGACCTGGTGCACGATGCCCGTCGCTGGCGGCACGCAGCGGAAGTTGCTCAGGCTCTGCTGGCCCCACTTCAAGAACTTATACCGCTCGTTGTTGCGCTCGAACTCGTGCTGGGCGTTGATGGTCAGGGCCACCCGCGTGGCGAAGTCGTCCACCTGCACCGAGTGGTCGATCACCAGGTCGCAGGCCACGTCCGGGTTGATCATCGTCGGGTCGCCGCCCAGCCGCTTCATGGCGTCGCGCATGGCCGCCAGGTCGACCACGCACGGCACGCCGGTGAAGTCCTGCAGGACCACCCGCCCGGGGGAGAAGGGCATCTCGACCCGGTTGACGTCCCTGGCGTTCCAGCTGGCCAGCCCGGCCACGTCGTCCTGGGTCACGGTGAAGCCGTCGACGTTGCGGAGCATCGCCTCGAGCAGCACGCGGATCGAGTAGGGCAGCGTGCGGACGTTGCCCACCTTCTGGTCGGCCAGGGCCTCCAGGGCGTAGTAGGTGTAGTCCCCGCTCTTGTCGGTGCTGAGCGTGCGGCGGCTGTTGAACGGATTGCTGGCCATGGCAGGGTCTCCCGGGGGTCGCGTGCGAATCGTCGGTCCACCGGTAGTATCGCCGGTCCGGACCTATTGGTCCAACTGCTGACGCTAACAGCTTGTATAGATATCGTCTATGCCAACCGCCCGCTAGCCGTCCAGCGGCTCGTCCGGCGGACGCTCCTCCCAGTGGCCGGCCCGGCCCAGCTCGCGGCCGTGCTCGTAGAGGGCCCGCATCTCGTCGGGCTCGAAGGCGTCCCAGTCGGGGCTGCCATCGAACTGCCGCACGTAGTTGAAGCGGAAGCGCACCCCCGCCTCGAGCGTCTCGGCGTAGAGCTTCTGGAGGCTGCCGATGGAGACCTCGCTGATCAGCGTGTTCACGGCGAGTCGGGCCACGCCGATCATGGGCACCCAGCCGAAGTCGACCTCCCGGTATCGCGTCCTGAGCTGCCCGTTGACCAGGGCGTACAGGGTCGCCGGCGGGGCGCCCTGGGCGCCCGCCCCACCATCGGCCGCGCGGCGCTGGGCCTCGATGGCCTGGCACAGGCGGGCCAGCTCCTGCCGCCAAAAGACGTTCTCGCGCAGGCCGCCGTCGACGTGCCAGCGGTTCTTGTTGCGGTCCTCGCGCAGGCCGCTCTTGAGCTTGACGGGCGGGAAGGCCATCGGCACCGCGGCGGCGGCCAGCAGCACCTTGCGAAAGAGCTTATATTCCTTCTCCTGCGCCAGGCACACCAGGTCCCAGATGACCAATCGCGTGTCGCCCAGGTCCACCGTCGCCACGTACAGCCCGCGCCGCTCGCCCTGCTCGGCCACGGCGTTGATGACCTTCCTGGTGATGTGCCGCTCGATGAGCTTCTTGAGGGGCGCGGGGTCGTATAGCGATTTGCTGAAGGGGATGTTGATCCACCAGCGGCCCTCGTACACGTCCTTGCGCGTCACGCTCGTATAGATCGATTCGAGCGCCTCGGTGCTGGCCTCGCTCTCGATGAACGCCAGGGGCGCCATCAGGCTGCCGGTGCTGATGCCCGTGACGACGTCGAAGCGAGGGCGGTCGCCGCGCTCGTGCCAGCCGTTGAGGTAGCCCGCGCTGAAGGCCCCGTACTTGCCCCCGCCGCTGATGGCCAGCACGCTGGCGGCCCTCTCCGGCTCGATGGGGCGGACGACGTCGGTGGCGAAGCGCGCCAGCTCCCCGCCGCGCATCGCGCGGCAGCGTGCGAGTGGTCCATCGCGGTGCTTGGCCATGGCGGGTCCTTCCGTAAGCGTCGTGCGTCCTGCCACGATGGATGCGCGCCGCCCGCGCGCCCGGTCACGCTACGGCGCGGTGGCCATGGCGGCAAAGAGGTCCTGCTCGAAGGCCGCCGCCGCGGGCGAGGGGGCGCGATCGCGACGGCGGACGAGGGCAAGCCCGCGCACCAATCGCCCGTCGCGGCACGCCAGACCCGTCGCATCGGGCTTGTCGGGCGCGCTGCCGCTGAGCGCCATCCGGCTCACGAACCCCACGCCCACCCCCGCCTGCACCATGCGCGCAATCCCCTCGATCGACCGCAGCTCGACGACGACCTCGAGGGTCACGCCATGGGCCATGGCCGCCTGGTCGATGACCGCGCGCACGCTGCTGCCCGCCTCGAAGCCCACCACGGCCTGGCCCTGGAGATCCTTCCAGGCGAAGTCGGTCTTGGCGCTCAATGGGTGCCCCGGCGGGCAGATCAACCGCAGCTCGTCCTGCGCGCGGGCGACGGTCATCAGCTCGGTGCTGCCGGGAATATTCACCGGCAGGGTGACAACCCCGAGGTCCAGCTCGCCCTTGAGCAGCGCCTCGGCCACCTGGCTGCTGCCCGCCTCGCGCACGCTGACGCGCAGCTCGGCGTGCTTGCGGCGGAAGCGCTGCACGACGCCAGGAAGTAAGTACGTCACGACGGTCGCCCCCGCGCCGATCCTGACGGTGCCCGCCTCGAGCCCCGCGAGCGCGCGCACGGCCCGCACGCCGGCGTCGACGCTGCGGACGGCCTGGTCGGTGTGCTCGAGAAGAACCAGGCACGCCTCGGTGGGCGTCAATCCACGCCCGGTGCGGCTGAAGAGGTCGACGCCGAGTTCTTCCTCGAGCTTGCGGACCGCGGCCGAGAGCGTCGGCTGGCTGAGCCCCAGCCGCTGGGCGGCGACGGTCATGGTGCCCGCGTCGGCGATGGCGCGGAGGTAGCGCAGGGGGGTCAGCTCCATGGGCGATGATTGGCCGGGCGCAGCCCGCGGGGGTCCGGTGACGCAGAACCCGATCCCGGCGCAGCTAGCATCGCCGGTGGCATAGGCGCAGGGCACAAGACAAGACCCCGCACGGCGGCCCCGACCCCGCACGCCGCGATCTGCCGCCGGCGTACCTGCGGGCATCGAACGCGATGCTCGCCGGTGTCGTGATCTTCTTCGCCGGCGGCGGGACGCTGGTGGCCCTGGCGCAGCTTCGTGTCCCGGGCGGCCCATCGGTGCGTTATGCGCTGTGGGCGGTGATCGCCCTGGGGGCGGCGATCTGCGGCCTGGCGATCCGCCGGATGTCGCGCCTCTTCGATCGGGCCCGCGATGCTTCGTGGACGCTGTGCCCGAGTTGCCTCTACGACCTGCGCGGCCACGACGAAGAGGGCGAGTGCCCCGAGTGCGGCCGCCCGTTCACGCGGCTGGGCGTGCAGTCGTGCTGGATTAACGCCCACGCCTTCCACACGCGCTACCGGGAGTAGCGATCGCGCGAGCGAGGAGCCCCGCCGCGCCGACGGCCGTCCGCCGGTCGTGGCCCCCTCGCTCGCGCGAGCGGTTCGTACGACGGCGGTGATGCGGATGAGCGCACGCGGGGCTGCCGGACTCTCCGAGGAGGTGCCCGGACTTCCCTGGAGCACGCCCGGCCTCCCCGGGAGCATGCTCAGGTCCGCCGAGAGCACGCTCGGGCTCTCCGGGAGCATGCCCGGGCTCTCCGGGAGCATGCCCGGGCTCCCCGGGAGCGTGCTCGGGTCTTCCGAGAGCATGCTCAGGTCACCCGAGCAGCCGCTTATCGACCCCTGATGCGCACCGAAAACGCCGGTGGATGCTGGGAAAACCGGCCCGGGCGGCCGCCGGCGGTTGGCGCGGCCGGGGGCTGCCTCCACAGGGGCCCGCCGGAAAACCTGCCAGCACCCAAACAAAAAAAGTCGTCCGATTTTCCGTGGATGGAGTGAAGTCGCCTTTCCGGACCGCCGAAGTTCATATCGGGCCGCCACGGCGTGCGTCGCGGGGCCCGAGGCAGATCGGGGCGATGAACTTACAAGAGTCCCGATCATAAGAAAGGCCGGAAGCATCATGAACGGATCGAAGTCAACCGTGCCCGGCGGAGACCGGGCGTCCCTCCAGTTCACCGAGGACCGCAAGCAGCTGTGGACCGACAACGCCGCGCTCATCGGCCTGTCACCCGAGGACGCCGCGGCCCTCAGCGCCAGCAGCGCCGCGGCCCAGAGTGCGCTGGATCTGCGTGTCGCGGCGGTCAACACCGCAAAGGCCCGCACCGTTACCTGGCACAACGCCGCCGAGGAGAACCGCTCGCTGGCCCAGGACCTGGTTCGCAAGATCCGCGGCCACGCCGTGCAGCAGGCCGACCCCGACGCGGTCTACGCGGCCGCCCAGATCGACCCGCCCAAGACCCCCGGCGAGCTGCCGGCGCCCGAGGTGCCCACGAACCTCAAGATAAGCCTGGACACCGAGGGCCGGGCGGTCCTGACGTTCGACTCGACCCGCTACGGCGGGACGACGTGGCGCATCCAGCGCCGCATCGTGACCAGCCAGGGCGCCATCACGCCCTGGGCGTCGGTCGACTGGGTGCTCGAACGGAAGTTCGTCGACCAGGCCACCCCCAGCGGCGTGGCGGGCGTGCACTACCGCGTTCGCGCCGAGCGACCCAGCGGCATCAGCGCCTTCTCGACGCCCGTCGCCCTGCCCTTCGGGGCCGGGGGGAATCAGCAGGCAACCGCCGGCGCCATCGCGCCACCGGAAACCAGCGGCAAGGAAGCCGGCTGAGCCGCTCCGCGGCGGGGCCCCGGTCGCGGTGTGGCCGGGCGCCTCCGCCGTGCTACGGACATCCACGAGACGGGCGATGGGCCGGGGTGTGTGTGCCCCCGGCCCGTTGTCCGTGGCCGGCCGGCCATCGGCCCCGCCCGGGACCCGTTTGACTGGCTACTGTTCGGTATGGCCACCGATACCGCCACCCTGACCACCACGACCATTCCCAGCCCCGTGGGCGAGCTGACCCTCGCCAGCATCACCGACGTGGACGGGCCGCGCGTGGCCCTGGTGGAGTTCGGGCATCGCGCCCCACAAGCCATGGACGCCCTTGCGACCATGTTCGATGCGCAGGTGAAACCCAGCGTCGACCCGCCCGAGTGCCCGGCCCTGGCGCTGCTCATCCAGGAGCTCACGGCCTACTTCGTGGGCGACCTGCGGGCCTTTTCCGTGCCCCTGGAACTCGCCGGCACGGCCTTCCAGACCAGCGTCTGGCAGGGCCTGCTCACGATCCCCTACGGCACGACCATCGGCTACGGCGACCTCGCCCGGGCGATCGGCAAGGACGCGGGGGCCAGCCGGGCGGTCGGGGCGGCGAACGGGGCGAATCGGCTGGCGATCGTCGTGCCCTGCCACCGGGTGGTCGCGGCCGATGGCGGCCTGCACGGCTACGGCGGCGGCCTGGAGCGCAAGCGGTGGCTGCTGGACCACGAGCGGACGGTGGCCGGCGGGCTGTTCGCCACGGCGGGCTGAGCTTCATTTGTAGAGGCCGCCGCGCGAATCGGCCGTTAGACCCTTCGCATGCGCGTGACGGCGATCATCCCGAGCCGGGGCGGGGCCGATGGGGCCCTGGCCCGCTGCATCGCCTCGCTGCTGGCCGAGCGCGACGCGAAGCTGGCCATCGTGGCGAGCATCGACGGCCCCGACGCCCCGGCCGACCTGGCGCCCTTCGCCCGCGACGGCTCGGTCACGGTGGTGACCGGCGAGCCCGCGGGCCCCGCCGCCGCCCGCAATCGCGGTCTCGAGGTCGCCGACGGCCAGCTCGTGCTCTTCCTGAACGACGACGTCGTGCCCGGGCCGCGGCTCATCGACCACCACCGCGCCGCCCACCGCGACGGGGCGCCGAGGCTCGTCCTGGGCGATGCGCCCTTCGCCGTACCCACCGACGACCGCGTGCTCGACCGCATGACCCGCGAGACGGCGCTCTTGTTCTTCTACAGCGACATGAACGGCGTGGAGCGCGACCGCGACTGGGGCTTCCGCCACGCGTGGACGCTCAATCTCTCGGTACCGCGCTCGATCTGTGCCCGGTTCGACGATGGGCTCGCACATCCGATGTTCGACGACCTGGAGTGGGCCTACCGCGTCACCAGCGAGCACCGCGCGCCCGTCGTCTACCGCCCCGAGGCCAGCGTCACGCACCACCACCGCTACGAGCCCGGCCAGATCCTGGCGCGCGAGGCGCTGCTGGGGCATCAGGCGCTCGCGCTGCACCGCGTCAACAAGGCCTGCGCCGCGGCGGTCTTCGGCGACCGCTTCGACGGCTCCGATCAATCCATCGAGGACGCCCGG
>JBITAF010000075.1:0-25321 GCA_044440025.1 Phycisphaerales bacterium JB060 | reverse complement strand
CTCCACCCGTGGCTACAGACCCTCGCCCCAGCGGGGCGAAGAACCCAACGAGCCCCGCGCACCGGCCGGGGTTCGCGGCCAGGGTGGACGCCCATCCTCCCCGATCTCCAGGGCGGCTGGCCACGGCCGAACAACCGGCCGCCTACGACTCCGCCATGCCCACGGACGAGCCCTCCCCACGCCCGAATCTCGCGCGCCGCGTGCTCGCGGTCGTCCTCGCCCTCAGCATGGTCCTGGCCCTCGTCGCCGGGGCGTTCGCCCCCGCGCTGCCGGGCAGCGCCGTGCTCGTGCGGGTGGGGGCCCTGGTCGTCGGGGCGGCGTCCGCCGTGGCCCTGGTCGTCCTCATGCGGCCGCGCGCGCCCGCGGGCACGCCCGGGGCGAGACCCCGCTGCCCCCAATGCGGACAGGACCTGACCGAAGTTCCCGCAGAGATCAGCGGGCGGACCACCTGCCCTTCCTGCGAGAGGACCTGGGCCCTGCCGCGCGACCGCGCGGTGTGGGAGGACGGCGCGTCCGCCTCGACGATCGAGGATTCGGGCGCCGTGGTGCGCGGTCCGGGCCCCATCTCCGGACGCATCGACGGTGCGCGGTCGCGCCGCAGGGCCCGGCGTCGCGTCGCGGCCCGGTGGACGGTCATGCTCTTTTGCTATCTCATCCTCGCGGGGGTGGTGGCCCCGCTCGGTTTGTACCTGGTGCCCACGACGAACGTGCCACGGGCCATCACCGTCGTGCTGGTGATCGCGTTTCTCCCGCCGGCGATCATCGTGGCGGCGGGGTTCTTCGCCTGGCTCCGCGCGGGTCGCGCCACGATCGCCCAGCCCTGCCCATCGTGCGGTTACGACCTGACCGGCCTGGACCGCACGAAGCCCGGGGGCGTGGCGTATCCCGAGTGCGGGGCGGGTGTGTAAGTGCCTTGGTTCGCGACGCGAGCGCGCACGCCCGCCTACTTCGAGTTCGCCCGCCAGAAAGACGGCCCGCGACCGGAAAACTCGATGTCCGTGCCGCCGTCCTTCCATACGCCCGTGTGGGTCATCCATTGTCGGGCCGAGAAGTCCCCATCGATCGGCCACCAGCCGCAGGCGTAGACCAGCGGGTCCTTGGTGTGCGACTGGTAGACCAGCGCGGGATGGCCGCCGAACGCGCCGAGCCGCAGCGGGAAGCCGTCCATGTCGCCGGCGGCGTGGAAGACGGGGATCGCTTCGTTCTCGGCGAAGGCGAAGACGGTGAAGGCGATCGGGTACGTCGCGGCGGCGCGGAGCGACTCGAGGTCGGCGGCCATGGCGTTGCCCGTGGCCTCCAGATATGTCAGTCGCAGCAGCTCGGGGGTGCGGTCGCCGCCCAGCTCGATGAGGAACTGAACGGAAACCAGGCCCTCCATATCCGGCCCGTGGACCGCGTGCATCGCGGCGGGCGATGGGGCGAGCGCGGCGTTGACCATGGGGGCTTCGAGGACGGGCTCTGGAACCTCGACGCCCCATTCGGTGTGCGCGTCGAAGGCGATCTTCCTGGTGGTAAACATGGAGCGGTGCGGCTCGGCGAGTCCGCTGGGTTGGAGCGTCGCAACGCTCGTGTCGTCCAGCAGCGTGGCCAGCAGCCTCGCGTTCTCTTCGCTCTCGAAGTGCTGTGCCAGAGCGCGGGCGCCCTGGCGGCGGATGGAAGATTCCTGGTGCGCGCGGTTCTGGCGATCGAGATCGCTGGCGGTGTCCGGCAGGGGTTGCAGGAAGGACGCGGGGCGTTCGATCATGCGACGCGCGAGGGCCTCGAGGCGGGCGTCGGCGGGCACGATCGGGTGGTACCAGTTCCCACACTCGGGCCACAAACGCAGATCCGACATCATGGACAGCTGGAGCCTGTGGCCCCACGGGGGCGTGCGGCTCTCGGCGTGCGGCGGTTCGTTCTTGACGATCCGCCGGAGGGCGTCCAGCACCGCGTCCTTCCCATCGTGCCGCACGAGGTCCATGGTGACGGCGGGGGGCAGGGGCGTGCGGAGCCAGTCTCCCGGTTTGCCCGCCGATGGCCAATCGGTGAGCGGCAGCATCGACATGTGCAGGCCGTGGCCGATCCCGCCGAAGGTTCCGGTGTCGGGCCGTGTCGCGAGGAACCGCGCGTCGATGGTGCCCGAGTCGCGCCGCCTGGCAAGTCCTTCGGCGACGGTATCAAGAACGCCCGGCGTGTCGATGGAAACCTCCACGACCGGCGTGGCGTTTCCCTTGATGGTCTCGATGGTCTCCAGCGTCAGCCCCAGGCGCGACACGCCGTAGTCGCCAAACTCGACCTTGAAGTCGAGGATGCGCGCGGTGATGACCAGGTCGGCCTGCGCGGTGCGCCACTCCAGGGTGGGCAACTCGTCGAAGAGCGGCTGGGCGCGGGCGGTGGACGCCAGCAGGAGCAGGACGATGGCGGCGGGAAGCAGCACGGCACGGCGGGCGAGCGATGGCATGGGCGCAGGGTATCGCGAGAAGATCGCGGCGGGCACGGTCTACCGCCCGGCGCTGCGGATGGGCGCCACCACGCCCGTGGGCGTGAACGTCGCGGTCTGGTAGTCCCAATCGCCCGCCCGGGCGGACCATGCCCACGCGCCATCGCCATCCTCGCTGGGCCACCAGCCGTACGCCGTGCGCGTGTCCCGGGAATCGCCCTCGCGGATCAGGAGCACCGGCCGGCCGTCGTGCTCGTGCAGGGTGAGACTGACACCGTCGGGGCCGGCGACGCGGTGGAAGGTGTGTCGGTATTCGCCGTCCTCGTGGCGGAAGAAGGCCATGGCCGCCGCGTGGGCACCCTCGGTCCGCAGGCGCTGGAGGTCCAGGTATCGTGCGCCCGCCCCGGCGGCGGGAACCCACAGTTGCAGGTACTCGGGGTTCTGGTCGCCGCTGAGCTCGAGCTCCATCTCGGCCACGGCGAGGCCCCCGGCGGCCGGACCGTTCGCCTTCGCGATGGCGGCGGCATCCGGGCGCGGGCTGAACAGGTGCATCGGCCAGCGGCGCGGGGTGATGGGCCTGGCATACATGAGCTGGTCGAGGGCGCGTTCCGCGTGGGCGCCCACGGCCTTGAACCGGTACGTCGGCTCGGCCAGCCCGGGGTCGGCGCGGAAGACCTCGCTCCAGTCGCTTCGCAGCTCATAGAAGAGTTCCTCGTGGTCCGCGAGTGGGAAGCCCATGCCAAGGAGGCGGACGCCCTCGGCCCGCACGGCGGTTTCCTCGCGGGCCCGGGCGTCGCGCTGCTCGTCGGTGGTGATCCCCTCGGCCGGCGGCAGGAAGCGCGCCGGCTCGTGCACCATGGCCAGCGCGAGCGGCTCGAGCCAGGGCTCGATGAGCGAGGCGCGGAAGGCCGAGTTGCGATAGTTGCGCACGAAGTCCCGGCTCCACCACGTGGCGGCCTCGATGCCTTTCCAGGGAACGGGCGGCTCGACGTCTTCGATGGCCAGGTCCATCGCCGCGACCCGGCGGGCCGCGTCCAGGATGGCGGCCCTCCCGTCGTGCCGCGCGCCGTCCCTCGTGAGCGCCGGCGGCGGGGGCCAGGTGAGCCAGGATGTGAGCGTGCCGACCTCGGGCGGGTTCTCCAGGAACACGAAGGACGCAACCACGCCGCCCTCGATGGGTTCGGCGATGCCCCCGCCGTCTTCGACCCTGAGGAACCACAGGTCCACGTCGCCGGCGTCCATGCGCCTGGTCATGCCCTCGGCCAGCGTCGAGTGCGGGGAATCGTCGGTCAGCCGGACGCTGATCGTCGCCGGCGCATCGCCCTTGATGGCCTCGATCGCTTCCAGCGTGAGCGCGACGGTGGGGGGCTGCTCATCACCGGTGGACGCCTGGACGCTCATGATGCGGGCCGTCACGACAAGATCCGCCGACGCGGTCCGCCATTCCAGCGTCGGCGGCGTCTCGTAGGCGCGATAGTGCAGGCTGAATCGCTGCGTGGGGTCGCCGATGAACGCAATCAGAACGGTCAGGAACAGAACGGCGGCGTGCATGGCGGGCCCCGGAGCGCGAAGGAAGGTCGCGGGGCCGCGCGTCGCGACGCCCGGCATCGGTACGGCGACGCCCGGCGTGAAGTTCTGGATGTGCGCACATGGGCGCTGGTGTTACAGACGCGTGACGGTGGGCGTGCGGACCAAGACTGACTACTCGGCCATCGGAATATCAACGCCCAGGTCCGAAGCGCACTTCCGCGCGTCCTCATACCCCGCGTCGGCATGCCGGAAGACGCCCATCATGGGGTCGTTGGTCAGGACCCTCTTGAGGCGTTCGGCGGCCTGAGGCGTTCCGTCCGCCACGATGACCTGGCCGGCGTGCTGCGAAAATCCGATCCCCACGCCGCCGCCGTGATGGAAGCTCGTCCAGCTCGCCCCGCCCGCCGTCGCGACGGCGAAGTTGAGGATGGCCCAGTCGCTGACGGCGTCGCTGCCGTCCTTCATGGCCTCCGTTTCCCGGTTGGGGCTCGCGACGCTGCCGCAGTCCAGGTGGTCCCGCCCGATCACGATCGGGGCGCTGACTTGTCCGGTCTTCACGAGGTCGTTGAAGATCAGGCCCGCCCGGTCGCGCTCGCCCAGCCCCAGCCAGCAGATGCGCGCGGGCAGGCCTTGGAAGCCGAAGCGTGGAGCGCAGTTCTCGAAGTCCCCGGCCCTCAGCGCGTCGGGGTTTGTGTGACATCCGAGGATCCAGTCGTGCAACCTGGCGTTGTAGTCGTTCGCCTCGCGGGGGAAGGCGTCCAGGATCGCCTTGTCGGTCGCGTAGATGTCCCTCGGATCTCCCGACAGCGCCACCCAGCGGAAGGGCCCGCGGCCCAGGCAGAACTGCGGGCGGATGAAGGCGGGCACGAAGCCCGGGAAGTCGAAGGCGTTGGCGACCCCGGTGTCCCTGGCGCGCTGGCGGAGGTTGTTGCCGTAGTCGAAGGTGATGGCGCCACGCTCCTGGAGCTCCAACATAGCCCGGACGTGGCGGGCCATCGACGCGAGGCTGAGCTTCTGGTAGGCGGCGGGGTCTTCAGTCCTCGCGTGCTTGGCCTGGTCGAAGGAGTACTCGATGGGCGTGTAGCCCTCGAGCGGATCGTGGGCGCTGGTCTGGTCGGTCAGGGCGTCGACTCTTTCGTTTCGCTCGATCAAACGTTCGAGCAGCTCGATGGCGTTGCACATCACGCCGATGCTGCGGGCCTCGCCGGCCTTCGTGCACTCGAGCGCCCGGTCGATGGCGGCGTCGAGCCCATCGACGATCTCGTCCAGGTACCCGTCGTGCTCGCGCTTCTTGAGGCGTGAGAGATCAACGTCGGCGATGAGGCAGACGCCCCCGCACAACGTCACCGCCAGCGGCTGGGCGCCCCCCATCCCCCCGCAGCCGGCGGTGACGCAGAGCTTCCCTGTCAGGCTTCCGCCGAAGTGGTCCCTCGCGCACTGGGCGAACGTTTCGTAGGTTCCTTGCAGGATGCCCTGCGTGCCGATGTAGATCCAGCTTCCCGCGGTCATCTGGCCGAACATCATGAGCCCGGCCTTCTCGAGCTCGTCGAAGTGCGCCTGCGTCGCCCAGTGGGGGACGAGGTTGCTGTTGGCGATGAGGACGCGCGGGGCGTCTTCGTGCGTGCGGACGACGCCCACGGGCTTGCCGGATTGGACGAGTAACGTCTCATCGGCTTCCAATCTCTTGAGCGTGGCGATGATGGCCTCGTAGCTCTTCCAGTTGCGCGCCGCCCGTCCCCGGCCGCCATAGACCACCAGGTCCTCGGGCCGCTCGGCGACCTCGGGGTCGAGGTTGTTCATGAGCATGCGCATGGCGGCCTCGGCCTGCCAGGTCTTGCACGAAATTGTTGAACCACGCGGGGCGCGGATGGCGGTTGGGGTCGTGGTGGTCATGATGGATTATTCGCCCGTGTTCCCGGTGGCCGCGAAGTCGAAGATGTCGGCGAAGGCGTCGTTCCTGATCATCGCCGAAACGGCATCGATGGCCGGGGCGGGGCTGCGATCGGCCGAGAACGAGGGCACGACGGTCCGGATCCGCTTCATGGCCTCTTCCACGGCCGGACCGCTGGTCAGCGGCCGGTGGAACTCCACGCCCTCGGCGGCGCAGATGATCTCGATGGCGACGACGTGCTCGGCCAGTTCCAGGGCTCTTGCGGCCTTGGCGGCACTCCTGGGCCCGAAGCTGTTGTAGTCCTCGATGCCCGCGCTCGTGGGGAGATTGATGACGCTGGCCGGGCTGGCCAGGCCCGCGATCTCGTTGACCAATGCGGCCGACGTGTACTGGGCGATCATGAGGCCACTGTGCAGGCCGGGACCGTGGGAGAGGTAGGGGAGCAAATGCGTCTCGGGATCGCTGGCCGCCAGGATGGCGAAGACGCGCCGCTCGCTGATGCCCGCGACGTGGGCGATGGAGATTGCGAGCGTGTCGAGGGCGATGGCGATGGGCATGCCGTGGAAGTTCCCGGCGCTGACGACGTCGAGCGTATCGCCTTTCTCGAAGAGCAGCGGATTGTCGGTGACGGCGCCAAGCTCCCGCTCGATGGCATCGCGCACGTGGGATGCGGCATCGACGGCGGCGCCCAGCACGTACGGCGAGCAGCGGAACGAATACGGATCCTGCACCCTGGGGTCGTTGGTCTGGTGGCTCTTCCAGATGGCGCTGGGTTGGAGGAGTCTCAAGAGCTTCGCGGCGACATCCGCCGTCGCGGGCTGGTTGCGGGCCGCGTGCACGCGGGGATCGAGATAGGAAGCGCTCGCCCGGAAGGCGTCGATGGCGATGGCGTTGGCGACCAGGGCGCTGGTCATCAGGCGATCGAAGTCGTGCACGAGCAACGCGCCCCGCGCGGCCATCAGGTGCGTGCCGTTGATGAGGGCCAGGCCTTCCTTTGCTTCGAGGGTGATCGGTTCGATGCCGGCGTCCTTGGGCGTGCGGCCGTCGATGGTCGGCGCCTCGCCCATCATCGAGAGCACCGCGTGGGCCAGGGGCGCCAGGTCGCCCGAAGCGCCAACCGAGCCCAGCGACGGGACGATCGGCGTGAGCCCAGCGTTCAGCCAGGCGAGGATCGTGTCGACCACGATCGGGCGCACGCCGGAATGGCCGCGCGCAAGGGACGCCGCGAGCAGCAGCATCATGGCCCGGACGGTTTCTTCGGCGAGCGGCTCGCCCACGCCCGCCGCGTGGCTGCGGATGAGGTTGGCCTGGAGCTCGCGGAGCTTCTCGGAGTTGATGCGGGTGCGCGCCAGGCTGCCAAAGCCCGTGTTGATGCCGTAGTAGGCGTTGCCGTCGGTGGTCAATGCCTCGAGCTTCGAGCGCATGGACTCGAGCCGCTGGTTGACGGCCGGGTCGACCGCGACGGGCCGCTTCCGGCGGGCGACGGCGACGACGTCGTCGATCGAAAGGGCGGACGCATCGAGCAGCAGGGGGGCGTCTTGTGGCATGGAGGCGATTGTTGGCTCGATGCCGGCTGCGGCCGGGGCATGCACCCTCGGAACCGCCATCGGTGGACACCCGTAAAAGTAAAGTATATACTAACTCTTGATGGGGGACGAGCCACAACACGATCCACGGCGCGAGCTCGGGGAGATCCGCGACCAGATGCGAGCGCTCCAGCAGCGGCTGGACGCATTGGAGGCACGGTTCTCGACCACGGACGTGGAGCCGCAAGACCCGCCGGTCGAGCCTCGCATCCCCCGGGGCTATCTCGAGGACCTGAAAGATCGCAAGATGGCGGCGGCTTTACGACCACCGCCGCTCCGTGAGGAGCCAGCGGAGACAGAACGGCCCGCTCCGCCGATGCCGCCCCCCACGTCCCCCACGTCCCCCACGCCCCACACGCCTGCCATGCCAGCGCGCCCCAGGCGCACCTGGTCCGAGCTTGAATGGCTTATCGGCGCGAAGGGCGTCATGCTCGCGGGCGTGCTGATACTGGTCATCGCCGCGGGGCTGTTCCTGAAGGAAGCCTGGGATCGTGGCTGGGTCGACCAGGTGCCCGGCTGGATGCGTTGCGGCTTGGGCGCCGGCTTCGGCGCGGTGCTCGTGGTCGTGGGTGAGTTCCTGCGTCGCAAGATCAACGACCTCGCGTCCACGGGCGTGAGCGCGGCAGGGTTGGCGATCGTGTTCGGCTCGATCCTCGCCGCGACGCGGCTGTACGAGCTCATGCCCATGCCTGTGGCGTTCGTGCTGCTGGCCCTCACGTCCCTCTTTGGCGTGGGGCTCGGCTCGCTGTCGAGCCGCGTGCTGCTGGCTGGGCTGTCGCTGATCGGCGCGTTCGTCGTGCCGTTGGTGGTGCATTCCGATGCCCCGTCCTTCGTCGCCTTGCCCGCGTACCTTCTCGCGCTGCTGGCGATGGGCCTGACACTCGCGGGCTGGAAGGGCAGCGGCTTTGCGCCCATCCGCCGCATCGCGTGGTGGGGCACGGCGTTCCTGGGTACGCTCTGGGGCGTCAGCATGCGTGAGCACGGCGTGGCGTCGCCGGTGGTGTTCGCATCGCTGGTGTGGGCAATGACGGTGGCCGAGCTGGTCGTGAGCGCCCGCTTCTTCACGCGACTTCGCCCGAGCCACCCGTGGCCAGAAAACGCCCAGGCAGGTTTCCTGCAACGTGAGCCGGGCGCGGCGATCGAGCTCGATCTGTCGGCCCTGTGGAAGCCAGAAGCCCGGTGGATCAACTCGGTCTTCGGCGCCACGGTGTGGGCCGTGGTGCTGATGGTGTACGTGGTGCACGAGCACGCCCCCGGGCTGGTATGGATCGTGCCAGCGGCCATGACGATCGCCTCGCTGCTGGTCGCCCTGGCGTGCGCGCCCGAGGGGCACCGGCTGTGGACGCGTTCGTCCTCGGCGCGCTCGGCGCTGGCCACCGCGCTCACCATCGACGCCGCGGCGTTGCTCGCGCTGACGATCGCCACGGGCCTGGGCGGGGCGATCGAGGTCATTACGTGGGCGTTCGTGGGGCTGGCGGCTATCGTCTTTGGCGCACGGATGCGATTCCACGCCGCCAGTGTGTTGGGCCTTCTTTTCATCGCGTTCGGCCTGGGGCGGCTGGTGACGTTCGATCTGGGCGGGGCGATCGTCGAGCTACGCACCGACTCGCTCGAATCCATCGGACTCCTCGGCCTGCGTTTCTCGGCATGGTCGGCCCAGGTGTTCATCCTCACCGCGACGCTGGTGGCCGCGGCCTTGCTCCTGCGGCGTTCGCCGTATCGCCAGGTCGTCGCGATCGCGGCGGTCGCCACGGGCGCGCTCGCGTTCATCGGTCCGGGCAGCGACGCGCTGTCCATCGGCGCGGCGTGGGCCGTGCTTGCGGTGGCGCTCGCGTACGTCTCGGTTGCCATCCGCCGTGCCGACGTGGGCATCGCATCGACGGCGCTGCTGGTGCTTGGCACGCTTGGCGTCCACATCGCGGCGTATCTCGCGCTGGCCGAGTCTCGTCCGCCCCCGGCCGCGGTGCTCGTCTCGTGGACCGAGGCGTCGTGGGCCCTGCTCATCGTGGGCGCAACGTGGATCGTGGCGAGCGTGCTGCGTGGCATCCCGCCGGTGGCCCGCATGGTCGGTGCGGCGGTGGCGTACGTGTCGCTGGCGGCGATGCTGCTGGGCGATGGCACGCCGATGGCCACGCTGCTGGTGGGCTGGGTGCTGCTGCTGGCGGTGGTGGTGGGGTTGGCGTTCGTGTCGGTGCTCCGCGCTCTTTTCTTGCGCGCGTGGCTGCTGCCGCAACTGGCTTCGGCCATCGGCCTGGTGCTGGCGGCAACATGGATCAGCCATCGCGCGGTGACCAACTGGGGCGAGCTCGCCGCGCCGCCGCTGCTGCACGAGGCGATCGCGTCGGCCACGCTGCTGGTCGCGGCATTGGGCGCGTTGGGCTGGCTGGCCGCTCGTGCGCAGCACGTCAAGGGTGTTCTATGGGACCAGCGCATCGTGAACGACAACCTGCGGCTCGCGACGTACACCGGCGCAGGCGTGCTGTCGTTCGCGGCCAGCTCGTCGGAGGTCGTGCGCGCCGTCGAGGTTCTCGGCATCGCCGGTGACGCCGCTCCCGACGCGGCGCTCAGCGTGTGGTGGGCCATGTTCGCCGTCTCCACGATTGCGCTGGGTGTCCGGATCCGCATCGCCGGCGTCCGATGGACCGGCCTCGCGCTGCTGGGCCTCACCGCCGCCAAGGTGCTGGCCATCGACATGGCCTCGCTCGAGGGGCTCACGCGGATCTTCGGCTCGACGGTCGTGGGGCTGATCCTGCTGGGGGCGGGCGTGGGCTACGCGTGGCTGATGGGGCGTGGGGGGCCAACGGCGGTGCAAACGGGCCCGGAAGCGGCCGATCGTGGAACATCGGACGAGCGGTCGGCGTTGGATGATCCCTGACCGATCCGGAGTTCACCCATGCCCACCACCAGCCTCACCATCGACTGCACAAGTGGCCACGCGCTGGCCGCGCGTCTCGACGAGCCAGGCGGTCCCGATGGGCCCGGGGATCAGGCCACCGCCTACGCCGTCTTCGCCCACTGCTTCACCTGCTCCAAGGACACTATCGCCGCATCGCGTGTGTCGCGGGCGCTCGCGGCGCGGGGCATTGGCGTGTTGCGCATCGACTTCACCGGGCTGGGCGAGAGCGACGGCGCCTTCGCCGAGTCGACTTTTACCGGCAACCTCGGCGATCTGCGGGCCGCGTGCGGCTGGCTGGCCGAGCACCGCCGCGCGCCCGGGCTGCTCATCGGCCACAGTCTGGGCGGGGCGGCGGTGCTCGCGATGGCCGGGGACGAGCGTGATGACCCCGCGCTCACCAGCGTGCGCGCCGTCTCGACCATCGGCGCCCCGGCCGACCCCGAGCACGTCACACGCCTGTTCGAGCCGGGTCTGGACCAGATCCGCCGCGAGGGCAGCGCCACGGTCTCCATCGGCGGGCGGCCCTTCCGCGTGGGCGCGGCGCTGGTGGACGATCTTGCTGACCAGGACCCCAGGGCCAGCATCGAGAACCTCTCGCGCCTGGGCCGGGCCCTCATGCTCTTCCACTCGCCGGTGGACGCGATCGTGGGCATCGACAACGCCGCGACCATCTACGGCTGGGCCCGCCACCCCAAGAGCTACGTGAGCCTGGACCGGGCCGACCACCTGCTGACCAGCAAGGACGACACCGAGATGGTCTCGGGCATCCTGGCCGCCTGGGCCGGCCGCGTGCTCTCGGACCGGGGCTGACCCGTGCCCCACGCCCGAGAACCCCGCCCCGGCCACCCCGCCGGGCGCGACGCCGGGCGTGCCGGTCGCGACTTTCGGCACGCCGGGAGCCACGGACGGCGTACCGGGAGCGGCTTTCGGCGTACACGGAGCGGCTCCGAGCGTGCACGGAGCGACGCCGGGCGTACACGGAGCCACGCCGAGCGTGCTCGGAGCCACGCCGAGCGTACACGGAGCGACTTTCGGCGTACACGGAGCGGCTCCCGGCGTACACGGAGCGACTCCGGGCGTACACGGAGCGACGCCGAGCACGCTCGGAACTCTGCTAGGGGGCGCCAGGGCGGTTTCTATATCCGGACCCACTCTGCAGGGGTTATGGGCGCCGGGCTCGGGGGTGCGACGGGATGGCCAGGGTTCTCGGGCCGTGCGGGATTGGGCTCTTCACGCCCTCCCACATTCCCAGCGCGGAACTGTTCCATGCACGGCCACGCGGGGCCGCTCAAACACCCGACCCCACCGCAGCCCCATCCGCTGGGGATCTTCGCGGAGGCGCGTGCCGCCCCTGCACACGGTGGCGGCGGTGCGGCATGGTCCCCCCTCACACCATCTTCCGCTCGATCCGCTCTCGCCACGTCCGGCAGAACACCCGCGCATCGCCCTCATAGGCGTCCAGGTCCGCCCGGACGTAGAACGCATCGGCGTCGGAGGTCAGCACGGTGCGCGTCTCGCAGCGGCAGTCCCATGGCCCCCGCGAGAACGAGTGCGTCCATCGCACCTCGCCCCGGGCGCTGTGGATGTTGTCATGGTCGACGAAGTACCGCTCGCTGGCCACGCTCGTGCGATTCATGTCGATGTGCGGCCAGTAGACCGAGCCCGATCCCTTGCGCACCTGCAACTCGCTCGTGCCCGCCGCCAGGTCGCGCACCACCTTCCAGCTATGCTCGGTGGATTCCACCTGCTCGGCCCGGATCGGCTCGGCGACGACCGGTCGGTCGAACGCCACGGTGGTGTCGTCCGCTGGGGCATGACGCACGGGCAGCAGCAGGTGGCTCTTGCCGATATCGACCGAGATGGTCGCGCGGTGGGGGGGCAGCCAGGCCAGCGGCCAGTAGCTGCTGCTGATCGAGAGCCGCAGGCGGTGGCCGGCCAGCACCGTGTGGCCCACGTCGCGCATGCGGATGGGCAGGCGGTACGCCCTGCCGGGCTCGAGCGGCTTGGGGTGCTCGTGGTCGTCCCGGTGGTTCAGGTTCAGCAGGCCGAAGGAGACGCGCGTCACGCGGCCGTCGGGCAGCACGTCGCCAAGCCGGACCGCCGCCATGGCCACGGGCTGGTCGACCCGGATCGTCAGGTCGGCGATGGGCGGCCCAAGGAGGTCCAGGGGCTCGTCGAGCGGGGGTGTCTCGAAGATGATGGCCCCGCCATCTTCCTCGCGCTGGTCGTCGGGAAGGTCGGGCGGGGCGGCCTCGCTGCACCACTTGCCCCCGAAGTAGCCGTGCGAGACGGGCGAGCAGATGGAACGCTCGCCCTCGCGCCGCTCGTCGCCCTCGTCCACGGTCAGGTCGGGATTCAGCTTCAGCCCCGGCGCGCCCGAGGCCAGTGGGACCGGGCGCAGGGAGACATTGGGGCTGGGCCAGCTCGGCTCGCCCACCCACCGGCCTGGGCGGAAGGCGTGGCCGGTGTCGGGCGCTGTGGACTCCTGGAGATAGGCGCGCATCGTCGGCTCGTGCTCGATGCCGGTCTGCCTGCCCTTGAGGTATCTGTCCCACCACCGAAGGCACTCGTTGAGGAAGTCGATGGCCGGACCGGGCAGGCCGAAGTGCGGGTACTTGTGGCTCCACGGGCCCACCAGCCCCTGCCGCGGCACGCCCTCGGGCAGGTTCTTCATAAGGCGGAAGACGGCGTTGGAGTAGGCGTCGGCCCAGCCGCTGACGGCCATGACCGGAACCTGGACGTTGGCGTAGTCCTCGCAGATGCTGCCGTGCTTCCAGTATTCCCCGCGGTGCTGGTGCTCGAGCCACTCGATCAGCCAGGGGCGCGCCGCTTCGAGCCGCTGCATCCACATGTCCCGCCAGGCGTCCCCGACGACCCGGGGATCGGGCGGCTGGGTGATGTAGCCGAACATGACCGACGCCCAGCTCAGGTTGTCGCCCAGCAGGCAGCCGCCCATGTAGTGCACGTCGTCGGCGTAGCGGTCATCGGTCGAGCAGAGCGAGATGACGGCCTTGAGCTGCCGGGGCTGCATGGCGGCGATCTGCAAGCCGTTGAAGCCGCCCCAACTGATGCCGATCATCCCGCAGTTGCCGTCGCACCATGGCTGCGCTTCGAGCCATTCGAGGATGGCCACCCCATCGTCCAGCTCGCGCTGGGTGTACTCGTCGGTCAGCACGCCCTCGCTATCGCCGCTGCCGCGGATGTCCACGCGTACGCAGGCATAGCCATGGGCGGCCACGTAGGGGTGGGTCATGGTGTCGCGCGTCACCGTGCCGTCGCGCTTGCGATATGGGATGTACTCGAGGATCGCGGGCACGGGGTGGTCCTGGGCGTCCCTGGGAAGCCAGATGGTGGCCGAGAGGCGCACACCATCGGGCATGGGGATCCACACGTGCTCGATGGTGCGAATCGACCTTGGGAGCTCGTCCAGCGCGATCGGGCGGACGGGATCGCGGTGATCGAACTCCGGCTCGCCATCGTCGGTGTGGCCGGCCTTGGGGCGGGTGGCTTCCTCGGTGGCGTCTGTCTGTCGTGCCAAGGCGTCCTCCTCTCGGTCAACTGCTGAACGGTCGATCGGAACGCTCGCTCGGCCGGCTCATCAGGTCGCGTGCGTCGCACAGCTCCACGGGCTTCCCATCGATCCGGAAGCCGAGCATGTCGGCGGCCTGGAGGAAGTGCGCGAGCAGCTCCTCCTCGTTCCGTCCGCCCATATAGATCTCGGCAAGCAGCCAGCTATAGCTGTCCGCGTCGCGCTGCTCGCTGAGCCGGTGCCCGAAGCTGACCGTGGGCAGCACCAGTGTGCCGGGAAACTGGCGGCGGACGGCGGCGATGTCGGCCTGGCCGGGTGACCGCGTCACGGTTCCGTCCTGGACGAAGCTGCGCAGCATGAACTTGGCGGCCATGGCGTGCTCGCCGGCGTCCTGGCCCATCGTGGGCTGCTGGCCGAGCGCCAGATCGGTTATGACCTTCATATTGGCATCGCCATCCACCATCCGGAACTGCGGCGCGTGGCTCTGGCTGATGCGTGGGTTGACCTCCAGCAGCGACAGCCGATCGGTTCTTGGATCCCAGAAGTACTCGATGTTGAACGCCCCGCCATCGAAGCCGAAGCGATCGAGCACCCGGGCCGAGACATCGAGCATCCGATCGCGGACTTGCGGTGGGAGGTGGGAGGGGTACTGGTACCGCTGGAACACGCTCGTGCCCGGATAACGGTACGAATCGACCACGCCGTGCAGCCGGGTTTGTCCCTCGAACCGGTGCCCCTCGACGGTGCAGGCCATCGACGTGGCGATGTCCTCTTCGGCGATGAACAAGCGGGCCGCGGTGCGATGGTCGAGCCCCTCTGGCAGATCGACGTCCATGGCGTCCAGCAGCCGCTCGAGGGGCTCGGCGAAGCGATCGACGCTCTGCCTGATCTGCTCGAGCGCTTCGTCGAGATCGCCGCGCGACTCGATACGGAACGCCAGCATGCTCAGGAAGCCCTTGCACGGCTTGATCCAGAAGGGCGTGTCCAGGCCCGCATCGGTGATCGTGTGCCAGGTATCCGCGGCATCGCGATCCGGATCGACCCTCGCGAACGCCGGGACTGCTTCTGGAGCCACCTCACGCTGCAGCCGGCGGCTGAGGTACTTGTGCTCGCAGTGCAGCACCGACTGCACGCTGGGGCTCGGCAGACCGAACTCGCGGCACAGCATGGGGGCCAGGATGGACACGGGAAAGTCGAAGAAGGTGATCAGGCCATCCACCGACCCGTCGAAGGCGGCCAGTCGCTCGCGGGCGATGCGCAGCGTCTCCAAGGCCGGGCGCGCGTCGACAGTGCTATCACGATAGCGGGTGAGCGTGTGGTAGTTGTACCCGTACGCCTCGCTGAGCGGACGGAGCTGGTGCTCCTCGTTGAAGGCGTTGTCGCCAAGGACGAAGAGGTTTCGGATGTGGCCTTGCTGTTGCACGCAGCGGTCCTCCGGGGCCTCTTCGATCACGTTAGTGGACCGCTGCCGGCACGTCACGCGATGAAGAGATATTCAGCCCACCATCACACGCGAACCAACGGATCTACGCTGCTAGGAGGGAGGCACGATGGCCCAAGACTCGCGACCAATACCGCGCGGGCCCGCGTGGGATGCCACGCTTGGCTTTCGCCGGCGGCCATACACCTACATCGCCGACGCATGCCGCAGGCGGGGCGCCGATGCCGTGCGCACGCGGCTGTTCCTACGGCCGGCGGTCCTCATGACCGGGCCCGAGGCGACCCGTCTGTTCTATGACCAGAATCGCTTCGTCCGCCACGGCGCGATGCCTCCCCGGCCGCGCATCGCCCTGGTCGGTCGTGGCGGTGTGCAGGGCCTGGACGGCGAGCAGCACACGCTGCGCAAGGCCGCGTTCGTCGCACTGGTGGCTCCGACACGCGTGGCGTATCTTGGCCGGCGTTTCGAAGAAGAAATGGAGCAGGCCGCGAGCGCGTGGGCCACGATGGAACGCGTCGATCTGTACACACAGAGCCAGCGGGTGCTCACACGGGCGGTCTGTGATTGGGCGGGCGTGCCGCTGGCCGCCAACGAGGTGGCCGAGCGTTCCGAGACGCTCGCGGCCATATTCGATGGCGCGGGCGCCATCGGCCCGCGGTACTGGCGGGCCAGGCGCGCCCGCGCTCGAGGGCGGCGATGGATCGAGGGTCTGATACGGCGCGTACGCGACGGAGAGATCGACCCGCCGGCCGGGAGCGCGCTGCGTGCCTTCGCAACATTCGAAGACACGGGAGGAGGCCTGCTGAGCGCCCGTGACGCCGCCACCGAGGTCATCAATGTTCTGCGGCCGACGGTAGCCGTATCGGTTGATGTCGTACTGGTTGCGCACGCGTTGCACGAGCATCCCGAGTGGCGCGCTCGCCTGCGGGCTGCCGGGGGGGGCGAGCGAGACGAGTTCCTGCGCCGGTTCGTGCAGGAGGTGCGCCGCTGCTACCCCTTTTTCCCCGTCGTCGCCGCGCGTGTCAGGCGGCCCTTCGAGTGGCACGGCCTGCGCTTTCCCGAGGGGCGCCGTGTGGTCCTCGACCTGCACGGCACGAACCACGACCCACGCGCCTGGACGAACGCCGACACGTTCGACCCCGCTCGCTTCGCGCCCGGGGGAGAGCACGCGGGGAAAACCACCCTCGAGGCCGCCGCCTGCCCGCGAGGCCACGACCGGGACCGGTACGAGTTCGTACCCCAGGGTGGCGCCGATGCCACGACGCACCACCGCTGTCCAGGCGATCCGATCGCCGTCGAACTCATGAAGGTGGCAACCGATTGGCTGGCCCGCAGGCTGGACTACGAGATCGGACCGGGAGACCTGTCGCTCAACATGTCGCGCCTGCCCGCACTGCCTCGCGATGGCTTCACGCTTGCCAAGGTCCGCGTGCGGCGGGAAGCCGGCTCCGATCAGGGATAGACTCGCGGCCATGGGAGGCATGCCATTCAAAGGCTGGCTGTTGCTGCTTCTGGGCGCCTCGCGGGCGCCGCTCTCACGGGAAGAGGCGATGGCCGATCGGGCCGCCAGACGCTCGGGCCGCGATCGGAAGAGCCCGGCCTCGAGAACGATCGTGCTTGATCGGCCCGCGGCGCCCGTTCCACCGACGACCCCCGAGCCGAACAACGATCAGTGGCCGGATTCCCCTCCGTGAGAATCTTCTGGACGGTGAACGGCTCGAGCCGACGCAACCCCTGCTCCACCCCGAACGTATGGAGAGCCGGTGCGTACCCCCTGGGGCTATCCAGCAACTGGGGCCGGTCCGTGCCGATCGACCACCAAACAGTGGGTCGGTCGGCATGACAACTGGGGTCGGCACCAATAGACTTGCGGCCCAGTGGGTCCCGGGCAGTCCGGACCCCACGCCGGCAACCAGCCCGACAGAACCCGATTCTTGAAATCCGGCCGCGTGTCGGCCGGCAAGGCGGCTCCGTCCGGAGCGTGACGAGAGAGTCCTCGCGGATCCCGTCAGAAAGGAACCCTTATCCATGGCCGAGAATCCCCAGCAGCAGCAGGTCCAGCTCCGCATCGACGAGAGCAAGATGCAGACCACGTACGCCAACACCATCCGCAGCAGCACCACCCAGGACGAGGTCGTGCTCGACTTCGGCATGAACCTGCCCATGCAGGGCAACGACGGCAAGCCCGTGCTGAACTTCAGCGTTGGCAGCCGCATCGTCACCAACTGGGCGGGCGCCAAGCGTCTGGCGATCTCCATGGGACAGATGGTTCGCCAGTACGAAGAGCGTAACGGCGAGATCCAGATCAACCGTGGCCAGCCCCAGCCCGGCCCCGGCAGCGACGCCGGCGACGGCCCCCGCCTGAGCGAGTAAGAGGGCGCACGTCCCAACAAGAGCGAGGTCCCGTCCGGCACGTTTCCACGAGCCGGCGGCGCCTCCCCGGAGGCCCGGCGACCGCATGAGCGCCTCGACGTCCGCATCGTCCAATCCGTCGCTGCCCGGCAGATCATCACCCGGTGGGTCTCCCGCCGGCGTGGGTGTTCCGTCTGGCGCGCCCGCAGCACAGCAGGCACTCGGCGATTACCTTCAGCACTTGCTTGAGCAGTTGTGCGCGCTCTCGCGCGCCCAGGCGGGCCTGGCCTTTATCAAGCCAGGTCAGCAACGCGCGGGAGGGCTCGCCGGCCTCCATGCTCCGGCTGGCGAGCGGCTGGCCGACCAGTTGCGTGCCGATGCTCAGCTATTGGCCCGGCTATCCAAACTCGCGGATCGCGCCGCCGACCTGGCCGGACAGGAAGGCAGCCAAGCGATCACCGAGAACGTGACCGTTGGCGACGGGACGCTGTATCACGCCCAGGCTACCCACCGAGCGACGGCCGTCCCGCTCCTGGCGCTGGGGCGGGCAGAGGGCGCGTGCGTCGTCCTGACACCTGTTAATCAAGCCGCCACCGAGCTCACCGAGCGTTCGTTGCTGGTGGCCGCCGAGGGCTTCGAGGGCTTCCTCTGGAGCCAGCGTGCGCTGGCCGAGACCGAGCGCACCGCCCGGCTGCGCGAGACCCTGGAGATGCTCGACGCGGCCCAGCGAGGCGCTTCGGCCTCCACCATGGCCAGCCTTTTTTGCGACGAGCTTCGGCGCCGGTTCGGATGCTCACGGGTCAGCTTGGGGTTGGTCCTTGGGCACGACATCAAAGCCGTGGCGATCAGCGGCGCCGACACGATCGACCGTCGGAATCCGGCGGTGGAAGCGATCGAGGCGGCGATGGACGAGTGCGCCGATCAGGACATCGAGGTCGTCTTTCCTCAGGGCGAGCAGATCCCCCACGCCGAGCGTCGCGTGGTGCGAGCGCATGGCGAACTGTCACGTAGCTTCGGACCCTCGAGCATCCTCAGCCTGCCGCTGCGAGTTGATGGCGATCTTGTAGGCGTGGCCGTGCTCGAGCGGGACGCCGATGATCCGTTCCCGGCGGGGTCCCTTGGATTGCTGAGGCTCGTTGCCGAGTTCATCGGGCCCGCGGTGTGGACGCGCCGTCTTGCGGATCGCGGCGTGCTGGCCGTCACTCGAGACCGGATGCTCGACTTCGGCTCGGCCGTTGTGGGCCCGCGGCATACGCTGATGAAGCTGATCGGCGTGCTTGCGATAATCACCTTCGTGCTGCTTGCAGCGACCCCGATTCCCAACTCAGTGAGCGCCCAGGCCGAGGCCAAGGCCGCCAGCCAGCGGGCACTCACACCACCGTACCAGGGCTTTCTGGCATGGGTTGGTGTCAAGCCGGGAGACACGGTGACGGCCGGCCAGGTCATCGCACGCATGGACACGACCGACCGTGAAGCGCAGCTCATGCAACTCACGGCCCAGTACGCCGCTCAGCGCACCCAGCGTGAAGCGGAGCTGTCCCGCGGAAGGATGGAGCAGGCCGAGGTGCTCACCAATCAGCTTCGCGAACTGGACGCACAGATCAGCCTCTTGCGTCACCAGATCGACCGGGCCCGGATTACCGCGCCGATCGATGGGCGTGTGGCCGGGGCCGATCTCGAGCCATGGCTCGACGCCCCGATTGCGCCCGACACCCCGCTGGTTCGTATCGTGGGTGATCGTAGCGTGGTGGTGCTCCGGATACCCGAGCGCGACATCGCCGCGGCCCAGAAGCGGCTTTCCGACGAGAACGACGAGCGCGACGGGACATTCGCCGCCCGGGCCCGGCCCGAGCAACGCCTGGACCTGCGATTCACTCGCCTGAACCCCCAAGCCGAGGCGATCAGCGGCGGCAATGTGTATCTTGTGGAGGCCGAGCTGATGGGTGGAAACCCTGCGTGGCTCAAGCCTGGCATGACGGGGCGTGCCCGGGTGCGTGCCGGCTGGACGACACCGCTGGCGCGCCTGGTCAGGCCGATCGTCGATCGGGCCCAGATGTCGTGGTGGTGGTAGGGAATCGGCGTGGCGAGCACCCAGAACAAGAGCCGCGGTCGCGACATCGCCTCGACCTTCAGCGACCTCTGGTACCGCGTGGGCCCGACGATGCCGCGGCTGAGCGCACATGCCCGCGTCGTTCGCCAGCATTTCGGACAGACCATCGCGTACATCGTCGAGGATCCTGCCAGTGGGCAGTTCTATCGCATGAGCGAGAGCGCCCACTTCTTCCTGGGCATGCTCGATGGCCACACGACCGTCGATGATGCCTGGAACGCGTGCAATGAGCAACTCGGCGATGCCGCTCCGACGCAACGGGAAGTTATCGACCTTCTCAGCCGCCTGCAACTGTTTGGTCTGCTGCTGGGCGAGAGCGCCCTGGACGCCGAGATGCTCGAGCAACGCCTGAAGAAGGCCAGGCGGCAGCGTACGCAGAAACGAACCGGGCGTTGGATGTTCCCCCACGTGCCCATTGTGAACCCCGAGCCATACCTCCGGCGGCATGAGCGGCTTTGCCGGGCGTTATTCAGCCGGACGGCGGGCGTGTTGTGGCTCATCCTGGTGACAATGGCGTTGGGTTTGGTGATCGCCAACGCCGATCGGTTCGGCGACGCCCTGAACTCGGTGGCCCAGTTGGCTCCGGCGACCGTCGTGACGCTCGGCCTGATCTTCGTCGTGCTGCGGATTGTCCACGAGCTTGGTCATGCGATCGCGTGCAAGGCCTTCGGAGGACGAAGCACCGAGATTGGTGTGATCCTGATCGCCTACGTGCTGCCGCTGCCCTATTGCGACGCGAGCAGCGCGTGGCGCTTCTCCCGAATATGGCCCCGCGTGTGTGTGTCGATGGCGGGCGTGCTGGCCGAGACCGTGATCGCAGCCGCTGCGGCCATCTACTGGGCAGTTGGCAGCGACCCGGTCTGGCAGAGTATCGCGTACCAGATCATGCTCGTGTCAGGCGTCAGCACGTTCGTGTTTAATCTCAACCCGCTGCTGCGTTATGATGGGTATTACATTCTTAGTGATCTGACCGGCACCCCAAACCTGGCCCAGCGGTCACGCGAGTTGATCAAATACGGAATCCAGCGGTACGCCTTTGGGGTCAAGGGGGCTCGGGGACCGGCGATCCGATCGCTTGGCGAGGGCTGGCTGCTGACGGTTTATGGCGTGCTCGCGACCCCCTATCGCGTGTTCGTCGCGATCGCGATCCTGCTCGTCATCGCCAGCAAGTATCTGACGCTGGGCGTGGCCCTCGCCGTAGCGATGGGCGTGATCTGGCTTGTATACCCGGTCGTGAAGGCGGCCGGTTTCTTGCTGAGCGATCCCAAGCTCGAGGGGCATCGCGGCAGGGCGATCTCGGTAACGCTGGCCGCACTCGCATTCTTCATCGGTCCCATTGCTCTGGTGCCCCTGCCCACGCCCGCGTACGCGGTGGCCACCATCGAACCCGCCCGCATGGAAGGCCTGCGCACGCTCGAAGGTGGTGTGCTCGATAAGCTGCTGGTCGATCCGGGCGATCCCGTGCAGGAGGGGCAGGTGATCGCTCGCCTTGAGAATGTGGGGCTGCGCGCCGAGCTGGAGTCCATGCGCGCCCGCCTGG
Organism: Phycisphaerales bacterium JB060; assembly: GCA_044440025.1. GTDB lineage: Bacteria > Planctomycetota > Phycisphaerae > Phycisphaerales > UBA1924 > JAHCJI01. The sequence continues at coordinate 4,030 of JBITAF010000075.1, read as the reverse complement.
CCCAGGCCAAGACCCAATACCGGTCGTCGCTCACGCGTCCGCCCGCCGAGCAGGAAGAGTATCGACAGGCGGTTCGCGTGGTGGAGGGGCAGGTCGACCGACTCGAACGTCGGGTGGGCAACCTCGTGGTTCTCGCGCCTGTCTCGGGTGTTGTCTCGCCCATGACCGGGCAGACTTCGGTCGAGCTTCGCGCGAAGATCGGCAGCTTCGTCCCCCGGGGAACGGCCCTGGGTATGGTGGTCAGCGAGAGCGACCTGCTGGTTCGTGCGATGGTTCCCGATCGTGATCATGCCTTTGTGTTCCGCGGCCAGGATCAGTCGGACGTCAGGGCCAGTGTTCGTCTGGCTAGTGCGCCGGGCAGGGTCATGGAGGCAACGGTTCGCCGCGTGGCGCCGCTGGGCTCTAGGGAACTCAGCAGTCTCGCCCTGGCGTCCCAGTCGGGCGGTGGCATTACCACCGACCCGCGCGCCACCGATCGGACCCTGGCGCTCACGCCGAGCTTCGTGATCGATCTTTCCATGGACGAGTGGTCGGCGGCCGCGGCGCCGGGAGTCCGGGCATCGGTACGGCTGTCCGGGCCCAGACGCCCGCTGGGCGCACGATGGTGGCGGCGGGCCTCGCAGTTCTTTGAGGGGCGTTCGTGGTGGTAGACCCCCCGGCCAGCATCCGCGCGGGGGAACGACTCTGGCCCGCACTCGCGCACGGTGAGCGACGCGATGAGCCGCTCGAGGGCTTGGACCGCATGGCCGCCAACATGCACGGTCGTGTCGTACGCCGCCGCGTGAACTCGCACGAGCGTGAACTCGCGGCCGCGATCCTCGAGACCTCTCAGACGATGGCCGACCTGACCGAGGCGGCACTGGACGATCACATCGAACGAGTCCGCCAGCATGCGCATCGATCGTCGCGGCAGGGTCTCGACCTGCGGTCAGACGCGTTGCGCGAGGCGTACGCCGTGGGCGTTGAGGCGACCCGTCGCACCACCGGCCTGACGCTGTATCTCGAGCAGGTCATGGGCGCGCTGGCCATGCGCGCCGGCGCGATCGCCGAGATGGCCACAGGCGAAGGCAAGACCGTGACGGCGATCCTTCCCGCCGCCCTGGCAGGCTGGACGGGCCGTGGCGTGCACGTCGCGACGGTCAACGATTATCTGGCCGAGCGAGACGCGAGCTTGTGCGAGAGCGCCTACGCCCGCCTGGGGCTGCGGGTGGGCGTGCTGCGAGACGGGATGAAGAAGGCAGACCGTCGCGCGCAGTACGACCTGGACATCACGTACGGCGCCGACAAGCAGTTCATCTTCGATTTTCTTCGAGACCGCCTGGCCCAGCCCCTCTCGCCGAGCGTGGCGTCGAGCGTGCTCGATGTGGTCACCAATCGGGACGATGGCCAGGCCTGGACGGGCGAGGTCGTCCAGCGCGGGCTGCACACGGCGATTATTGACGAGGCCGACAGCGTCCTCATCGACGAGGCCGCCACGCCCGCCATCATCGCCCTGCCCGCGGGCGAGGGCGTGGGCGCCGACGCGGCGGATCGCTACGCCGCGGGCATCGAGCTCGCCCGGGCCCTCGACCCCGATCGGCATTACGTCGCCGACGTGCGGGCCCACCGGGTCACGCTGACCCGCGCTGGACGCGAGCGGCTGGCCGAGCTCGCCCGGGACCCCGGCCGCCGGCTCCCCGCCTTCTGGGCCGGGCCCCGCCGCCGGGAGGAGCTGGTGGTCCAGGCGCTCAGCGCCCTGGTCCTCCATCGCCGGGACGACGATTACATCGTCCGCACCAGCAGCGAGGGCCAACGCGAGGTGGTTATCGTCGATCGGTCCACCGGCCGCGTGCTCGAGGGACGCCAGTGGCAGCTCGGTTTGCACCAGGCCGTTGAGGTGAAGGAGGGGCTCGAGCCCAGCGAGCGCCGCCACACCGCCGCCCGCGTCAGCTACCAGCGGTACTTCGCCCGCTATCAGGACCTCTCGGGCATGACCGGCACGGCCTGGGAGGTCGCGCCCGAGCTGTGGCGCACGTACGGGCTCCGTGTCGTGCGCGTGCCGACGCACCGCCCGATCGCCCGTGCCGAGGAGCGCGACCGGACGTGCCGGACCGAGCAGGACAAGTTCGACGCCGTCGCCCACGCCACCCGCGAGGCGCATGGGCGCGGCCAGCCCGTGCTGGTGGGCACGCGATCGGTGCAGGATTCCGAGCGGCTGGCCGGGATGCTCGCGGGCCGGGGCCTGCAAGCCAGGGTGCTCAACGCCCGGCACGAGGCCGAGGAAGCGGCGATCATCGAGCACGCGGGCAGGGCCGGCGCCATCACCGTGGCCACGAGCATGGCCGGCCGCGGCACCGACATCAAGCTCGACGAAGAGGCCCGAGAGGCCGGCGGCCTGCTCGTGCTCGCCGTCGAGCGCCACCACGAGCGCCGCGTCGACCGCCAGCTCTTCGGGCGCAGCGGCCGCCAGGGCGACGCCGGCCGCGCGGTCGCGTTCGTGAGCCTCGAGGACGAGATGCTCGTGCGCTACGGCCTCAAGCCGCTGCGGTGGCTGGCCCGCGTGGCCCCGCCCGCGCTCCGCGGCGCCCTCACCCGCGTGCTGGTGCGCCAGGCCCAGGCCGCCGCGACGCGCCGCTGGATGCTCATCCGCGAGGAGGCCGGCCGCATCGACGCGTGGATCGACCTGGCCTTCCACCAGCAGAGCCGCTAGACGATCTGCGCCATTGGCCCGGGCCTACGGGCAGCCGGCGGCGAAGGCGTTCTGGAACGCGAGGAAGTCGAAGATCGTCAGTTCGCCGTCACCGTCGAAGTCGGCGATGGGGTCCATCGCGTCGAAGAGGTTCTGGAAGGCGAGGAAGTCGAACACGGTCAGCACGCCGTCGCCGTCCAGGTCGGCGCGGCAGGCGGGGCGGCCGCACAGGTTGGGCAGAACATGGACGCCGTCGCTCAGCGCGTCGGCCGAGGCCAGGTCGCCGTCGCCATCGCCGTCCAGGTCGCCGATGGCCAGGCCCGTGGGCGACGAGCCGGCCTCGAACACGACCGGCGCCGCCAGCGTGCCGTTGCCGTTGTTGACCATCACGCCCACGAAGGGCGTCAGCCAGTTGGCGACCACCACGTCGTGGTTGCCGTCGCCGTCCAGGTCATCGATGGCCACCGAGAAGACCAGCTGGCCCGCGTCGTAGCGCACGCGCGGCGCAAACACGCCCGCGTCGCCCTGCGCGGTGCGGTTCATGAAGACGCCCACGGCGCCACCGGGCACATTGCCCGCGACCAGATCGGCATCGCCGTCGCCGTCCATGTCGCCGATCGCCAGGGACGTTGGCTCCTCGCCCGCGGCGTACGACACGCCCGGCCCGAACGCGCCGCCGCCGCTGTTGAGAAGCACGACGACGTCGCCGCTCAGCGCGCAGGCGACCGCCAGATCGAGGTCGCCATCGCCGTCCAGGTCGGCAATCGCGATGGCGGCGGGGCTGCGGCCCGTGCCGTACCGCTCGAGCGGCCCGAACGTGCCGTCGCCGTTGTTCAAGCGCACGCCGGCAACACTCGTGTTCCCGCCGGCGATGGCCAGGTCCAGGTCGCCGTCGCCGTCCAGGTCGGCCAGGGCCACGCCCGCCGGCCGGGCGGGCCCATCGAGGCGCACGGCGGGCGCGAGGGCTCCGTCCCCGTTGTTCAAGAGCACGCGCAGATCGCCGCTGTCGATGCACGCAACCACCACGTCGTGGTCGCCGTCGCCATCCAGGTCGCCGATGGCCACCGACTGGGGCCCCTCGCCCACGGCGGAATCCACCGCGGGCCCGAACGCGCCCGAGCCGTCGTTGCGCAGCACGCTCACGGTGTCGGCCAGGCCGTTGGCCACGACCAGGTCGTTGTCCCCATCGCCGTCCAGGTCGCCCATGTCCACCGCGGAGGCGCCGTCGCCGGTCGCGTATCGCGCGTGGGGCCCGAAGATCTCGCCGGGCGGGCAGCCTTGGGCCAAGAGCGGGCCGGCCGGCAGGGCCAGGGCGACCCAGAGCAGCGGCGCGAGGCGGCGAGCGGGCCGCGCGGGCGGGGC
>JBITAF010000074.1:0-25653 GCA_044440025.1 Phycisphaerales bacterium JB060 | reverse complement strand
TGCACCTGCGAGAATCGCGATCCGGCCTGTGGCCGACGGCAGTACAGCAGATCGCCTCTCCCGACGAGCACCGCGTGCGCCGAGACAGAGCCATCTCGCACCAGCCAGCGGATGCCCGCGCCAGACTCGCTCCACTGGGCGAGGCCGATCCACCGTGACCCATCGGGTCGTGGCGATTCGACCAGAACGCCCTCGATATCGGTATCTCGCCCCAGAACGATCGGGGCCTCGAGATCGAATAGTTCGATGCTGGGCCGCACGCCACTCACGCCAGGCGTGAGTGGCGAGATCGAAACCGTGGCGTGCTGACTCGACTCTGAGCCCTGTCCCGCAACGATCGCCAGCCGGGCAGTGCGAGATGGCGAGGGGTGATCCTGGGTCGCTACGAAGCGACCATTGGGGCTAACCAGCGGCACGGTCAGGCCGTCGTAGGCGAGTGTTCCCATCGACTCGATGGCGACCGACACGCGCGACGCCGTCGTGCCCGAGATGACCGGCCTTGCGATCGGGTCCTGTGGGAGCGTGGGCGGCGCATTCTCCCGCTCCTCGCGGAGGGCGTCGGTACGCTCATCGTCCACGACGCACCCGCCCAGCGCGAGCGATGCGCCGATCACCAGGCCGATGACGGATCTAATCCTGCTCGCCGACATCGTCACCCTCTCCACCCCGCACGGGCAACTCGCCCTCGAGCGGCTCCTCGATGCCCATCTGCTCACGCTGCATGCGAAGCCGCAGGCGGTACGCCTCGTTGATGGCGTCGGCCTCGTCGGCGTTCTCGACGATCACCGGCGTGATGAAGATGAGCTGCTCGGTGCTGCTCAGGCCGGTCTCGCGCGATCGGAATAGCCAGCCCAGCAGCGGGATATCGCCCAGCAGCGGGATCTTGCGAACGACCTCGCTGTCCTCGTTCCGCAGGATGCCCGAGATCACCAGCGTCTGGCCACTGCGCACGATGAGCTGCGTCGTTGTCTCGCGACGGTCCACGACCACCTGCCCGCTCGCGTTAGACTGTCCCGGCGCAACCGAACTCAGCTCGATGTTCACCCGCAGGTCCACGTCCTTATTGGGTGTCAGGCGAGGCCGGACACGGAGCTGGATGCCCACCGCTCGATACTCGAAGCCCTGTGTCGTGCCGCCGGTGTCGGTAGTCTGGGCGTTGGTGATAAACGGGATGTCCTGCCCGTCGAAGAACTCGGCTTCCTGGTTATCGCTGGTGAAGATGATCGGCCGGCTCAGGATGCTCACGTCCGTTCGCTCGTCGAGCGCCTGGAGCACCGCGTTCAGGTCGACCCCCACGTTCAGCACGCTGGTGTCGAACAGGTTGCCGAACACCCCGGTCTCGCTCGCTGTCGTCGACGACACGAACGAAATGGAGTTGTCGGTGCGGCTCAGGTTGATCGGCGAGCTCGACCATCGCAGGCCCAGTGCTTGCGCGTCGTCACGACTCACCTCGGCGATGACCGCTTGGATCAATACCTGCCGGCCTGGCTGGTCGAGCTTCTCGATGAGGTCGACCACCGCCGCCTTGTACTCCGGCGGGCTGAGCACCATGATCGCATTCTGCCGCCAAACCGGAACGATGCGCAGCTTGCCGATGAGGTTGCTGGGCCCGGCATTGTCGGTCTGCTCCCGGGCGGTCTGCCACCAGAACGTGATGGCGCCCGGATCGTTCTCGGTCTCTGCTGTGGCAGCCTCGTCGGCATCGCTGGCGAAGGGGCTCGAGCCTGCGCCGGCACCCGTGGTCAGTCCGCTCTCGCTCCGCGGGATGCTCGCCAGTGTGCCGTCGAGCGCCAGCAGCGCATTGAGTTGCTCGGCGACCTCCTCGGCGGACACGTGCTTGAGAGAAACAATCGCCGGCAAACCAACGCTCTTGGGCTTGTCCAGATCCGTGATAAGCTGGTCGATCACCGACAGATTGTCCGGGCTCTTGGCCACCACCGCGATCTGTCCGGCCGAAGGGATCGCCTCGAACGCGAACTGTCCGGCCAAGCGACCAACACCCTGAGAAGAACCGGTGCTTCCTTGGTTGCCTTGATTCCCCTGTCCGCCGCCACCGCCGCCCGCGGCCGCCGCGTCGGGCTGGCCGAACAGGCCAACCAGCAGGTCCCGCACCGCGATCGGGTCACTATTCTCAAGCGTGTAGATCCGCGGCGTCACGGTCTCCTCGGGCAGCGGCAGGTCCCACTCGCTCTCGATGAGATCTGTGATCTGGTCCATCACGCCCTGTTCGGCCGCCACGGTCACGCCGTTCTGCTGGGTGTTTGCGGTGACGCGGATCTCGGCCGTCGAAGCGCCGCCTGACTCCTCGTTATCGCCGCCGCCTCGCCCGAAGAAACGGTTGAAGTTCCGCCCTCCCTGCTGCTGGCCCTGCGTGGTCGAACTGCTCTCGCCGAACAGCTCGGTAATGTTCTCGGCGATCAGCTCCGCGTCGGCGTACCGCAGTCGGAAGGTCTTGGTCACCAGCGCACGTGAGCCTGGCTGGTCCATGCCGGCGATCAGCCCCTCGATGCGACGGAGCAGGCCGATGTTGCCTAGCACGGCGATGTGGTTGCTCGCCTCGTCCACGGTGATCTTCGCGTACTCGGGCACAACCTCGCCCAACGCCTCGGCCAACTCGGAAGCCTCGGAGTTCGAGATGCGGTAGATCTTCTCGGCCATCGTGCCCAGATCCGTGCGCTCCAGTACGCTCTCGCTGGGGCCGATGACCGGCACGTCCTGGCGGATTACCTCATTGATATCGCGAAGTATGATGATGTCGCGCGTTTCCACCACAGCCACGCCGTCCTGCTGCAACGCCAGGATCACCAGGTCGAGCGCTTCAGCTCTGGGAATCGGCTCGTCGCTCACCACCGTGATGCGCGCCGGCAGCCGCATCTCGGGCACGATCACGACCTTACCCGTTGCCTCGACGATGAACGGGATCAGGTCCTCGATCGAGGCGTCACGGAACGTCAGGGTCGTAGGAGGGCCATTGAGCACGCGGCGTCCATCGGGTCCACGTTCGGACGGCGCTCCGCCCTCGACCTGGCCGACCTGCTCTTGCAAAGGCTCGCCCTCTTGCGCCAGCGAAGCGGACACGGCCAGTCCGGCCACGCATACCAGTGCGAGCGCCGCCGACCGGATCATCAGGCTGCAACGAATATCTGCGTTCATCAAGTACCTCGCTTCAGCCAGCCGGCGACGAGCCATCGTCGCGATTTGGAATGACCACACGATCCCGTCCCATCAAGGGCACGTCGAACTCGATCCCTTTCCACATGACCCGGATCGACCAGGGAGCGGCCGATTCGAGCACACGCAGCTCATCATCCGAACCCTCGCCAACGGCCAGCGAGGTCTTGTTGTCAAACAGCACCTGGCCGTTCACCACCGCGACGATCTTGGGCCCACCGTACGAACTCGGAGCCGGTGGTGGAGAAGGCGGCGGGGGTGGCGGCGGTGGTGGAGCGGGTGGTGGCGGCGGTGGTGGTGGGGGAGGTGGCGCGCCAGGAACGAAAAATGGCGACCGCCCATCGAGCTGTGCGCGATAACGTGCGGTCACGTCACCAAGCTCATTCGTGCCCGCCGGCTTGGATTCGACCGAAGGCAGCGAGAGCGTTGCCGAGCGAGCGATGCCGCCCAGGCCCAGGACCATCGCGGCGCCCGCGGCCACACCGCACGCGCCGACCAACACCCATGCCGAGGTTGGAGCACTCATGAACCGCCTCCCCCCGACCGTCGTGCCGCGCTGCCCAGCGCCCAAGCCTCTACGGTTAGCGTCGCGGAGATCTGCCGCGAGCCGTCCTCGGCCCGGCGGATGATCACACGCGTCACCGCGGCCACGTCAGCGTTGGCCTCGAGCGCGCCAAGCACCTCGCTGAACGCCTCGGGAGTCGCGTCAAAACTGATCGTGCTTACCAGCTTCACCAGAGAGCCGCGGCCACCATAGAACTGCGTCGCCGGCCCATCGGCCAGGTTCTGCTCGGTCGTCTGTGTCCGTGCGCCAGAGACACCCGCATCACGCAGGGCGCTGTCTACCGCGCGGTTTAGCGCCGTCGCGCGTTCGCTCCGGGGTCCAGGAAGCTCGAGCGGCCCATGTAATCGAGATCCGATAGCGATCCGCTGCTGGTCGTCCTTGGCCTTCTCGTCCATCGAACGCACCGCACGGATGCGTGCGGCCATCGCATCGGCTCGGCTGTTCGCGCTCACCGTGGCGTCGATCACCGGCTCGATCACCACGAAGTACGCGCCGATGCCCAGCGCGGCCAGCAGCAGCCACCGCCCAGATCTCGGCAGACGCGTGTACCAGACCAGCGGGCCGGGCCGATCTGTGCTCCTCGAGTCACTCATCCGTCGCTCCCCGTTGCTTGGTACCGGGCCATCAGCTTCTCGGCCTCTTCGGCCAACCGCGCGCGGGTCTCCTGATCGGTCGATTCCTCACGAGACGCGCTGCGTCGGATGCGCCATTGGTTCAGCAACTCTCGCCGATCGAGCTTGGCGATCTCCTCGTCCGAGATCGGCGTCGGCACGCCATCCACCGACGCGGGACCACTCTCGCCCGACGGCCGGCGATCACCCGACGAATCCCGGCTGCTCTCGATGGTACTATCGCGCGACGCACGATCGCCATCGTCACGAGTACGCGTGCTTGTTGAAGGCCGCGAGCGACCCGCCGCAGTACTCGCCGAGGCGATCAGCGGCGACGCCGTGTTGCTGGCACCTTCGCCATACAACAGCTCGGCCAGCGGCATCTCGGCATAGTCCATCGGCACGTTTCCCCGGGATGCCGAGTTCTGCACCCGGGCGGAGATCTGGAACTCCACCGAGTCGTCCACTATCTCGCGGCGGACCACGGTCACCGAGCCAAGCGTGCCGAGCTCGTTGAGCGCCGTCTCGTACCGCGTCAGCAGCGCCTCGGGCGGGCCTTCCAGCGTTGGCCCTCGCGGCGCCACCTGCACGAAGCCCTCAATGTCGATCTGGGCGCCGCTGTCCAGGCGGATGCTCTCGATGACCACATGCACCGGCGCCGCCGAGGTTACCTCGGCCAGCATCTTCGTCATGGGCCACACGCGGTCATTGAGCTGGCTATAGATCGCCGCAAGCCTCGCGTCGGCCTGGTACTGCTCACGCAACGCCTCGGCCTGTCCGGTCTTCGAACTCAGCATGGCCTCGCGCACCTTGGCGCTCAGCAGCGGCACAAACAACAACACAAGCAGGCAGACCACGCACGCCAGCGCCACGTGACGCCTCGAGCTCAGCCAGACGTCAACCCGCTGCCCCGTGCTCGCCCTGCTCGCGGGCTCGTGCGCACGGATGCCCGCCAGCGCCCGCACGGCCGGGTCGTCACTAGCCGCGAGCATCCCCGCGCACACGGCCAGCAGCACTGTGGCTGCCTGGTTCTCGTTCGCCGGCCACCCCTGCACCTGCCGCGCGAGCGCCTCGCCGACGCCCGCCGACCACCCGATCCGCCGACCTTCCCAGGGCTCCACGCTCGCGTCCAGGGCAGACCGCACCTCGCTGTCGTGCAGCCCGACCGCCGACGCCGCCTCTCGTAGCCGCCGCTCGGTGTGCTCGTCGCTGCCCACTAGATCCGGCGTTTCGCGTAGAGACCGCACCAGCACGCCCTCGGGCCCGTGGGCCGCGACGATCAGCACCCCTTGCTCCGCATCGCTGAGATAGGCGCACCCCTCCTCCAGCGAGACCGCGAGCGCCAGGGACGCGGGCGCGGTGGTGTAGGTGGCATCGTCCTCACCGGCGTCGCCCTCGCCCGGCATCCACGCTGTCAGCAGTGCGGTCCGGCTCTCGCCGCGGACCGGCAGCGCACCGCAACCGCGTCGCCACTCGGGCACACGCTCGGGCAGTTCGCCATCGCCCAGGATGCCCAGCACGCGCACCAGTTCATCGGCTGGCAGATCGTCCACGCCGCGACAACGCACGAGCGAACGCTCCCATGGCGCCACACCGACCCGCGTGGAGACGCCGGGGTCTTCGCCCTGTGTCATGCGGTACGAATCGCCCAATCGCTCGATCAGCACGGCCACGTCGCGATCGCCGGTGCGATCGAACGCAACCACGCGCTGTGGTGCAGATGTATCGCGTTGTCTGGCCAACGAATCCCCTTCCACTCGGAATCTATCGGATTACCACGTCTCGGATCACGACCGGAAGCCGCGAGCGATCCACCGTGGCGATCAGTTCTACGCGCATACCAGACGCCTCATCCACGCCCACGCTCCGAATCACGAATACCGAGCTTCGGAACCCGAAGGTCCCCAGCATTTCCTGAACACGCCCACGCGTCAGTCCCGGCGTCTCCAGCAGGTCCGTTGCCGTCCGGAACCCCAGCGCCCGGCCCGCCCGCTCGCGCACGATCGTGTCGGCAATCGAACTCGTGACCCCCGGTGCGTACGCCAGCACATCTTCCGAGATTGTGTTGATGTTGATCCGCCCTGGCAGCAGTGGCCCCGTGACATCGAGCCATGGCGCATCGATCGCCGCCTCTTCAAACAACAAGCCGATCTGCTCGTCGGTTAGCGGCTGGGCGCGATTGTCGATCGGTTGGCCGGTCAGACCCGGAAGCGACCGCAAGGGCGTGTTCACGAGGGTCTCGAGCGTCGCTCCGTCCGTGCCGGCATACTGGGCGATCACGTCGGCCTGCTCGGCGGTGATCCCCACGCGGCCAACAAGTTCGCCCCCGCCAAGCCCGAGTCCCAGGCGCACCCGGGGCTGACCAGAAAGCCCGTATGTGCTCTCGCTGCTGTTGACCGTCAGGATACCCGACCAGCCTGCTTGCAGCACGCCGTCGGCGTTGTCCGGCGGCCAAGTCCCGTCGCCGTCGTTCTCGTTGGGGTCCAGCACGCCGTTGAGGTTCCAGTCCTCCTCGCGCACATCCATGGGCATGATGCCCAGCAGCAGTTCCAGTTCCTCGATCGTTTGCATCGGGCCGTTCCGCGGCTCATACGCGTACCGCTGGGAGAGGTAGGAGCCAAGCTCCGCTCCCAGCGGGCTTACCTCGTCGTCCTCATCGGTCCAGTCGATGATCCGCGAGATCAGGTCCTCGGTCATGCTGGGCAACCAGAACAGGTCGTCCGCCGTCATCCGAGCGATATTCACTCGGGCGTGCGCATCGGCCGGGCCGTCGAACCGCTCGCCGCCCTCCCAGTGCTCAATGCTGTACGAGCCAGTCGTGCCCACCGTGCCCCGCGCCGCTTCCGACATGCGGTCGTATACGTCGTACGCGTCGGTGGGGTGGGGGTCCTCGGTGTCGTCGCCCAATATCGCGATCATCCGCTCCACGCCCGACACCGCCGCCCAGCGCGCACGCACCTCGGCCAAACTGTCTCGGGCACCGAACGCCTGCCCGATGCCCGCGGACTGCACGCCCAGCACAAGCACCGCCGCCAGGCCGATGACCCACAACGCCAGCACCGTCGCGAAGCTCCTGCGAGCGCCCTTCATTGGCCGGCCCCCTCTGCAGCCTCGGTCGCCGCCTCAACCTCCGCGAGCGTCGGCTGGGGAAACACACGGGGGATCGACGCCACCCGCCGGGCGACCGCCGACGCGCGTCCGTCTGGCGTAGCTGTGCGCACCTCAATGACTACCATGTGCGGCAGCCCGGTCTGGTCAGAGTCCCATGACGACCACACGCCATCGGCGTCGGCGGCTGTCACCGAGAAGCCCACCACATCGCGAGCGACCTCGCTGGCCACGCCGCCGGCGTCTTGGTACGCATCAAAGGCCATGTCCACGCGCCGCCATAGCGACGAGCCCGCTTGACCGGGACGTACCTTGAAGCCGATTTCGAACTCGCCCCCCTCGCTCTGCGAGGCCGGGTTCTCGACCGGGCGCACCGGCTCGAGGCCACGGGCCAGCAGGTAGATCGAGTCCAAAGACGCGCCGCGCTGCCCGCCATCGCGGATCACCAGCCGCGTTTGTGAGAGGTCCTGCCGACGCACAACCTGGAGCACCGCACGCTGCACGATCTGCGCCGCCTGGTCGGCGCTCGCCCACGCCCGCGCCTGGGCGCGCGATGCCTCCCGGGCCGAAGCAAGCCGCGTTACAGAGGTGGCGACCAATCCGGCAATCAACGCGATCACACCGGCTGCCGCGAGCGTCTCGACGAGCGTAAATCCATGGTGGTGTCGCATCGCGCGGGTCATCGATCGATCGCCTCGGGTGGCTGGCGGTTCGGGTCGGGCTCGTCGCCCAGCCTCGGGGCGATCAGGGCGTCCAACTCGAACGAACGCGGCTGACCCGTCGCAGATTGCCACGTTACCAGAACATGTACCTCGTCCGCCTCGCCCGCCCGGCCGTTGTCGATGTCCACCTGATACTCGAACCGCTCGAATGGCTCGCTCGCCCGGCCGCGGGCCCGCAGCACCTGTGTGTACTCCTCGGTGCCATACGCGTAGACCGTCGACATCACCTCGTCGGCCACCATGCCCGCCTGCCTTAGATCGGCCGCATCGCGTTGCATGGCCAGCGCCCGCGTCGAAACCACCAGGATGCCGCCCAATGCCACGCCAATCAATACCGTGCCGACAATTACGTCGATCAGCAGGAAGCCCCTGGCATTGTGCGGGCGAACTACCACGCCGTGCTCTCCATCCCACTCGCGTCCAGATCGATGCGGCCGGGAGGATCGATCAACCGCTCGCCCTCGACCACAACCGCCCGCAATGCTCCGGGCATCAGCGCGACGGCCACCGCCCCGTCGCCGCCGGCCAGCGCGATCTCAATGCTCGTCGAGCCGCCCAGTTCCACGATCCAGGGCGAGCCCCGCACCGCGAAGCCATCCTGGTAAACCGAACCAACAGTCGCCCGATCCAACTGGACCCGGGGCATGAAAGGATCACGCTCCCAAACCCAGGCCTCGCGCCGGCCCGACCGCTCGACGACCCGCCGCTCCACGACAACGAGCTTCGAGTCGGCACGAACGCGAAGCGGCTGCGAGCCCACCGCCGAGCGACCCGCTGCGTTCGAGAGCAGGCCCGCGACCGCGGCGGCTTCGGCCGACACGCCCCGGCCGGCCAATGTCGCCACGCGCGGCACCGTCAGCCCCAGCACAAGGCCGACGATCACCATCGTCACCACAAGCTCGACCAGTGTAAAGGCTCGGGCCATCATCGCTCCAGGGCACTGACCGACGCGACGCGCGTCATGGCTTGACGATGTCGGCATCCTCGCCCTCGCCGCCAGGCTGCCCATCGGCGCCATAGCTGACGATGTCGAAGTCCGTGTTCTTCTCGCCGGGAGCCACGATGATGTACGCGTTGCCCCACGGATCGATCAGCGCCTCGTCATTGCTCACGTAGGGCCCGTTCCACGTCCCGCTCAGGCCGCTGGGCTCCGTGCGGAGGAACTCCAGCGTTCCAGTGTCGGGTAGCTTGCCCATGTCGATCAGGAACACCTGCACCTGGCCCGCGAGGCTCGCCGCATTACTCGCCGCCGTGGCCTGCCGGCTCTGGCCAATACGCCCGAACAGCCGCGGCACCACCACCGCCGCGATGATGCCCATGATCGTGATAATCACCAGCACCTCGATAATCGTGAATCCCCGCCGGCGTCGGCGTGCGTCATTCTTCATCCTGTGCGCTCCCTGTTCGTGCATGTCCATCACATCCCGCTCGCGGCCACATCCTGAAGTTCCAGCATCGGCAGCAGGATTGCCAGCACGATGAACCCCACGACCCCTGCCATCGTCACCACCAGCAGCGGCGGCAGCAGGGTGGTCACCAGCTTCAGCGTGGCCTCGGTCCGTTCTTCCATCGCCCGGGCCGCGTGGCCCAGCAGTTCCTCAAGCCGACCACTCCGCTCGCCCATCGCCACGATCTGCACGAGCATCGGCGGGAAGTACCCGCTCTGCTCCATCGGGGCGGCCAGCGTCTTGCCCTGGCTCACCTGGCTGACAACGTCGTCGATCACCAACTCCAGGGCCCGATTCCCCAGCGTCGCACGCGTGATCCGCAACGCTTGCAACAGGCTGATGCCCGAGCCGGTCAGCGTGCCCAGTGTCCGCGTGAACCGGCTCACCGCCACGTCCCGGGCCAGCATTCCGATCAGCGGCGTCGCGAGTAGGGCCCGGTCCATGCTCAGCCGGCCCTCGGCACTGCGACGCATCGCCACAAAGCCCGTCACCGCCATTGCGAACAACGCCGCAATCAGCCACCACCAGCCCAGCACCAGATCGGCGAAGCCCTGCACGATGAGCGTTGGCCAGGGCAACTGATCGATCGCCCCCGCGGCTTCCTCCAGGATCTTCGGCGCAATCACTGTCGATACCAGCACGATTGATCCAAGGCACAGTACCATCAGCAGGCCCGGGTACGTCGTGGCGCCAACAAGCGCCCGACGCAAACGCACGTCCCGCTCCAGCAGGTCGGCCAACTGGCCCAGCACCTCGCCCAGCTTGCCAGATGCCTCGCCCGCACGCACCATGCTCACGCTCAGGTCGTTGGCCAGTTCAGGCGACGCCTCGAACGCGTCGCCAAGCCCGCGACCCGCCTCGACCTTCTCGATCAGGCGCTCCATCACAGCGCGTTGGGGCTTGCTCTTGCGTTGCCGGGCGATCAGCCGAAGCGATTGCACCAGCGGAAGCCCGGCATCAAGCCCAGTCGCCAGTTCACGCATCACCGCTGCTCGCTGCGTGCCGCTGAAGCGCCCGCTGCTCAGCGAGAAGCTCGACGCGGCGCTGGTCTCATCGGCCTTGCCCGCAGCGATCTTGGTGGAAGCCGCGAACGCGTCCATCGGCTCGACGACCAAGGGTGTGAGGCCCCGGCGCGAGACCTCGCGGATCGCCGCCGCCCGCGTGGGCGCGTCGATGATCGGGGCGTCGCCACCCCCCGCGCACTGCACACGAAAGCTGGGCATCAGCCCGCATCCCCAAGCAGCATGTCCGTGCCGCTGTCCTGCGTCGCGCGCAACACCTCGCCCACGGTGGTCAATCCCTCGGAGGCCTTGATCAGCCCGTCACGACGCATGGTCAGGTGTCCGGGACCGGCGGTCTCGAGAAGACGCTGCGCATTCACACGCTCGCCGATGGCCGCCCGCATCGCCCGCGTCACCGTCAACACCTCGTAGAACCCGATGCGGCCCTTGAAGATCGCCATCCCAGCGTCGTGCGAGTCGATCGCCTCGCCCGTGGCATTGGCAAACAACGCACGTTCCTCGGCTGTCAGCCGCAGCACCTCGGCCTCGGTCGGGCGGTGGGGAAATGCAAACTTGCTTGATAGCCGGCGTCCCAGCCGCTGGGCGATCACAGCCTCCAGCACGCTGGCCAGCAGGAAGGGTTCGATGCCCATGTCCAGCATGCGACCAACCGCGCTGGCCGCGTCGTTGGTGTGCAGCGTCGAGAGGATCAGGTGGCCCGTCATGGCGGCACGCACCGAGATCTCTGCCGTCTCGCCATCGCGAATCTCGCCCACCATCACCACATCAGGATCCTGGCGCAGGATCGATCGCAACCCCGAGGCGAACGTCAGCCCACGCTTGGGGTTCACAGGGATCTGGTTCACTCCCTCCAACTCATACTCAACCGGGTCCTCAATCGTGATGATCTTCTTCCGCGGGTCGTACAGCTTGCTCAGCGCCGCGTACAGGGTCGTCGTCTTGCCCGAGCCCGTGGGCCCGGTCACCAGCACCATGCCGTGCGGGATGGCGATCAGTCGATCGATCTCATTCCGATCGGTCTCACGCATGCCAAGCGTCTTCAGATCGAGCTGCAGCGACTGCTTGTCCAGCACGCGCATCACGATCGACTCGCCGTAGATCGTCGGCGCCGTCGACACACGAATATCGATCTTCCGCCCATCGAATCGCAGCGTGATATGCCCGTCCTGCGGCGCGTACCGCTCGGCGATGTTCATGCCCGCCATGATCTTGATGCGGCTGGTGATCGCCGGCTGGAGACGCTTGGGCGGGGGCTGCTGTTCCACCAGCACGCCATCGATGCGGTATTTCACCTTCAGATCACGCTCGAACGGCTCCACGTGCACGTCGCTGGCACCAAGCCGAATCGCCTCGAGGATCAGCAGGTTCACCAGGTTGATCAGCGAGGGCTGCTCGGCCATCCGGTGCAGGTCCTCGGCCTCGATCGACTCGAGGTTGGCCAGCACCTCGTCGTCGCCCTCGCCCAGGCTCGCCGCCATCGCCGCTGCCGTTGTGCCATACTCACGCTGCACCAACGCACGAAACGCCGGCTCGGCGATCGCCACCGGCGTCACCGGCCGGCCGACGATCAGCGAGGCCTCATCGGCCGAGGCCCAGTCCCGCGGGTCCAGCATCGCCAGCACGATCCGGCCCTCGTTCTCCCCAATCGGGGCCGCGTGCAGCCGGGCGACGTCGTCGCCGCCCATCAGCCTGACCACCGTCCGATCGACGCTGGGCGCCTCGGTCAGCATGGGGGGGGGTGAGGAATCGGCAGCGGCATCGGCCCCGGCAACGTGACCATTGCTCAGGGCCTCACCCGAACCTTCATCCGTCGTACGTCCTGTCGTCGCGGCGCTGTCCAACGTACCTCAGCCTCCCCCGAACTCGCGGAGTACCTCGTCGGCGTCAAATCCCGATTCGCCCACCTCGGGCATCCGCTCGATCTGCTCGGGCGTCAGCATGCCACGAACACGCTCGACGAATCGGTCGTCAAGCTCCGATCGTGCCTGCTCGGCCTCGTCGATCTCGCTCGAGTCCTGGCCCCAGCCCCACCAGGCCGCCTCACCGCTGGTCTGCTGATCATCAATGGCTTTCGCCCAGCGATCATTAATAGGAGACGCCTCCCGCTGGTAGCTCTGCCGGATAGCCTCCAAACTCTCCTGTTGCTCGGCCGACAAATCCTCCAGACTGGCAGCCGCCTCCAACTGGCGCTCGGCCTTGCTCTGGCGATATACTGTGGGCCAGGTCTGACGCTTCACCTCGATGTCCCATCGTGCCCGATTCTCGGCTGGCAAGACCTGCATGATCTGTCGGGCGTAGCGGGCATTAATGGCCTTGCCCTGCGTGCCCAGCTCACGCATCTCGGTCATGGCCTCCTGCATCTTGGTCATCGCTTCCTCGTTGAAGCCCATCGACTCGTCGTCATCGGCCATGTTCTTCATGCGCTCCATCTGGTCACGCATAAACCCGAACGATCGGTCGATCAGCCGCTTGTAGACCGAATCGATCTCGGCCTCATAGGCGAGCAACGCCTCTCGGGCAGCCTCATTGCCCGAAACCTCAACTTCTCGCGCGATCTCGTGCAGGTCGATCGTCCCGCCGCTCACGGCGCTGATCTGGGCGGCCATCTCTACCTGCTCGCGGCGGCGAGCCCGCTCGACCCGCACGAATGCCTCCTCCTGCTCAGGCTCGACCGCGATCATCCGCAGGTCCTCGAAGAACGTGTTCTCGAGTTCCTCGAGTCGATCGAAGAAGCCAAGCGAGATCCTCGCCATCGGCTTCATCATCTTCTGCCAGTCGCCGGTCTTGCCCGCCTCTTCCTGCAGCCGCCGCATGGCGTCCATCAGGGTGTCGTTCGCCTTCTTGAAACGGTCCAGATAGTCGCGGTGCAACATCTCGGCCGTCTCACGCTGCACCTCGTCGAAGCCCAGCAGGTCGGCGTAGCGGTCCACCGACTCGCGGCCGATCGCCATCTGCATCGCGTCGTTGCCCATGCCCATCCCGAACTGGGCGTGGGCCGGGGCGGCCAATGCACCCATGCCGAGCACAATGCAAATCAAAAACCAAACAAACGACTGCTGCCGGCCGTCACGTAACCTGATCGCTCTCATCGTTTCATCCCCTTGGTGCCGCCGCGACGCCCCGAGCGGGGACGATCGATCCGGGCGGCACGCACCCATTACCCATTCTTTGGGACGCCCGGCGAGCGGTTGCACCCCAAGCCCGAGACGAGCCCAACCAACAATGGTACGGGCTACCGGCGGATGCGGATCGATTCGCCCCCCGGGCCGATTGCCCGCAGACTGCCCTCGGCCTGCCGGTCCACACGCTCGGGCAACTCGGTGAGCTGCTGCTCGGTCAGGATCGACCCCATCCGGGCCTCCAGCCGCTCGTCCAGTTCCCGCACCGCATCCCGCGCTTTGTCGCTATCGCTGGGATCCTGCCCCTCGACGAACACGACCACCCCGGGAGGAAGTCGATCATCTTCCTCCCGGGCCCGTTCGGCGGCCACCCATCGCTCCCGGGCAGGGCCGACGTCCCGCTGCCATTGATCGGCCGCCGCATCGAGCTGTTCCCGTTGCTCGTCGCTCAGCGTCACCAGGCTCCGGGCGGCCTCCAGCCGCCGCTCGCCATCGGTCTGGCGGTACACCCGGGGGTACGCCCGCTGCAGAAATGCTGCCTCGATCGCGTCGTCCTCCAGCAGCCCCGCCAGCGTGCGCACGGCCTGCCGCGTCGCCGCCGCAATCCGCCCATCGATCTCCCGCAATGGCTCGTACGGATCGTCGCCACCATCCATCAGGAACACGCCGCCTTCGAACCCAGCTCCGCCTATGTCATCGGCCTTGCGAGCACGATCGACGAGCAGCCCATCGACCTGAACCGCCCACCGCTCCACCAGGTCGCTTGCAGCCTCTTGCCGTTCTTCAGCGAGCTCCTCGCGAACCAGTTCGTCCAGATCGACCCGAGCCTCCGAACGCATGAGCCGTGGAAGGTGCTTGGCCCTCCGGTGCACCCGTTCGGCCGCCGGCCAGGCCTCGGCCTGCTCGCCGGCGAGCATCGCCCGCACATCGTCGAGAAATCTCGCCTCGAGTGCTTCGACCGCCTTCTGATACGCAGCGGTAGACTCCTTAATCTGCGTGATCATCGCGGACACGTCGCCGTCTTCTACCTCCTGCCGCGCCGCTTCAATCTCCTGCTGCCGCCGATCGCCGAGCGTCTGCCGCTCACTGGCGAACTCCTTGAACATCTCTAAGGCGACCTCGAGCTGGATCTCGTCGAGCGTCAGTGCCTCGCCTATTTGCAGCACCGTCTCGCGAGACAGCGACCCCGTGGAAGACACCGGCCCGCTGGACACGCCCATGGACCGAACGACGACCGCTCCTCCCTCCTGCGCCAGAGCCAGCACGTCCGCCGCCATCACGGCACCCAGTACCCACGCACCAGCAAGCAACGTTCGCATCGCCAGCCTCCCATTGGGGCTTCAATGAGTGCAACGCCGCGCCCCCGTAACGGCCAGAGATGCGCCGCGTCGCTCGGCCCGTCATCGGGCCTTCATCCTTATCAGATCCCGTGGCTCAGAACTCCCGCTGCCGGGTCCGCTGCTGCCGATCGCCGCCGCGACCACGGTCCGCCCGGCCCTGGCCCTCGTCATCAGAGCCGATGGCCGACTCGATCTTCGCCGTCTGGTCCTCGGTCAGCACCGCCCGGATCTGCTCGACCGTCTGGTCCACCACGTCACGCTTCTCGCGGAACAGCTCGCGCGTGCCATCCTCATTGCCCCGGCGGCCGCCTCGCATCATGTCGCGAAGGCTCATGTTGACCTCGTTGCTCTCGATCGTGTCGGCCAACTTGCGATTGACCTGCTCCATCCGCCGGCTGGTAGCCAACTCGATGGCCACGATCCGATCCCGTTGATCTGTGCTCAGGTCCTCCAGGCCCTTCGCTGCCTCCAACGCCCGGTCGGCCCGGTTCTGGCGATATACCGTTGGAAAGCTCGCCCGCCGAACGGCAGACTCCAACTCGGGTAGCTTCTGCTCGGGCACGACCGCCTCGAGCCGGCGCGCGAACGTGCGATGCGTATCACGCACCCGAACGCTCGCGTCCCGGGCGCTCTCGAAGTGGCTCTGCAATGCCTCGAAGTCGCGCTGGCGGAACATCTCGATGCCTTCCTCGAACTTCTCATTCCGCGCGATCAACGCCCGATCCAGCGCAAGCTCGTAATCTGCCAGCACCGTCCGCGCCTCGGTAGCCGAATCGCCCTCGAGTTCCAGCCCCTCCACGATCTCGAACAGGTCCACACGCTCGCCACTCATCAGCCCACGCGGCAGCGTGATCGCACGGCGGTGGGCCATCTCCACCCTGGGCCACGCTTCGGCCTGCTCGGGCGTCAGCATGGTCCGCAGATCGGCCATGAGTTGGTCCTCGAGTGTCTCCACCGTCTCACGGGTCCGCTCGCCCATCTCACGCAGATCGGCAAACGCCGATCGGTCCCGCGTTTCCTCGAACTCCTGCCGGGCCTGCTGGGCAGCCTCACGCATCGCGTCGGTCGCCGTCTGCACGCCATCGATGTACTCCTCGAGCATCATCTGGGCGATCTCGCGCTGGTCGGCGTCCAACTCCAGGATGTCGGCGTAGTCCTCAAGCTGTTCGCGGGTCACCTGCGGGCCCTCGGCACCGCCAAAACCGCCGCCACCAAACTGCGCAACCGCCGGTCGCGCCAGGGCCAGCATCGCCATGCATGTGCACCCGATCAAAATCCGATTTATTAGCCTGCTCATCGTTGCCAGCCTCCAGATAAGTGGGACGCACCGCGCCCGTCCGGCCCAACGCCACCGTCAGGCGGCTTATTGCCACCGTCGTCGCCCATCAAGAACAGCCCGGCCACCCCGCCCATACCATGGCTCCCCATGCTCCGAAAGGTCCTCCACAGCAAGATCCACATGGCCGCCGTCACCGCCGCCCGGCCCGACTACGTTGGCTCGATCACCATCGACCGCCGCCTCCTGCGCGCCACGGGCCTCCGCGCCAGCGACGCCGTCGAGGTTGCCAACGTCGCCAACGGCGAGCGATTCGAGACCTACGTCTTCCTGGGCGACAACGGCGTCATCGAGGTCAACGGCGCCGCCGCCCTGCTGGTCAAGCCGGGCGACAAACTCATCATCATGCACTATGCACTTATGGACGAGGCCGAGTACAAAGCCCACCACCCCCAAGTGGCATTGGTAGGGGAGGGCAACGCCCTCGATCGCATCGTCGCCTACGACCCCTGGCCCTAAGCCGTCTGCAGTTCGGGCGTCTCGATCAACGCCTCGTGCGCCGCCCAGAACTTCTCAAAGCTCGCCGAGATCGAGAAGTTCTGCGCCCACGGGATGCCCGCCGCGCCCATCGCCCTGCGCTTGTCGTGGTCGATCACCAGGTTGCTCACCGCGTCAACCCACGCCGGGGTCTTGTGCCCGGGCAGCACCAGCCCCGTGCGGCCGTCGTCGACCACTTCCTTGGGCCCGCCCTGGTCGGCCACGATCACCGGGATGCCGCTGGCCTGGCTCTCGAGCACCACCTGCCCCAGCGTGTCGGTCAGCGACGGGAACACGAACATGTCCGCCGACGCGTACAGCCGGGCCAGCTCCGTCCCGTGCTTGAACCCCGGGAACACCGCCCCGTGCCCGCCAAGGGCCGACTCCATCTCGCCCAGGTACGGCCCGCCGCCGACGACCACCAGCCGGGCGTCCACGCCCTTGGCCTTCGCCCGCTCGCGTACCTTGGGCCAGATCGCCGTCAGCATCGGCAGGTTCTTCTCCGTGCTGATCCGCCCCACGTACAGCACCTTCACCGAGTCGCGCGGCAGGCCGTACTCGTCCCACGCGCTCGCGTCCTTGTGCCTCGCGTCGAAGTCGTCGAGCTGGATGCCCGGCTCGAGCCTGGCCATGCGGGCCCGCGAGAAACCCAGCTTCTCGAGCGAGTCCATGTACTGCTCGCTGCGCGATAGGATCAGCTCGAAGGGCTTGTAGAAGAACTTCATGTACTGAGCCGTCACCGTCCCGTACATCTCGTCGTTGAACAGGTGCTCCAGGTACGCCGGGAAGTCGGTGTGGTACACCCCGGCGATCGGGATGCCGCGCTTCTTGGCATAGTCGCGGCCCACCTTGCCCACCGAGCCGGGCGTCGACACGTGCACCACGTCCGGCTCGAACGCGTCCGCACGCCGGACGAGGTCGCCCTTGCGCGGGATCACCATGTCCAGCTCGGCGTACCGGGGCATCTTCATCGCGAACTTGGGCTTGCAATTAAAGAAGCACGGCTCGGGCGGGATCTCGAACCGCGTCGACGTCGCGATGAGCAGCTCGTGCCCAGCCTTGAGCGACTCGTGCCCCATGTTGCGAATAAAACGGCTCACGCCATTCACGTCGCCAAGCGTGTCGGTGAACAGCATGAGCCGCATCGTGCTAATCCTCTTGCTCGTCGTCGGGCGGAAGCATGAGCCGCCACGGGTCCTCGACCCGCTCGCGGAACGCCTCCCAACCCGGGGGCAGGCACGCGACCTCCGCGATCGTCGGATCCAGGGCGTACACCTCTTCGAGCGCGACGACCGCCGCATCGTCCTCCGAGGCCTCGCCACCGTCGAGGAACTGGTATCCCCCCTCCTCGTCGTGGCAGACGTAGAGGATCGGCTGCCCCTCGGAGAAGATCCGCTTGAGCGACAGCGTCGCCGACATCGGATCGTACAGGAAGGGCCACCGACCCTCGAACTTCTTGGTCATCCCATCTTCTCGACCACGGCCTCGCCAAACTCGCTGCACTTCAGCAGCGTCGCCCCGTCCATCAAGCGCTCGAAGTCGTACGTCACCGTCCTCGCGGCGATCGCTCCTTCCATGCCCTTGATGATCAGGTCGGCCGCCTCGGTCCAGCCCATGTGCCGCAGCATCAGCTCGCCCGACAGGATCACGCTGCCCGGGTTCACCTTGTCCTGCCCGGCGTACTTCGGCGCCGTGCCGTGCGTGGCCTCGAAGACCGCGTGGCCCGTGTCGTAGTTGATGTTCGCCCCCGGCGCGATGCCGATGCCGCCCACGCACGCCGCCAGGGCGTCGCTCACGTAATCGCCGTTGAGGTTCATCGTCGCGATCACGTCGTACTCGGCCGGGCGGAGCAGGATCTGCTGCAGGAACGCGTCGGCGATCACGTCCTTGATCACGATCTTCTTGCCGTTGGGCGCCGTCAGCTCGTGCCACGGCCCGCCGTCCAGCGGCGTCGCCCCGAAGTGCTTGGCCGCCACCTCGTAGCCCCACTTCATGAAGGCGCCCTCGGTGAACTTCATGATGTTGCCCTTGTGCACCAGCGTCACCGACGGCCGATCGTTGTCGATCGCGTACTGGATCGCCGCCCGCACCAGCCGCTCGGTGCCCTCCTGCGAGATCGGCTTGAGCCCGATGCCCACCGAATCGGGGAACCGGACCTTCTTCCAGCGATCGGGGAACGTCTGGCTGAAGCCCTCCTTGAACTTCTTGAGGTCCTCGCTGCCCGCCTCAAACTCGATTCCCGCGTAGATGTCCTCGGTGTTCTCGCGGAAGATCACCATGTCCGTCGCCCCGGGGTTCTTCTGCGGGCTGGGCACGCCCTCGAACCACCGCACGGGCCGCAGGCAGGTGTACAAATCGAGCTGCTGCCTGAGCGCCACATTAATCGACCGAATACCACCGCCAGTGGGGGTGGTCAGCGGGCCCTTGATGCCCACCAGGTACTCCCGGAATGCCTCAAGCGTCGCGTCGGGCAGCCACTCGCCGGTCTGGTCGTGGGCCTTGCCCCCTGCCAGCACCTCGTGCCAGTGGATCTTTCGGTCCCCGCCGTATGCTTTCTCAACCGCCGCATCGAACACCCGCACGGAAGCCGCCCAGATGTCCGGTCCCGTCCCATCGCCCTCAATGAACGGGATGATGACCTGGTTGGGAACGTTCAGGCGGCCATTGCTGGTGGTAATCGGCTCTGCGGTCGCGGGCATGGATGCGGTCTCCTTGGTTGAAATCGACGCCCACGTATAGGGCTTCGACCGGCCCCATCGGCCCCGCCCGGGCCCGGAACAAGCCCCCCGCGGCCCACGTACCGCTCGGTATCACAGCTCCAGGAGACCCCGATGCGCCCCACTTTCCAAGCCGTGCTCACCACGCTCCTCCTGCTCCTGCCGACCCTCGCGTTCGCCCAGGACTTCTCTTCGGGCCGGCAGCGGGAAAGGTCCCCCTTCACCGATGTCAAGTTCCAGGGCGAGAGCGCCCACGTCCTCATCGACGGTGAGTGGTACCAGTGGCGTGCCCTGGACGGCGTGCCCTATCAACGCATCAGGGCCAAGGCCGTCGAACTCGCCCCAGGCGACTGGCAAAGGCGGCTGAGCGAAGACCTCCTCGCCGTGCTCGCCGAACTTGGCATCCAGCCCGGCAAGACCGTCCGGCTCGAGTTGCGGCCCATTGAAAACGACGCCGTCCTGGTGAAGCCGGCCGTGGCCATGACCAACGACAAGCGGAACATGGTGTGGCGCAATCGGTGGATACGGGCAGAACGTGATCGAAGGGCTCGCCTGGCACAAGCCACCGTCGACGCCGACTTGGTCTTCAACGAACTCATCAGCGTTGTCCAGATACACCACGCCTACGCCGACCTCAAAGGCCTCGATCTGCAAAAACTCAAGCGGGAACTGACCGAGCACGCGGGCGCCAACCCAACCGCGAGCAACGCCATCCTCGTCGCCCAACGCTTCATCGCCCGCCTGGGCGACGGCCACGCCCGCGTCGACGACTGGCAATACCACGCCCCACCCGGACGCCTCGACTTCCTGCTCCAACACGCCAAGGACGGCGTCGTGGCGTTTCACCGCGACACAGACCAAGCCCAGGGCGCCTTTCTCGATCCCGTTCACCCCTACGTTGCAAGCATGGACGGCGTGCCGATCGAGCGATGGATCGAAGCGGCCTCGGCCTACGTCGTGGACGGATCACCCGCACTGGTGCGCCGGCGATCGACCGAACTGCTCCGCTACGCCAACCTCGTGCGCGACGAACTGGAACTGCCCCACGCGCCAACAGTCGTCGTCGCCCTCCGCAACGCCGACGGCTCGTCCACAAAGGACATTGAACTCCCGATCACAGATGCACGCGGTATCTACGGCGTGTGGCCGCGGCACACCACGCGCATCCTCGACTCGGGCTTTGGCTACATCCGGCTCGAGTCCATGTCGCTTGACGCCGACGACTTGGCCGGGCTAAATCACACGCTCGATTCGATGGCCAACACCCCCGGGCTCATCATCGACGTGCGCGATAACGGCGGGGGACTCAGAGATGCGATCAACACCCTTGTGCCCTACTTTCTTGATCCCGACAATACCACCGCAGCCCGGGTCGTCAATGTCGCCCGAGCCAGGCTGGCAGTTGGCGATGATCCGGCGAACCCCAACGGATTTCTCAGCAACCGCCACGCATTCCCCGCCGCCTGGCCGGGCTGGTCCCCCATCGAACGAGCGGAGATCGACCGATTCGACCGCACCTTCGATCCCCAGTGGCAACCGTCGACGGGACGCTTCAGCGATCCCCACTACATGGTCGTCTCGCGCCAGGATGGCCAGCCTGTTTACAACAAACCCGTTGTCGTCCTCATGGACGAGGGCTGCTTCAGCGCCACCGACATCTTCCTGGGCGCTATGAAGGGACTGCCAAACGTCACCCTCATCGGTACCCCCTCCAGCGGCGGCAGCGCGAGATCAAACGGCCACGACATCGACAGCCTCGGCGTCGAAATCGGGCTCGCCACCATGGTCTCCTACGCGCCCGATGGCAAGCTTTATGACGGCAACGGCATTACCCCCGACGCCCACGTGACGCCCACCGCCACCGACCTCATCGGCCACACCGATACCCAGCTCGACGCCGCCATCGAGCACCTGCGCGCAAAGGCTCAGTAACGGCTCAGTCCTCGTACAACCGTGCAAGATCCGCCCAGAAGCCCGGATACGTCTTCCGCACGCACCCTGGGTCGGCGATGCGCACGTTCGGCCGGTGCAGCGCAATCAGCGACAATGCCATCGCCATGCGATGATCGTCGTACGTCTCGAACACCACCGGCGGCGCCGAGCTCGAACGATCCAGCCCCCTCGCCGGTGGTTCCACGCGCACCGCGCCATCCTCGCCATGCACGTCTAGTTCTACCTGCACGCCCACCTTCGCCAGTTCGGTCTTCAGCGCGTGCAGACGGTCCGTCTCCTTCACCCGCAGCGTCTGCAGGCCCCGGATCATCGAAGGGCCACCGGCAAGCGCGGCCAGCACCACCAGCGCCATCGCCGCGTCGGGCATGTCGCGCATGTCCGCCATCACCGCGGCCAACGAATCGCCGCCGCGCACCATCAGTCGCGGTTCACCGCTTTCTCCGTCGGCCGACAACGACGCCGCCTCGGCGCCCATCCGAGCGAGCACCGACGGGAACATCAGATCGCCCTGAAGGCCCGATTCGTCCACTCCCGCCACCGTCACCCGGGCCCCAGGCACCGAAGCCGCCGCCGCCCAGAACACCGAAGCCCCGCTCGCATCGGGCTCGATGTCCAGACCGAATCCATCGAGCACGCCACCACGCGACGCAACCCGTAGCACCCGCATGTCGGCAGAGCACCGAACATTCACGCCCAGCACGTCGAGCAGGCCCAGTGTCATCCGAACATACGACGCGCTCGTCGCCTCGCCGTCAATCTCCACCCCAACCCCACCGGGAAGGAACGAGCCAAGCAACAGCACCGCCGACACGAACTGGCTGGAAGGGACCTCATCGAAGAACACCTGCCCACGCTCGGGCAGGCTCGACGGAGGCGTCACCCGGATCGGCGGACACCCCGGCGTGCCAAGGCTCTCCACAACGGCCCCCAGATCCCCCAGGGCGCCCGCCAACTCGCCGATAGGTCGCTCGCGCATCCGCGCGTTGCCCGTGATGACGACAGGCACCGGCGAGAGAACGCACGCAGCCGCAAGAAACCGGGTCGCCGTCCCGGCGTTCTCCAGGTCAAGGGTCACCTCGCCACTCGCCACCGGCTTCCACCGCCCGCCAACGCCACGCACCCGGATGGTCGTCCCGTCGATCTCGATCCCAGCCCCCAGGGCACGCAACGCACCAGCCATCACGCGGGTATCCATCGCGTCGCCCAGAGCCCCACGCAGTTCGCTCTCCCCGCTGGCCAACGCCGCGATCAGCATGGCACGGTTCGTCAAGCTCTTGCTGCCAGGTGGACGAAGCATCAGCCGAAAACGGCCATCTCCCAGCACCGAACGAAGCGTCGGCACCGGCAAAGGATCGGCAAGCAAATCAAGCGGCGACGACAGGTGCGTCACCATCGCGTCTGGGCCGGGATGCGGGGCGGGCTCGGGCATGCGTCGCTGGCTCTTACGCCCCGTCGTCGGCGTCCGTGTCGTCCCCAGCCACGCGAAACACCGCAACCACGTCCGTGATCGGCACCACGAACAACCGGTTATCGCCCTCGAAGTCCACCGGGATCGCCTTGCCAGGGTGGAAGAGAACACGCTGATACTGCCGAACCGGATAGTCGTCGTCGCTCTCGACCTGGCTTGAGATCGCCACGATCCGCCCCGTCAGCGTCGGAATCTCCATCTTGTCGGGAAGATGCAACCCGGCCTTGGTCTGCTTCTTGTCCTCATCCTTACGGATCAGCACACGTGAGCCGATCGGTTCAACCGTCTCGATTCGCTTGGTCGAACCGGCTCGAGCCATCCAACGCCTCCCATTCCGTCCTACCCATACCCAGCAACTCAGGACCGCCAATCCCATGCCGGACCGTCGCTATCCTAGCTCCACGACCGCCCGACTCCCGCCAGCCGAGAACACACCATGCACGCCCGACTGCTCGAACTCATCAAGGACGTACCCGACTTTCCAAAGCCGGGCATCGTGTTCAAGGACTTCACGCCGCTCCTGGCCGATCCCGCCGCCCTCGCGCTGGCCGTCGAACTCATGGTCAACCCCTTCCGGGGCAAACGAGTCGACCTCGTCCTGGGCGCCGAGTCCCGGGGGTTCATCTTCGGGACCGCGATCGCACAATCGCTCTCGGCCGGCTTCGTCCCCATCCGAAAGGCCGGGAAGCTCCCCAGAGAAGTCCATCACGTGGAATACGCACTCGAATACGGCGTCGACCGGCTCGAGATCCACGCCGGCGATCTCCCACAGGGCAGCAAGGTACTCATCGTCGACGATCTGCTGGCTACCGGCGGCACCCTCCAGGCCTCGGCCCAACTCGCACGTATGGCAGGGGCCGATATCCTCGGCGCCACCGTGCTCATCGAACTCCAGGCCCTCGGCGGACGCGCAAAACTCGACGGCATCGAGCCATTGCACTGTGTACTGAAGCTTTAGGGCGACAGTCCTAAGGGTCTGAAGCACAACGGCTTACGCAATATAGCTCGCTGGCCGCCCACGACCAGTTGCCAGAGCCCCAATGCCAGGAGCGGCTGCCCCATGGGCGGCGCCAGGGCATCCAGGTTAGCGCGCATCAGCCCAACTCTCCCCGGTACGTTCCGCTTGCCTTACCTTCGGGCTCTACCAACAAAAAGACGCGGGCCCGACATGAAGCCGGGCCCGCGTGGATTCAGAATCTAGCCTGTCGCTAAGCCGGATTAGCGGCGACGACGGGCAGCGGCCAGACCGCCGAGGCCCAGCAGGGCCAGGCTGGCGGGGGCGGGAACCACGTTGATGGCGCCGGCGCCCTCGCGCAGGTCGGACAGGCGGCTCTCGCTGGTGGCCCGCATCATGTCGATGTAGACGTCGAAGCGGCTGGTGTTCGTGCTCAGGTCGACGGTGAACGCCTCAGCGACGTCGGCCGGAGCGGTGTAGGTGGCGCTCCAGAACGCGATGGGGTTGGTGTCGTCGGCGTAGATGCCGGCGGGCGGGAAGTTGAGCTGGCCGGCGATGATGCCGTCAACGCCGCTGGTCGAGGCAGCGCCGGCGCTGGTGCCGGGGCCGTCCATCGGGGCGACCAGAGCGAGGTCGCTCCAGCCTTCCGAGCCGACCGAGCTGATGAAATCGGTGCCGATACCGGCGACGGCGTAGTCCGAGCCACCGTAGCCGGCGGTCAGGGTGACCGAGGTGCTCTCACCCGGGTTCAGGGTGGGGTTGGCAACATCGATCGAGATGCTCTGGGCGGTGGCAGCGGCGGCAACGCCAGCAACGGCAAGAATCGCAACAGTCTTCATCTTGGTCTCTCCTCTTGAGCTCAAGAAACCTTGTTTCAAGAAATTCACACAACAACAGTTCGTCGATCCCGAACTTGCTGACCCGCGGATCGACACACTGAGTGTAACCGAACTCGTAATGGCCGACAAGGCTATTTGCACCCTCTTCGCCCACTTTTGGATCGATTTTACCGACCAATAGTCCTATAACTATACCGTATTGACTGTACAAGTTCGTGAAACGATCGGTCTCCGAGTGTCCGTTGCAGTGCTAACTCGCTGATGTGGATGTAGTTGCGGGATATCGAGTATCTGAAAGCCAATAAAAAAGACACGGCCTCGACTTTCGTCAAGGCCGCGCGAAATCAGTTCAAACTGTCAGCCGATACCGGGATTAGCGGCGACGACGGGCAGCGGCCAGACCGCCGAGGCCCAGCAGGGCCAGGCTGGCGGGGGCGGGAACCACGTTGATGGCGCCAGCACCCTCGCTCAGGTCGGCCAGGCGGCTCTCGCTGGTGGCCCGCATCATGTCGATGTAGACATCGAACTTGCTGGTGTTCGTGCTCAGGTCGACGGTGAACGCGTCAGCGACGTCGGCCGGAGCGGTGTAGGTGGCGCTCCAGAACGCGATGGGGTTGGTGTCGTCGGCGTAGATGCCGGCGGGCGGGAAGTTCAGCTGGCCGGCGATGATGCCGTCCACGCCGGTACCCGAAGCAGCGCCACCGCTGGTGCCGGGGCCGTCCATGGGAGCCAGAACAGCCAGATCGCTCCAGCCGGTCGAGCCCTCGGAAGCCACGAAGTTGGTGGCGATGCCAGCCATGGC
>JBITAF010000073.1:0-4332 GCA_044440025.1 Phycisphaerales bacterium JB060 | reverse complement strand
GCCCGCACGAGCGTTGCGGGCCTCGGCCGCTTGGTCGAGGGCCTGCTGGCGTGCGCGACGGTTCCCGATGAGGGCCGGAGTTTGGCGCCGGTTGAGCCCGCCCGGTTTTTGCCCAAGGCGGCGCAGGTCATTGGCGCCGTTCCGGCGGCGTTCGGGCTGCACGCGTTGACGGACCTGCCCCCGCCCGCTGTGGTGTGAGCCGATCCCTTGCCGGCGTGGGCGCTCTCGGGCGGCCCTCGGTGGCGGCATCTCTGGCCCGAGGCTACTTCTCATCCAAGGCATCCCCATCGGGGCGTCGCGGCGTGCATTCTTGTTTGGCAAGAAGCGGCACGGCCGGAGGCGCGGCATCGTGAGGCATCACCATGGCAGGCAATCAGGGCATCCCGGTCATCGGACCGGTTCTCAACAAGATCATCGGCACCCGCAACGAGCGGTTCGTCAAGAAGTACACGAGCAAGGTCGACCAGATCAACGCGCTGGCCGACCAGATGAGCGGGCTAACCGACAGCGAGCTCAAGAGCAGGTTCCGCTCGTACCGCAAGCGGATCGAGGGTGGGGAGAAGGCCGAGGCCATGCTGCCCGAGGTGTTCGCGATCGCTCGCGAGGCGATGGACCGTTCGGTGGGTATCCGCAACACGCTGAACCCCGAGCACGGGTTCGATGCCAGCCGGCTGCCGGCGGACATGCAGCAGGTGCACGCCGATCTGATGAAGCGGGCCAGCGAGCTGCCGGTGCTGCTGCCGCGGACGTTCATGGGCGAGGCACCCCAGGGCGCCGTGCCCGACGAGAAGGACGAGTTCCTGGGCTCGACTGAGCCCATCCCCGGCTGGGTGCGGGTGGAGATTCCGCCGGAGTTCTACGCGGCAGTGCGGGAGCTGATTCCCGAGAGCCGGCCGCCGTTCCGGACGCGTCCGTTCGACGTGCAGTTGCTGGGCGCGATGGTGCTGAGCCAGGGCAAGATCGCCGAGATGAAGACGGGCGAGGGCAAGACCATCGTGGCGCCGCTGGCGACTTGCTTGGCGGCGGTGGAGGGGCTGAAGATCCACGTCGTGACGGTGAACGACTACCTGGTGCAGCGCGACCGCGACTGGACGTTCCCGTTCTTCCACGCCCTGGGCATGACGGTGGGGGCCATCCACCCCCAGCACATGCAGCCCGAGGAGATCAAGCGGCACATGTACCGCTGCGACGTGGTGTATGGCACCACCAGCGAGTTCGGGTTTGACTACCTGCGTGACAACATGAAGCGGTCGGTGGCCGAGCAGGTGCAGCGTCGGCGCGAGTTCGCGATCGTGGACGAGGTGGACTCGACGCTGATCGACGAGGCGCGGACGCCGCTGATTATCAGTGGACCGGCGCACGAGGACCGGCCGCGGTACGAGCAGGCCGATGAGCTTGCCCGGCACCTTGTGGAGCTGAACAAGCCCTGGACGCAGGCCGACGAGAAGGTGCAGGATGCGGTCAACCGCATCAAGGCGCTCGAGGGCGACGTGCGGACGGCTCGCAGCAAGGACGACGCAAAGCAGATGCAGGTCGAGCTGGCCCAGCTCCGCAAGGAACTGCCAGCCCTGGAAGATGCCCGCGACCAGCACACGCAGTATTACGAGATCAAGATCGAGCGCAAGCAGGCGTACCTGACGCACGAGGGCATCGCCGAGGCGCAGCGCAAGGCCGGCGTGGGCTCGTTCTACGTCGATGAGAACATGGACCTGCCCCACCTGATGGAGCAGGCCTTGCGGGCGCACGTGGTGTACGAGCTCGACCGCGATTACGTGATCATGAACGCGCAGAGCCCGCAGACCGGACAGTCCGAGCCCAGCGTGGTGATCGTGGATACGTTCACGGGCCGGCCCATGATCGGGCGGCAGTGGAGCGACGGGCTGCACCAGGCGGTGGAGGCCAAGGAGAAGGTGCCCGTCAAGCAGGAGACCCAGACGGTCGCGACGGTGACGATCCAGAACTTCTTCAAGATGTACGAGCGGCTGGCGGGCATGACCGGCACGGCCGACACCGAGGCCCAGGAGTTCAACGACATCTACAGCCTGGACGTGGTGAGCATTCCAACCAACCGCGAGGTGATCCGCAACGACTACGACGACCTGATGTTCCTGCGCGAGAAGGACAAGTGGGAGGCCATCGTCGATGAGATCAAGGCGTTCCATGACGTGGGGCGGCCGATTCTTGTCGGTACGACCAGCGTGGAGCGGAGCGAGTTCCTGGGCAAGATGCTCCAGCGCAAGCACGGCGTGAAGCACGAGGTGCTCAACGCCAAGCAGCACGAGCGCGAGGCGCACATCGTGGTGAACGCGGGCCAGCTTGGCGCGGTGATGATCGCGACGAACATGGCCGGCCGTGGCACGGACATCAAGCTGGGCAAGTGCACGCGCGAGCAGCTCATCGACCACTGGCTGCGGCGGGGGATCGCCTCGCGCGACCTGAAGCCCGACGCCAGCGAGGACGAGCTGCGCGAGAACGTGTTCCGCAAGATCGCCCAGACCGAGCTGAAGGAGGCCGGGCTGAGCAAGCGTGACATCGAGCAGATGCCCTTCGAGGAGGTTGAGCTGGCGCTGCTGAAGCGGTGGGCCGAGCACCATACGTACCTGACGGACAAGCAGGTGGAGGGCGCTTCGCGCGATGAGATGATGGCCGAGCTGGATTCTTGCGGGCGGTTCCTGATCCACCGCATCCGCTGGTTCGACAACATCGAGGACATGGGCGGGCTGCACGTGATCGGCACCGAGCGGCACGAGAGCCGGCGCATCGACAACCAGCTCCGTGGTCGCTCGGGCCGCCAGGGCGACCAGGGCTCCACGCGGTTCTTCGTGAGTCTGGAAGACCCGCTGATGAAGATGTTCGCCGGCGCGGCGATGCAGAACTTCCTGTCGAAGGTGGGCGGCATGAAGGAGGGCGACGCCATCGAGCACCCGTGGCTGAGCAAGAGCTTCGAGCGTGCCCAGCGCAAGGTCGAGGAGCGGAACTTCCAGATCCGCAAGAACATCCTCGAGTACGACGAGGTCATGGAGCACCAGCGGCAGCACTTCTACGGCCTGCGCCAGCGCGTGCTCGAGGGCCGCGACGTGAAGGGCCTGGTGCTGACCTACATCGACCGCGTCATCGACGAGGCCTGCGAGCAGTATCTGGACAGGGACTACCCCGCCGAGTGCGCGGCCGAGTACGCCAAGCAGCAGCTCGACTGCTCGATCATGCCCGACCGTTTGCGCGGGAAGGACTACGAGGAGATGGACACGGCCATCCGCCGCGAGGCCAAGGAGGACGCGCGGCAGATGATCGACCTGACCCTGGGCGAGTACATGCCCATGGAGGGGTCGGAGGTGAGCGTCGATTTTGATTCGGCGGGGCTGATCAACTGGGCCAAGAGCCGCTTCGACGTGGAGCTGCACGCGGCGGACCTGCGCGAGGGCGGAGCGGCCGAGCGTCGCCATGTATTTGACACGCTGGTCGAGCGGGCGCACGAGAAGATCGATCAGGCCGACCTGGCGGGGCTGGCGCGCTTCACCGAGAAGCACTACGGCGTGAGTGAGCTGGCCAAGTGGGTGAAGAACCGGTTCGGCTTCGACGTCGAGGTGGACGAGCTGGTGCGGGCCGAGGAATCGGAGGACGATTCGGCGGGCGAGCACGTCAAGCAGAAGGCCCGTGAGATCTATCACGACCTGGAAGTGAAGTACCCGGCCGAGTTCGCGATGAACGTGACACGGAACCTGATGCGCACCAACCCGGGCGAGGCGCTGGGCCAGCTCGCCGACTGGGCCAACCGGCGGTACCAACTCGGGCTGACCGAGGAACAGTTGCGCAAGACCAACCCGGCGGCGTTGCAGAGGCAGGTCGAGGAGGCGTCTCGCGACTTCGTCGATTCGGGTCGGCTGGACAAGGAGATCAGCGACGCCCTGGCGTGCCCCAACGACGACACGCTGGATGCGCACCTGAAGCAGCGGTTCAACCTGAGGACCGGCGTGCCCGATTGGATGCGCGGCCTGCGGGGCGAGCAGCGAGAGGGCGTGGTTCGCGGCCGGGTCGAGGAACTCCTGCGGGCCGAGATGCTGCACCTGGAGCGGATGGTGCTGCTCGAGGCGTTGGACAATCAGTGGCGCGACCACCTGTATCAGATGGACCAGTTGCGTGATGGCATCAGCTTCCGGGCCTTCAGCCAGCAGGATCCACGCATCGCCTTCAAGCGCGAGGGCGCCACGCTGTTCGGCCAGATGCAGCAGTCGGTGCGCACCCGTGTGACCGACTACATCTTCAAGATTCAGGCCGGCCCGGAGCAGGCGCAGAGTCGCAGTGGCCTGGGGCCCATGATGGGGCCGCGCGGCG
>JBITAF010000072.1:0-50796 GCA_044440025.1 Phycisphaerales bacterium JB060 | reverse complement strand
AGCCGCTGGCGGGCAGGTCGACCGCAAGCACGCGGACGAGCCAGTCGCGCTCGCCGGCCAAGGCGTTGTTCATCGAGTCGGCCCAGGCGCGCGCCGCGCGGCGGTAGGCAGCGCGGTCCTCGTCCGTGCGTCGGGGCATGGGGGCAAGCTCGAGCCGGGCCCGGCGGCGCAGGGTCTGCATGGCCGCCAGGGGCGAGGCCAGCGGATCGGCCGGCTCGGCCAGCACGGGCGCGGGCGGGGCGTAGCCCAGGTTGCCGAGCATCTCGACGGCCTCGCCCAAGCGCACGCGCATCTCGTCAAACCGCACGCGCATCTCGTCGAGCTGATCGCGCAGGGCGTCGCGCTCGCCGGTCAGTTGCTCGACCTGTGCCTCGAGTTGCGCGATGCGATCCTCGCCCGGCGGCTCGCCCTCCTGCGCGCAGAGCGTTGACGCCAGCCCCACGCAGGCCGCGATGGCCAGGGCGCGCCTCACTTGTCCAGCCTCGCCGTGGCGGGCGTGCGACCGGACGCGACGCCATTGGGCTGCCCGTTGGCATGCGCCTCTGGCGCGGGCGCATCGGTCCAGCTGGCCGGATAGGCGTGGTCGTCGATCTCCAGGGCCGCCTTCGTGGGGAACATCGGGCGGAACGTGTCGCACATCACCGCCAGCTCGTCGGTCCATTTGGCGCCCAGGCTCTTCTCGACGGTGCCGGGGTGCGGCCCGTGCGGGATGCCCTGCGGATGCAGCGTGATCGAGCCCTGCTCGATGCCGCGCCGCGCCTTGTAGTTGCCCTCGACGTAATACAGGATCTCGTCGCTGTCCAGGTTGCTGTGGTTGTACGGCACCGGGATCGCCTCGGGGTGGAAGTCCAGCGCCCGCGGGCAGAACGAGCAGATCACGAAGTTGTGGCCCTCGAAGGTCTGATGGATGGGCGGGGGCATGTGCAGCTGCCCGGTGATGGGCGCGAAGTCGTCGATGTTGAAGATGTAGGGGTAGTAGCAGCCGTCCCAGCCCACGATGTCGCACGGGTGGTACTTGTACTGGTACGAGTGCACGCTGTCGCGGCTCTTGATGCGCACCTCGTAGTCGCCCAGCTCGTCGGTGAACAGCGGGTGCTCGTCGTCGGCGATGGGCAGCACCAGGTCGCGCTCGCAGTAGGGCGCGTGCTCGAGGAACTGGCTGGTCTGCTTGCTGAGGTACCGCGGCGGCGGCAGGATGTGGCTGGCGTTGGCCGTCTCGAACAGCACGAACTTGCCCAAGGGCATCTCGGCCTTCGCGTGCCCGCCGAACTTCTCCTCATCCCCCCCACCGTCTGGCCGCTGGTCCCATTCCATGTGGTAGATGATGCCCTTGGGGATCACGATGTAGTCCTTGGGGCCGAACTTCAGCGTGCCCATGAACGTGCGGACGGTTCCAGAACCGAAGTGCACGAAGATGCACTCGTCGCCCTGGCCGTTCTTGAAGTGGTACCCCATCCGCTCGGCGGGGTTGCACACGGCCATCTCCACGTCGCTGTTGCCAAAGAGCACCACGCGGCCGGTGACGCTGTCGCCCTTGGGCGGGGTGAACCGGCCCCCGGTCTTCAGGTGCCGCATGCGCATGGTGTCCATCTCGACGTACTCGGGCTTGGTGCCGTAGAGGTTCTTCCAGCCGGTCACCTGGGTGGGCGGATGGATGTGGTACATCGTGCTGGTGGGGCCGACGAAGCCCTCGGTGCCGAAGAGTTCTTCGCTGTAGAGCTTGCCGTCGGGCCGGCGGAACTGGGTGTGCCGCTTCTTGGGGAGGGTGCCGAGCTTGGTGTAATAGGGCATGGTTGGTTTCCTTTCGGAAAGGCGCACGACCAGCCGCACGCCGCAATGGGGCGGTGCCCGCCACCCTGGCGCGAGCCCCGGGGCCACGCTCGGCGGCGTCTCCACCCACGTCATTGTATACGAACCGGGCGGGGGGCTGGTTGGGGTGGGGGTTGGTTGGCCAGGCCGGGACCGGGCGGCGGCCCCCCCGGCACGCCAGAGGACGCCCCCGACGCGCCGCCCGCCGCTGACGGCCCGCCGGGAGCTCCTGACGGCCCGCCGGGAGGAGCTCCGGGCCCGCCGGGAAGAGCTCCCGACGCGCCGGGAAGAGCTCCCGGCGCGCCGGGAACTCCTCCCGACGCACCGGAAACTCTGCTAGGGGGCGCCAGGCCGGTTTTTCTATCGGACCGGGCTTAGCGGGGGGTTATGGGCGGTCGTGCTCGATGCGCTGCCGGCGCCCGGGTTCTCGGCCCCTCGGGCTCCCTCGCCCCGAACGCTTCTGCCTCGGAAGAGGAGCCGGCGGGGGCGAGAGGCCTTCCACCCGCTCCCCCGCTCCCACCGGGGCCATCCCATGGAGGGCCATTCCATGGAAGACATACGCCCAGGCCTGTCCGTGCCCGCTGGGAATGGCCTGCGAGCCCGCCAGATCCAAAACCAAGGCCGGGCACGCCCGGACCGACCCACCCGGGAACATGGGCAATCTGGGTTACGCGAGTAACGGGATTGGGATACACCCACCCGGCAAGGAGGCCCGATGCCGTCGACGACCACGATCACGCTCCGCCCGCTCCCCATCCTCACGCTGGCTCTCGCCGCCGCTCCCGCCGTGGCCCAAGGTGTGCCCCCCGACTACGGCCACGACTTCGTCACCATCGGGGCCCCGGGCAACCGCGGCGTGCTACCAAGCGAGGCGCCGATCTGGCCCTTCGATCGCTGGGGCACGTTCGGCCGGGTCGATTACGAGTATCGCATCACGCGGACCGAGGTCACCAACACGCAGTACCTCGAGTTCATCAACACCTATACAAAGATCGACGGCTTCACATCCGAGCCGGGCATCCTCGGATCCGGGCTCATCGCCGACGGCTTCGACCCCCAGGGCAACCCCAAGTTCGTGTTTATGCGCGGGGCGGAACAGGCTCCCGCCAACCCGTCGTGGGCCTACGCGGCGCGGTACGCCAACTGGCTGCACAACGGCAAGGGCACCGAGTTGGAGGACTTCGAGACCGGCGTGTACGACACGGGGACGTTCGGCGTCGACCCGGACACGGGCAAGCGGACCGACCAGCTCGAACGCTCGCCGGGGTCGAGGTTCTTCCTCCCCACCCTCGACGAGTGGACAAAGGCGGCCCACTACGACCCGGATCGCTATGGCCAGGGGCAGGAGGGCTACTGGTACTACCCAGGCGGCAGCGACGACCCGCTGGTGAGCGGCCTGCCCGGCGAGCCCGGCGCCGAGACCGGCGCGGGCCAGAGGCCCCCGGACTTCATCTTCTTCCCCGCCGGCTCGTATCCGGACACGAACGAGCCCTGGGGCCTGCTCGACACGTCGGGCGGCGCGCGCGAGTGGACCGAGACCGTGCTGCCACACCACATGGACGATCGCCTGCGTACGTACCGGGGCTCGGACACCATGACCCCCGGTGGCGTCGTCGCCGACGACCCCCTCGATGTGGTGCGGGGTTCGCTCCATGGCAGCTACGGCTTCCGCGTGGGCAGCGTCGTGCCCAGCCCGGGCGCAAGCCACGTGCTCATTGTTGGATTCTGCACCGTTCTTTCGCGAAGGAGAAGGGCATAAGAGCCTGTTTCATTGCACTGCTGGTCCTGCTGTGCGCCCGCGCGGCCATGGCGGACATCGTCGTCCAGAGCCTGTTCCCTGATACCAGCGTTTCGTACTCCACCATCCTCGTCGGGACGGACCCTGTGACCGGGGCCGGCCGCTACGTCGTCAACATGAACATATCGATGCCCAGCGCGGCCGGACGCATCATCCGCGTGACGTCCAACAGCAACGACATCATCGTGCGGGCGAGGATCACGGCCACCGGGCTTGGGTCGGTTGCCAGCGTTCGGTTCGAAGGCGATTGGCCGACCGGCCAGATCGAGAGCATCGAAGAGATTCATTATGAACCGCCACTCAGCGGCAGCCCGGCCGATATCAGCCCCACCATCCGCCTCCACCCGACGGCCGGCACGGGCCGGGTCGGCGGGGCCTCGAGCGGATGCGAGATCCAGTTCCACGGCCTCACGATCGAGGAATGCCGCGAGCTCACGGCCGATCTGGTCAGAGTCCCAGGACAGGACCCGGGCAACATCAATTTAATCGATGTCATGGGGAACGTGACCTCGGACCTGATCGAGGGTGACATCATCACCGAGATCAATGTCTCTGGCGACATTGGTGCTCCTGGAAATCTCGTCAGGATCGACGCCAATACCGATCTGGTCACCCTTCGAGCGACAAACCTGTACGCCGATTTAAACATCGATGGCAACGTCGGTCAGATCCTTGTGTATGGCAGTTCGAACGAGGGGGAAGTCGAAGCGACCGATGCCGTCTTCGGTGGCACACTCGACTGCGACACCATGAACGATGGCCTTGGCCTGCGTATCTGGGGCGATCTGGAAGCCAACGTCAACATCGCCGACGAGATGTCCGGCATCACCGCCCGGATGTTCATTGGCCGCGAGTTGGCCGGCAACGTGTCCTTTGGCGCCGGCGGCATGGGCGCGCGCGGCATCACCATCGGCTGGATGCCCAGCGCCACCGGCATCTGGAGCGGCGACATCAGCGTGGGTTCCACGACTCTTTCGCCCAAGGGCGATTACACGCAAACGGGACTCGGTGGCGGGGCCGTCGGGCTGGTGCCGTACGGCTTGCACAAGCAGGACTGCGACCCGAAATACGAAGGCAGCATGTGGCCGACCGTCGCGTACGAGGGCGATTGCGACGCACCGGTCATCCTGCCGCAAGAAGAAACGATCGACCTTGTCCATTACGGGGCCATCGAAAACTTGATCGTGGCCCCCGAAAAACCATTCGAGGTCACATGGGCAGGGGGCAACCATTGCAGCGGGCCGCTGTGCGTCCATGGCGCGAACTACACGACCGATGACTGGAAACTGGACGCAACCGATCCGTTCCCCGACCCGCGGACCATGCGTCTCACCGGGCTGCTGTACCCCAACCGGCACTACCACGTCGTGGTCGACGAGACGCTCAAGTGCCTCAACGTGTTCGGCTCGAGCACGACGATCGAGACCAAGCCATACGTGTATGTCATCTACATGTCAGCCTGCCCATAACACACGAGTACGCGAGGAAGCCCACGAGTCCACGCTCGCGGCTCGAACGGAGCCCATACCCTGCACACCCCCCCCCACGGAGTGGGCCAATAAAAACCCCCCTCCCGCCCCCTCAGGGCCGATTTCGCCCGCCACCCCCACTTTCTCGTCCCAATCCGCGCTTGCGGAATCAAGTGCCTTTCCGATCGACTCGATACACCCCTTGCGGGCGGCGGATCCGGCACGGGGCCGGCGGCACGCCCCACGCTCAACCGAGCGATCGGATCAACCCTTCTGGGAGTATCGAGATGCGCAGGACCCCAATCGCCGAACAGGCGTACATCGCTTTCGCCCGCCAGCACTACACCATCTGGAGCGGTGGTGGCGCCCAGCCACCCGTGATCGGGTTATCAACCTTGCAGTTGCAGGAAACCAGCGACGCCGTCGACCTGGCAGAGGCGGCCTACACCGCCGCTCTGGCGGCGCGCGACGCGTCGAAGGCCGCGACCGAAGCCAAGGACAACGCCCTGGCCGCCCTCAAGGCCGTCATCGGCGCCGACATCGACACCATCGACGCCTTCGCCAAGGCCACCAAGGACCCCAACGTCTGGGTGCTCGCCCAGATCCCCGCGCCCAAGGACCCCAGCGAGCGCGATGCGCCGCCCGCGCCGACCTTCGGCGAGGTCGTCCAGACCGGAGCGGGCTTCATCCGCGGCACCTTCACCGTCGCCAGCGGCGGCGGGGCCCAGTACCAGCTCCAGCGTCGCGATACCACGCTGGCCAACACCACCGGCCCG
The DNA here is from genome assembly GCA_044440025.1 of Phycisphaerales bacterium JB060. Taxonomy (GTDB): domain Bacteria; phylum Planctomycetota; class Phycisphaerae; order Phycisphaerales; family UBA1924; genus JAHCJI01. Next base: position 44,944 of record JBITAF010000072.1, on the reverse strand, counting down.
TGGACCGTGGTGGGCGTGCTGACCGACAAGGCCTTCGAGGACCAGGGCGTGCCGGTTGGCCTCTCGCAGGTCGAGTACCGCGTCAGCGCCCAGCTCAGCACCGGCGCCGTCAGCCCGTGGAGCAACGCCGTGAGCTTCAGCTTCGGCAGCCAGGGCAGCCCGGAAACCCAGATCACCGCCGGCAGCATCGTGCCGGTGAAGGCCGAGGACCAGAAGAGCGCCGGATAAGCGTCAACCAGACCCCCACGAGTCGGCGACGCCCGGGCCCCATCGGCCCGGGCGTGGTCGTTGGGTCGGGCCAGCTTGTCTTTATCTCTCTGCGTGGCCAGCCAGGGCCCCCTCAACATCCGCCCGCGTCTGGAGCAGCTTCCGCCGCTGGGCCTCGCTCGGCAGGCCGCACGCCTGGACCCGGCCGAAGAGCCTGTACCTGTGGCGGGCGATGAGCCGGTACGCCGCGTCGCGGATGGGGCGGGGGATGATCTTCAAGACCACCGCCAGCGACCAGGGGAAGCCCAGCAGCCGGGCGACGCCGATGGCCGCGTCGCTCTCGACGCGGGCCCGACCCTCACTCCCATCGGCGTGGACGAGCACGATCGAGTCGATGGATTCGGGCACGTCGTGCTTCTGGAAGAGGTAGACCGCCGCCTGGCTGTCCAGGGGGGCAAAGCGGAGGCGGTCGCGCGTGTCCAGGCGGTCGAGCAGCCGGACGGTGCGGTCGCAGAAGCCGCAGTCGCCGTCGAAGAGGACGATGGGGTGGGAATGGCAGGCTTCGGGCATGGGGCGCAGAGCCTGCGCCTGGTGCGCAGGCTTTGAGGGGATGCGGAACGGGCCAAGAGCCGCCTGTCGGACTCTAACCGACGACCTGCGGTTTACAAAACCGCTGCTCTACCAGCTGAGCTAAGGCGGCGCGCCAGCGTGCCTAGCCGGGCCGATCCCCGGTTGGCACGCCGCTTGAGTGTATCCGCCCGCGGGGGGGCATCGACCCCGCCCGGGAGGCAGATCATGCGCGACGACACCAACCAGGCCCCCCACCGCGATCGCCACCACCCGCCCCTCCAAGCGATGGGCGTCAGCCAGGCCAGCCTCCAGGAGAAGCTCCGCCGGGGCGAGATCGGCGGGCAGGCCCTGGGGCTCATCCAGCTCGTAGCCGCCCAGCGGGCGGGCTCGGACGTCGCCGGTGAGCCAGGCAACCGCCGGCTCGCGGAGCTGAACTGACATGCAGCAGGGCATGCGCATCTCGGCGTCGGGGGCCATGGTCTCGCTGTACCGCACCGACCTGGCGGCGGCAAACCTGGCCAACGTGAACACCACGGCCTTCAAGCCCGACTCGGCCGTGGCCCAGAGCCGGGCCGTGGTGCGCGAGGAGGACGGCCTGCCTTTCCTGCCCAGCGACCCGCTGCTGGAGCGGCTGGGGGCCGGGGTGCTGTCCGGGCCCAGACGGACCAGCTTCGAGCAGGGGCCACTCCAGACCACCGGCAACGACCTGGATCTGGCCATTGAGGGGCGGGGGTTCTTCATGGTCAGCGTTGGCACGCCCGAGGGCGCGCAGACGCGGCTAACGCGCGACGGGCGGTTCACCCGCGATGACCGGGGCACGCTGGTGCAGAGCGCCAGCGGGCTGCCGGTGCTCGGGCCCGGGGGCGCGCCCGTGGTGCTGCCGCCGGGTGGCTCGGTCACCATCGACAGCCAGGGATTCATGTACGACGCCGACGGGGGCGTCCTGGGCCAGATCGGCGTGGTGAGCGTGCCCGATCCGGGCCAGTTGGACAAGCTGGGCGAGGGGATGTACGCCGCCCCACCCGGCGTGCTGGAAGCGGCGGCCGGCCAGCCGCCGGGCACCGGCGTGCTGGTGCACCAGGGCGTGCTCGAGGGCTCGGCGGTGGACCCCATCAAGGCCATGATGGAGGTGACCACCGCGGGCAAGAGCGTGGCCAGCAACATGCGGATGATCGGCTACCACGACCAGCTTCTGGACCAGGCCATCAACACGTTCGCCCGGGTGGGCTGAGGCCCGTTCTGATCCTGACCAGTTCTTGAGGAGAGACGCCGCCCATGGCCGCCATCGCACTGCAATCCGCATCCTCGGGCCTGCGCGCCCTCTCGACCCGCCTGGACGTGACGGCCAACAACCTGGCCAATGTCAACACCGAGGGCTTCAAGGCCAGCCGAGCCAACTTCCAGGACCTGTACTACGTCGAGCGGCAGCAGCCCGGCGTGGAGACGGCCACCGGCGACCAGCGGCCCACGGGCCTGTACGTGGGCCTGGGCGTCAAGGTCAGCGGCACACAGGTGGACTTCGAGCAGGGCGCCCCGATCAACACCGGCAACGACCTGGACGTCTACATCGAGGGCGACGGGTTCTTCCAGGTGCGTGTGGAGGACTCGATCGCCCCGGGCGGCATCGCCTACACGAGGGCGGGCAACTTCACGCTCAACGCGGACGGTGAGATCGTGCTGGCCAACAGCGAGGGCCGCCGGCTCGAGCCGAACATCACCATCCCGCCCGAGGCCATCCGCCCCATCGAGATCTCCGCCGATGGCCAGGTCTGGGTGCGCGAGGCGGGCGACGAGGAGCCACAATCCGTAGGGCAGATCGAGCTGGCCACGTTCATCAACAACAAGGGCCTCAAGCAGCTTGGCAACAACCTGTTCGCCGAGACGGTGGCCAGCGGGCCACCCCAGCGCGGCGACCCGCTGGAGGACAACCGCGGGGGCGTGCGTAACAACGCCCTGGAATCCAGCAACGTCGACCCCACCAAGGAGCTCATCGAGCTCATCCGCACCCAGCGGGCCTTCGAGATGAACAGCCAGTCCATCCGCACGGCCGACGAGGCGCTCTCGACCATCGCCCAGCTCCGGCGATAGGGCCCACCGCCGGCCGGTTGGCACGCCAGTTGAGGTTGCACGGGCGGAGACCCGCCATGCGCACCATTGCCACCATCATCGCGTGCCTCGTTCTGTCCGTCGTAAGCCGCGGGGGCCAGGGCGCCTCCAGCGTTACGCTGCGGTCGACCGTGCACGTCCTGCATGGCCAGGAGGCCACGCTGGCCGACGTCGCCGAGTTGCACGGACCCGAGGCAGACCGGCTGGCCCGGACCCCGATCAACGTGGACGCGATTTCCGCGGATCCGGCCGGATGGCGCAGGATCGACGCGCAGTTGCTGCGCGACGAGCTCGAGCGAGCCGGGGCGAACTGGGGCCTGGTCGAGTTGCGAGGGGGGCCCTGCTACGTCCGCACCATCGCCGCCCAACCGCAGAACGAGCGCCAGGGCGGGGCAAGCCCCGCCACCGATCGCCCGCCCATCCCCGGCACGGTGCGCGGGCTAGCCGAGCAGTGGATCGCCAGCCGATACAACGCCCCCGCCCGCGACGTTGACGTGCGATGGACTTCGGCGACCGAGGGGCTGCTGGACCACCCGGCCGCGGGTCTGACCCCGTACTTCGACGATTCGGGGCGTTCGGACGTGATGCGCCTGGAGGTGGTGATGTACGACGCCGACGCTCGGGTGGTGGTGCGGGGACGGGCCGAGGCCACGGTCCGCATCCGCCGCGAGGTGGCGGTACTGACACGCGACGTTCGCAAGCGCCGGACGCTTAGCGACAACGACGTGCGCATCGAGCGACGCTGGATCGACGCGGGCGAGACCCCAGCCCGGCCGGCGAGCGTGATCGACCACGAGGCGACCGCGAATCTGACGGCGGGCGAGGTGGTTGCGGCATCGCACGTGCGGGCCGGGGTGACCATCAAGCGGGGCGATCGCGTGCGGGTGCGTGTGATGACGCCGACCGTGACCGTAACGATCTACGCCCGGGCGCGTCGCGACGGACGATCGGGCGAGGTCATCGAGTTCGAGACCGAGGCCCCCAGCCGGACCGACCGCACACGCTTCGACGCGCGGGTGGATGGTCCGGGCTCGGCGGTGATGGTCTCGGGGAGCCACCAACGATGAAGCAGTTCGCCGTTCTACTCATTGCCGCGCTGCTGGCCGCCGCGGCCTCGGCGCAGGTCACAGGCACGCCCGAGGCAGCTCCGCCCCAGCGCGATCCCGCCGAGAATCTCTACGGTGTTTCGCTGTTCGCCGTTCGGCCGCCAGAGCCCAAGCAGTTCGAGATCCACGACATCATCACGATCATCGTGAACGAGTCGTCGACGCAGACCAGCGAGCAGACGCTCGAGACGACCAAGGAGACCGAGGGCAGCGCGAACCTGGGCGCGACCCTGAGCGTGCAGGACCTGCTGGACCTCCGGCTTGAGAACAGCAGCGTCAGCGATCTGGAGCTCTTGCGATACGCGGCCGAACGCGAGTTCGAGGGCGAGGGCGAGTACGAGCGCACCGATCGTATCACCGACCGCATGAGCGCCACGGTGATCGACGTGAAGCCCAACGGCGTGCTCGTGCTCGAAGCCCGGCGATTCACGGCCTCGGACGAGGAGACCAAGACGGTCATCCTGAGCGGCAACTGTCGCACCGAGGACGTCACCGCCCAGAACACCATCCAGAGCAACCAGCTTGCCGACCTGCGGCTGGAGGTAAAGCACGAGGGCGACGTGCGGAAGGCGGCGACCAAGGGCCCGCTGACACGATTCGTCGAGTGGATCCTTCCGTTCTGACCACGCCACCGAGCAGCGAAAGCGAGACGTCATGAGATACGGACTATTGAGCATCCTGACCCTCACGCTGGGCGTTGCCACCGCGGCGGCCCAGGTGGGCGCTCCGCCCGACCCAGGGCAGCTTCCCCGCAGGGCCGAGCTGGATATCCGCGAACTCGTGGAGTTTGCAGGCGCCACCGACACCGAGCTGCTGGGCCTTGGCCTTGTCACCGGGCTCAATGGCACGGGCGACACGCTGGAGGACAGCGCCACGGTCGAGGCCGTGGTGGCGCTCCTGGCCAGCCAGGGCATGCCGATCGGCGATCCCGCCCAGCTTGCCAGCACGCGGTCGGTGGCGCTGGTGTGGGTTCGGACGAACGTGCCGCAGACTGGCGGCCGCACGGGCGACAAGTTCACCGCAACCATCACCACCGCAGGCGACGCAACGAGCCTGAGGGGTGGCGAGCTGATCAACTCGCCGCTGCGCGAGGCCACGCCGGGCGGCCCGCTCCGCGGGTTTGCGCGCGGCACGCTGGTGATCGACCAGGAAGGCGAGCCGACGCGGGCCCGCATAAGCCAGGGCGTACAGCTCACCACCGACATCATCCCCGTCAGCGTGGGCCCGGAGTTCGAGCTCAAGGTCAAGATCCAGTACTCGGGCTTCACGGCCACGTCGTTGGTGGCCTCGACGATCAACGATGCGTACTACAACTCCGACGAGCTGGATCTGCCGCCCATCGCCCGCCCGGTCGACGACCGCATCGTGCACATCAGCGTGCCCGAGGCCGATCTTGGAGCATTGCCACAGTTTCTTGATTTCATCATGACACGGCGGGTTCGCGATCCGGACCTGCTCAAGCTGCCCGCCCGTGTGATCGCAAATCGGAAGACGGGCGCCATCGTGGCAACGGCCAACGTGGATATCAGTCCGGTAGGAGTCGCGCACGAGGCGTTGCAGCTCACGGTCACCAGACCCGCGCCCGTGGCGACACCCCAGGCGCCCATCACCACCGAAGAACGCTGGGCGGAGGTCTCCTCAACGCCCGAATCGACCGGAACGGCAAGGCTCACCGATCTGCTGGCAGCACTTCGGGCCATGAACATGCCCGTCAAGGAGCAGATCAACCTCTTGGAGATGATGCACCAGAGCGGCGCCCTGCATGCCAAACTGGAGATACAGGAATAACGCCATGCGCGTGAGCCCCCCCATCACCCAACTCTCGGTCGTGCAGGAACGCCAGCGCGACTTCTCGGCGGTTATCGCACGCGACGACGCGGACCCGCGCTCGGCCGAATCGGCACGCCGGGCCGCCGAGGACTTCGTGTCCATGGCCTTCGTCGAGCCCATGCTGGCCCAGATGCGCGAGAGCAACAACGCCGCGCCGCCCTTCGCGCCCGGACCGGCCGAGAAGCAGTTCGGTGAGATCATGGACCAGGTCTTGAGCCGGCAGATCGTGCGCGCGTCACGCTTCCCGCTCGTGGACCGCATCGAGTCGGACCTCACGCGGCAGGAGAACGCCCAGAGCGAAGGAGTGGTGGCATGAGTGCGGTGTTGGAAGCGGCCAACAGGCTGGTCATCGCCATCGACGCGATCGCGCGCGCCAATGAGACGCTGGGCGGCCTGGCGCTGGAGCAGCGCCGGGCGATCGCGCGGATGACGTCCCAGGACGTCGGCGAGATTGTCTCACGCCAGCGAGCGGTCGGTCGCGAGCTCGCCGACGCGGAGGAATCTCGCCGCGAAGCTGTTGTCTCGCTCTGCCAGGCCCTGGGGCTGCCGCAGAGCGCCAGCATCGCCGACCTCTCTCGTGCGGTTGGCGCGCATGACCGCCGGGTGGGGCAGGCGTTGAGCGACGCGGCGGACCACGCCCGTCGGGCCATCCTTGCTTGCCAGAGGGACCAGCGGGTCGTGCACACCGCCGCCTCGGGCGTCGTCGCCCATCTTGACGGACTGGCACGCCAGGTGCTGGCCCACATGAACCGGGCGGGGGTGTACGCCTCGAGCGGCGCCCTGGCCGGCGGGCCCGCCCCGCGTGGGGTAGACCTTGTCTCGTGATCGCACCGAAAGGACGACGCCATGGGCCTGACCTCCGCACTGCGTATCGGCGCCAGCGCCCTGTCGACCCACCAGTTGGGCGTGCAGGTGACGGGCAACAACATGGCCAACGTGGCCACGCCCGGCTATGCACGCCGATCGCTGCTGCTCACCCCACTCCAGTCGAATGCCCCCCGGCAGGGCTTCCAGCCGGGCAGCGGCGTGGCGCCGCAGTCGCTCAATCGCATTATCGACGAGGCCGTTGTCACACGCCTGCGCGGCCAGATCGCGCGGGAGCGTGAGTCGAACCAGACCCTGGAAACACTCGCGTCGCTCGAGTCTGCCATCGGCGAGCTCAGCGAGACCGGGCTCACCAGCCAGCTCACCGAGTTCTTCGGCGCCTGGTCGGATCGGTCCACGCTGGTGGCGTCAGATGGGGTTGTCGTGCAGCAGGCCGAGACGCTGGTCAGCAACATCAAGCGGCTCCGTCAAGATCTGGTGCAACAGAAGCGGCAGACCGACAAGCTTCTGGACACACTCGTACCGCGAGTCGACAGCCTGCTGAGCGAGGTCGCCACCCTGAACAAGGATATGGCGCGGGCGCGCGTGGGCGGGGGCGATACCTCCACGCTCCAAGACCAGCGAGATCGCGTGCTCGACGAGCTGGCCGGCCTCATCGACATCGACACGGTCGAGCGTGAATCTGGAATTGTGGACGTCTACGTCGGCAGCACTCCCATGGTGCTTGCCGGCGACAGCCGGGGCATCGAGTTGCGCCGCGAGGCCGTCGACGGCGTCGAGCAGGTCACCTTGCGCGCGAAGGCCGACGGCTCCCGGCTACCGGTGCGCTCGGGCCAGGTCGGCGCCCTGCTGGATGCCCGCGACAACGCCGTGGGCCAGACGCTCGACCAGCTCGACAGGCTCGCCGCCGAGCTGATCTATCAGACCAACAGGATCCACGCCACCGCGACCGGCCCGGATGGCCTTCGAGAGGCCACCAGCCAGCTTCAAACGCCGCCCGAGGATCGACTGCTCCCACTCAACGGTCCGGCCAACCCCACCATCGCCGACCTGCCCTTCGAGATCCAGAACGGATCGTTCGTGGTCCACGTCCAGACACCCAGCGGGGGCCGGAGCAGCGCCACGCGGGTCGAGGTAGATCTGGACGGCCTGGGCGACGACGGTGCCACGGGCACGATCGACGACGCCTCGATCGAGTCCATCCGCCGGGCGCTCGACGAGGTCGAGGGCATCCGGGCCGACTTTACCGCCGATGGACGGCTGCGTGTTCGTGGGGAGAACGGGGCGAGGTTCAGCTTCAGCGAGGACAGCAGCGGCGTGCTGGGCGCTATCGGCATGAACGCGTTCTTCCAGGGAACGGACGCCGACGACATCGCCGTTCGAAACGACATTGCCGACGATCCGGCAAGGCTCCAGGTCGGCCGCATCGGCGCCGACGGCGAGTTCCAAGAGAATGCAGCGGCCTTGGACATGGCCAACCTGCAGGATCGCGGGTTCGAGGCGCTGGGCGGCCAGGGGCTCAACGGCTTCTGGTCCACCGTGGCGGGCGACGTAGGCGCACGGGTCGACTCGGCGCGCACCAACGCCGAAGCGGCCGCCGTCGTGCGTGAATCGATCGAGGCCCAGCGAGCCGCGACCAGCGGCGTGAGCATGGATGAGGAGGCCATCAACCTGGTGACACACCAGCAGGCCTACCAGGGCGCCGCCCGCTTCATTTCCGTGGTCGATCAGTTGCAGCAGGAGCTGCTTGGGATCTTCGTTTGATGCGTACCGCACGGACATTGGGAGGCACGCCATGAGTACCATTCCCGCCGGCATGGCCCGGGCGCCCACGCTGTTTCTGGCGCAGGTTCAGCTCGACCGTATCAACCGCAACAACATCAGCCTCTTTGACGTCCAGCAGCAACTGGCAACGGGGCGGACCGTCAATCGCGTGAGCGACGACCCGGTGCGGGCGGCGGCCATCTCGTCGATCAATCAGTCTCTCGACCGGTCCAGCCAGTGGCTGCGGAACTTCGACACCGCCGGCACAGCCCTGGACATGCTCGATGGAGCGCTCGACGACGCCCAGAACGCCGGACTGGAAGCCAAGAGCATCGCCCTGGAGTACGTCAACACAACCTTTAACGCCGAAGATCGTGCGGGGGCGGCCATCACCGTCGAGAGCCTGCTGGACAAGGTCTTCGAGGTCGCCAACCGCAAGAGCAACGTGGGCCACATGTTCGGCGGAGACCAGCCCGGCAGCCAGCCGGTGACCCAGATGCTGGGCGGGTACCGGTTCGGCGCCTCTGGCGATGGGCTCAAGATCGATCTGGGGCCGGGCATCGACACGCCCCTGACGCTCGGGCCGGGCAGCCCCCTGGGTGGCACCTCCGCACGGGTTCAAGGCTTCACATCGCTCCCGCCCTCGGTCGAGAACGACACACCCGTGGCCGATCTGCGCGGGGCGCGCGGCCAGGGCGTGCGTCCTGGTGAGATCGAGCTGATCGTCGGGGGTGAGACCGAGCGGGTCGACCTGACCGGCGCCGACGTAGCCGGCGACATCGCCGACGCGATCGAGGCGGGCATCCGACGGATCGAGGACCGGACGGGCCGGACGCTGCTGGGCCCGCAGGGCGTGCGCTTCGAGGCGCGGTCTTTGCGCATCGACCTGCGGGAAGCCGACGGCTTGGGGCCCCTGCCGGACCTGACCTTTGGCGAGGTCGCGCAAGGTTCGACCGCGGCGGATCTGGGTCTGACCGGGCAGGGAGCCTTCACCGCCACCAACGGCGAGGGCGCCGATCTGAATCCCAGGCTGACATGGCTGAGTGACATCCCCGCCATCGATGACCTGCCCCTGGGTCAGATCCGCATCCGCAACGGCGGGAAGACCGAGTTGGTCGACCTGAGCGAGGCACGGACGATCCAGGATGTCCGCAATGCCGTCAAGGCCACCGGGCTGGGCGTGCGGGTCGAGATCGACCCCGAGAACGACACCATCGACCTGGTCAGCGATCTGGCCGTCGCGGTCGGCAGCGGGCTGAGCGTGGAGGAAGTGCCAGGGAACTTCGATACCGCCCAGCGTCTGGGAATCCGCAGCTTCTCATCGGAAACCCAGGTTTCGAGCCTCAACGACGGCCGCGGCGTTGGGATCATTGACGGCCAGGCCGACCCGGAGACCGGAGAAGTGTCGGTCGAACGCAACACCGACTTCCGCGTCACGCTGGGAGACGGGCGGGGCTTCGACGTCGACCTGCGGCCCGAAGACCTGACGACGATGGCGGCGATGTCCCAACGCATCAACCAGGCCGCCGCCGATGCGGGCATCAACGTGCCCGGCGAGTTCGAGGCCGGGGTCGTGCAGTCCGGCCCGGGGGGGCTGGCTCTGCGTCAGGGCGGAGGTATCGCCCAGCCGTTACAGCTCGAGAAACTGAACGGATCGCCCGCGCTACGAGACCTGGGATTGCAGGACGCTGTCTACGACCCGGAAGGGTCCATCATGGTGGGCGACGACGTGGGGCAGGTGCGGGTGCGCAATATCTTCAGCGATCTGTTGGATCTGCGCCAGGCGCTGCTCGACAACGACGAAACTGGCATCACGTTTGCGGGAGAGGCCGTCGAGACCCGCCTCGGCGAAATCGCACAGGTGCGGGCCATCGTGGGCGGCGATGCACGGCGAGTGCAGGAAGCCCAGGAACTGCGGGAGGACATCGTGCTTCTGGATGAGGCCACACGCAGCGGGCTGCGGGACACCGACTTCGCCAAGGCGGCCGTCGAGCTCAGCCAGTTGCAGGTCCAGCTCCAGGCGGCACTCCAGGTGACGGCCTCGAGCCGCCAACAAACACTGCTCGACTTCCTGGGGTAGGAACCCCGGGCCCGGATCGGAAGACTCGGTAGGTACACAGAAGACATCGGCACACACGTGGGCTCACGCCCGGCCGGAGGAGTACGGCATGCAAGTCAAAACGACCAGATTCGGCGTGGTGGATATCGCCGACGACAAGGTCATCGCGTTTCCCCAGGGCCTCCTGGGCTTCCCCGACCACAAGCGGTACTGCCTGCTTGAACCCGGGGAGGACGCGTGCTTCTTCTGGCTGCAATCGGTCGACGAGCCCGCATTGGCATTCGTGCTGACCGACCCGGCCCTGTTCTTCAAAGACTACGACGTGCCGATCCGCCCCGAGCAGGCCGAGGCGCTGAGCATCGAAAAGATGGACGACGCGCAGGTCTTCGTGATCGTGAACAAGGTGGGCGAGATGCTCACCGCCAACCTGCAGGGCCCCCTGCTGATCAACACCCTGAACCTCAGCGGGCAGCAACTGGTGCTCGCCGACAAGCGCTGGTCGACCCGGCACACCATCATGCAGGTGGGCGTCGACCAGGACAAGGCCGCAACGGCCTGACGGCACGTGGCGATGAAGGAACGGAGCCACATCAACACCCCCACCGATGGGGGGACGGAGCGCACGGATGCTGGTGCTGTCAAGGCAACGAGACGAGACGATCATGATCGGCGATGCGGTGGAGATCACCATCGTCGACATCCGCGGGGACAAGGTCCGGCTTGGCATCAACGCCCCGGCCCAGGTCGCCGTTCACCGCAAAGAGGTCTACGAGGCCATCAAGGCCGAGAACAGACGGGCCTCCGAGGCACGCGGCAACGAGTTTGGGGCCCTCAGCTCGGCCATCCGGCCCGGCCGGCGCGCCGGACTCAGCCCTGCCGGACGCATTGGGGGCAATCCGGGTTCGGACCCGGCCCCGAGCAACGGCCAGCCCTCGCCGCCCCTGGGGGCCCACACCCCCTCCACCAAGAACGACCCACGCAGGCAGGCTTCGACCTGACCTATCAGACGCCTTGCGGGCCCATGGCCCACGTCGCATCGACGGACAGTTCCAGCAGGCCGCGACGGAGTGCGGCTGAGGCTCACGGAGGATTGCGATGACTCGCATCAACACCAACGTCCCCAGCATGATCGCCCGATCGAATCTAACGCGCACCAATCGCGAGTTGGATACCAGGCTCGAGCGGCTCTCTACGGGACTGCGGATCAACCGCGGCGCCGATGATCCCGCCGGCCTCATCATCTCGGAGCGGCTGCGATCCAACATCCGTGGCGCCGAGCAGGGCATCAAAAACTCCGAGCGCGCCTCGGCGGTGATCGCCACCACCGAGGGCTCACTCACCGAGATCAACGAGCTGCTCAACTCTATCAAGGCACTCGTCGTCGAGGCGGCCAACACCGGCGCCTTCTCGGATGAGGAGATCGCCGCCAACCAGGCCCAGATCGACTCGGCCATCGACTCGATCACACGCATCGCCGATACGGCACGCTTCGGCGACCTGAGGCTGCTGGACGGATCGCTGGGCTACCAGACCTCTGGCATCTCTACCTCGGCGGTCGCCAAGACCAACGTCCGCGCCGCCAGCTTCTCTCAGGGCGACTCGCTGGACGTCAACATCGAGGTGCTCAACTCGGCGCAGCAGGGCGGGCTGTATGTCCGCGGCGATCTGCCAACCCCCGGCGCCGCCGAGAACGGCACCATCCTCTCCACCGTCGTCCTCGAGGTCCGAGGGCCCGACGGTGTGGTGAGCGTCGAGTTCACCTCGGGCCAGAGTTATACCGAGGTTGCCAGCGCTATCAACCGCCTCACCCCGTCCACGGGTGTCACAGCCGAGCTCATCAACGGCAACCCCGCCAGCGGGCTGGTCTTCAACAGCGAGGGCTACGGAAGCCGATCGTTCGTGTCGGTCGAGCGGCTCCAGGACCCCGGCCCCGACGGCGCGTGGCAGACCTACAAGTTCGCCGACGAGCTTGCCATCGGCGACAACGATCCGTTCCCGTGGGGCAGCGTGGGCTCCGACCTGCTCACCGCCGTCCGCGACCAGGGCCGCGACGTGCAGGCCATCATCAACGGCGCGCTGGCCAATGGCGACGGGTTGAATGTCACCACCGCCAGCACCCAGCTCTCGCTCGACCTGATCCTGACGCCAGAGTTCGCCACCCGGGCCGGCGAGACCACGACCTTTGATATCACCGGCGGAGGCTCTCTCTTCCAGCTCGGCTCGGAGGTCGTCGCCCAGCAGCAGGTGAACTTCGGCATCAACTCGGTGGCCGCCTCGAGGCTGGGCGGCACGCTCATCGACGGCTCGCTGGAGTTCCTCGAATCGCTCAAGTCGGGGCGTGAGAACAGCCTGGCCAGCAGTAAGGACCGGGGCAACTTCACCGCCGCCAGCCGCATCGTCGACACGTCCATCGACGAGACCACCATCGTCCGGGGCCGCCTGGGCTCGTTCGAGCGGAACACGCTTCAGACCAATATCCGGTCGTTGTCACTGGCCGTCGAGAACCTGACCGCCAGCGAGTCGCTGATCCGCGATGCGGACTTCGCCAAGGAGACGAGCCTGCTGACGCGGGCCCAGATCCTGGCCAGCTCGGGCACCACGGTGCTGGGTATCGCCAACCAGCAGGCCCAGAACGTGCTCCAGCTGCTCGGATAGGCCCTATAACCAGCCAATAGACCGCTCAGAGGCTGTTATCAGACCATTATCGCACGCGATTCGGCCCGGTTTGCCCCGGGCCGAGTCGCGTTGGGCTGCGATTTTCCGATTTTGGCCAAGACGGACTGAACTGGCCTTTTGGAACCGTCGATCCAACCTCCAACGCACGGGTCAGCACCTGGTACGGAAGCCAGGGCGGCGGCGTGCGAGACAGGCGGGGCGTGTGCCCCGTGGTGACTCCCGGTGCCGCAGGTATGCGGGGCACGGGTTCACGGAGGATCGTCGAAATGAGTCGGATCAACACAAACGTGCAGTCGCTTCTGGCCCAGCGTGTTCTGGGCATGAACAACAAGAACCTCAGCCAGTCGCTCGAGCGGCTGTCGACGGGTACCCGTATTAACCGAGGCAAGGACGACCCGGCGGGTCTGATCGCCTCCGAGAACCTGCGTGCCGAGGCCACCGCCCTCACCTCGGCCATCGGCAACGCCGAGCGTGCCGATCAGGTGGTCAACATCGCAGAGGGCGGTCTTCAGGAGGTTTCCAACCTTCTGAACGAGCTCCAGGGTCTGCTGACCACGACCGCCAACAAGGCCGGCCTGGGCGAGCAGGAGAAGGAAGCCAACCAGCAGCAGGTGGATTCGATCCTGCAGACCATCGATCGCATCGCCTCGGCCACCAGTTTCCAGGGCACCAAGCTTCTCAACGGCAGCTACGATTACCGTGCCCAGAACGTCGCCGGCGACGTGACCGACTTCAAGATCAACGGCGCCAAGTTCGAGAGCGAGGCCCTCGATGTCGATGCCCTGATCACCCAGTCCGCCCAGCAGGCAGGCTTCGTGCTGTCCACCACGGGCACGCTGGACCTCAACGGCAGCGACGAGGACTTCCGCCTTGAGATCGGCGGCCGTCTGGGAAGCCGCGAGTTCAGCTTCACCTCGGGCCAGACCAACACCGAGATCCGTGACGCCATCAACAACTTCAGCGAGGTCACAGGTGTGACCGCCACCGTCTCGGGTGGCGCCATCACGCTGGCCAGCGACGGCTTCGGCGACAAGGAGTTCGTCTCGGTCAAGGTCCTCAACGACGCCGAGATCCAGGGCACGGGCGTGGGCATCTACGACCTGCTCGAAGACGACTTCAACACCGTCAACACCACCATCCGAAGCACCTTCGCCGATGCCATCAACGAGGAGCGGGATTCGGGTCAGGACATTGCCGGCACGATCAACGGCATCCGCGGCGTGTCCGATGGCAAGAACCTTCGCGTCAACACCGACTTCCTTGACATCGAGCTGACTTTGAGCACCACCGCGTCGCAGACGCTGGGGGCGGTTGAGGCCAGTTCGGGCGAACCCACCCTCCAGATCACCGGCGGCGGTGCCGACTTCCAACTCGCTGGGCAGGTCGACGTGGGCGGCAAGGTCAGCTTGGGCATCTCGAACGTCGCCGTTCGGAACCTGGGCAACTCCACCGATGGCTTCCTGGGCGACCTGGCCTCGGGCAAGTCGCTCAACCTGGCCGACGGTGAGGACCTCTCGGGCGCCCAGAAGGTTGTGGAAGAGGCCATCTCGCAGGTCTCGACCCTGCGTGGCCGCCTCGGCGCGTTCCAGAAGAACACCGTCGGCGCGACCATCCGCAGCCTGTCCATCTCGCTGGAGAACACCCGTGCCGCGGATTCGGTGATCCGTGACACCGACTTCGCCACCGAGACGGCCGCGCTGACCCGCAGCCAGATCCTGGTGTCCTCCACCACCAACATCCTGTCGCTGGCCAACAGCCAGCCCCAGTCGGTCCTCCAGTTGCTGGGCTAAGCCCGGTAGCCAGTACCGCCTGAGTCAGCACTCAATGAAGGCCCGTCCCGATCTCGGGGCGGGCCTTTTGCCATGCCCCCACACAAGCCGATAGGGGTTGCGTGGCCGAGAACCCCATGGACATCCCGGGCATCGATGAGCTGCCCGCGGCGTACACCGACGCCCTGCGCGGGTTCTTCACGTTCCTGCGCATCGAGTGCGGGCTGAGCCACAACACACGCCTGGCGTACGCGCGAGACCTGCGGGACCTGGCCGTCGACCTTGTCGAGCACGGCGTTGCCAGCCCGGCGGGTCTGGAGCCCCGCGTCCTGGCCGATCACCTGGGCCGGCTGTCGAGCCACCGCTCGCTCAAGTCTCCGAGCACCGCCCGGCACCTGGCGAGCATCCGGGCGTTCTGCCGGTGGCTGCACGCCCGGGGCATCGTGGCCGAAGACCCAACCGAGATGCTCCTGCGACCGGCCCGCTGGCGCCGGCTGCCAAAGACGCTGTCGCCCAATCAGGTGGCCTCGCTCGTCGAGGCGCCCCACCCACCCGCGCATGGCAAGGGGCCGCCGCTCTGGCTCCGCGATCGGGCCATGCTGGAACTCATGTACGCTTGCGGCGTCCGGGCGACCGAGCTTTGCGAGTTAGCGGACGACGATCCCGTTCGAGACGTGGCCATCCTGCGCGTGCGCGGCAAGGGCGACAAGGAACGGGTGGTGCCGATGGGCATGCCGGCCGTGAACTGGATCGCACGATATCGCCAGGAATGCAGGCCGATCCTGATCGAACGCGGGGCGCCCCATAAGGGCCGGTTGTTCCTCTCGCGCACGGGCCGGCCGCTGGAGCGCACGGCGGTGTGGGTCATCGTGAATCGCTGGGCCAAGCGAGTGGGTCTGGCGGGCATCCACCCGCACATGCTGCGGCACAGCTTCGCCACGCACCTGATGACGGGCGGAGCCGACCTCCGCGTGGTGCAGGAGATGCTGGGCCACGCGAGCCTGGCCACAACGGAGATCTACACCCACCTGGACGCCGACCGGCTCCAGGACGTGGTCAGCAAGCACCTGCCTTTGGGCTAGGCCCGGCCATTACATCGGGCGTCGGAGCGGGTTGCCAGGAGGGGTGTTGCCCATGCCCCGATCTCGATCGGACACCCACGAGCGCGACTTGGCCCGGGGCTCCTCGGTTGCTCCGTCGTCGCCAAGGGGCCGATCGACCACGCCCACGCTTCGCTGGCCGTGGTTGCTGCCAATACCCGAGGCACGGATCGAGTCGAGTTCCTTATCGAGCTTGCGATCGAGTTCGCTGACCGACCGCACGATCACGCCCGCCTCGACGCCCTCGCGGAAGCACAGCAGCGTGTACCCGGCCAGAACGGCTGCCACGATTGGCAACGCAACGTGCGAGGCAAGCAGGGCAATGGTGTCGAGCCGCTGCACGCCCTCGCTCGCCGATAACATCGTCTGATAACTCACGAACGTGCCGTTCAGTGGCAGTCCCGGGAGATTCACGATCAGGGGCAGGGAAGAAAGCCCAAGCACCGTGGCCCAGGTGCTGGCGCGTACCGTTTGCTCGACGCCCGGCACGCTCCCGCCGCCGGCCACCACGGCCCCGAGCCCCACGGCAAACCACAGCGTGGCGGCGGAAATCAGGCCAATCGAGGCCGATGCATCCGTGAAAGTCCTGAGAGTGCCGTCCCAACGGCTGAGGACGATCTGAGGTTCTGTATTCACCTGGCGGGCGCCCCGAGCCACCCGACCTGAACGTCCTGCCGCAGCCTCGGACTGCGATGGATCCGCGGCAACCACCGTGAGTGTCTGGGCCGTGGGCGGGGTTTCGAGCACCGTCCAGCGGACCTCTGTGAAGTGCACGAAGCCAAAGGCGAGCATCTGGAGCACGGCCGCGACGATGACAGCCAGGGCCGACCATGTGACGGTCGTGCGTAGTTGCACGAGGGCCCCCGATACGTGAGGGCGGGCGGGATAGGGCATCGGCACATTCCTCCTGCGGGGTGCGAGGCACCGCGATCAGTACAGGTATCCATTTGGATTTGCGCCATGCCCATGACCAGCGCTCCTGAGGGCTCAAAAGGACACTCGCCCAGTTGGCACGAATGGCACGGCCGTCACCGACGCTCCAGATTCAAGGAAAGCGGACGTGCGGCGTGCATTTCAAATATTTCTGAAAGCATACTGTACCTGAACGTCGGCGGCCGCAACAATGTGTGGCTTTTCACCCGTTCCGATCGCACGGAGGACGAGATGCCCTCGATCTACAGAGCCCCCCAGCAGTTTGCCCACCTGCCCGCCAGTGATCGCGGCCTGCTGGATGCAGTGGTGCAAGGTGACGCCCGCCTGGCGCCCGAACAGGCCCTGGAGATCCTGGCGACCATGCCACTGGCCGAACTGGGCCGCTGGGCCGACGCGCGGTGCCGGCAAGTGCATGGCGACACGTATCGGACGTACGTCATCGACCGCAATATCAACTACACGAACGTGTGCAGCGCCAAGTGCATCTTCTGCGCCTTCCGGCGCGACGCCGAGGACCACGACGCGTACACCCTCGAGTACGAGGAGATCTACGAGAAGATCGCCGAGCTGAGCGACATCGGCGGCACGCAGATCCTGATGCAGGGGGGCATGAACCCTGCTTTGCCGCTGGACTGGTACCTGGGACTCCTCAACGGGATCAAGGAACGCTTCCCGCACATCCACATCCACGCGTTCAGCCCGCCCGAGTTCATCGAGTTCGTGCATTTCTTCGATCCTCCGGGCGCAACGCTGGAAGACAAGATCCGCTGGGTCATGGTGCGGCTTCGCGAGGCCGGGCTCGACAGCCTGCCCGGCGGTGGCGGGGAGATCTTCGCGCCGGCGGTGCGTCGCAAGATCGGGCTTGGCAAGTGCGACGCCGAGGCGTGGCTGACGTGCATGTACGTGGCCCACACGCTGGGCATGTTCACCAGCGC
Organism: Phycisphaerales bacterium JB060; assembly: GCA_044440025.1. GTDB lineage: Bacteria > Planctomycetota > Phycisphaerae > Phycisphaerales > UBA1924 > JAHCJI01. The sequence continues at coordinate 27,064 of JBITAF010000072.1, read as the reverse complement.
CACGATGATGTTCGGGCACATCGAGGGGCTGGCCGACCGCGTGCACCACATGCTGCTCGTCCGCGAGTGGCAGGACCGGGCGCTGCTCGAGGGCGGGGCTCGCGATCCGTTGGATGCCGGCCCGGGCGAGCCCATCGCCACCCCCAGCTTCGGGCACTACAAGGCGTTCATCAGTTGGCCATTCCAACGCGAGAACACGGCCCTGGGCCGCCTGCGCGAGTGGGGACAGGGTGAGGACGACTCGGGCGGGTTCCCTGGTGATATCGTCGCGCAGCTTGATGGCAGCGGCGCGAAGGACATGCACCCAGAGTTCGGACGTCGCCTGCGGCTGGCGGGCGCGACGCAGTACCTCCGCACGCAGGCACTCAGCCGATTGATGCTCGACAACATCTACTCGATCGGCAGCAGTTGGGTGACCATGGGCCCGCACGTGGGCCAGGTGGGCCTGAAGTTCGGTGCCAACGACATGGGCAGCGTGATGATGGAAGAGAATGTGGTGTCGTCGGCGGGCACGACGTATTGCCTGAACGAGCCCGTGCTGTGCCGGCTCATCCGCGACGCGGGTTATGTCCCGTCGCAGCGCGACAACACCTACGACGTCATCCGCACGCACGATGGCCCGGACAGCCCCGACCTGCAGGTGACCGATTGGAGTGAGCACCGGGCACGCAAGCTGCACACGCAGGCGCCCGCCGAGGCTTCGTCGGCCACGCTTACGGTCAGCGCCGGCTCAACCGACTGAATCGTCGGGCTCGTTTACCTCGTACGTCGTGAACTTCTGCTCGATGAAGCCTTCACGCTGCTCGGGTGGATGGGCCACGTTGACGTTTCGGGGCTCATCTGACTTCAAATACAACTCGGTCATGCGTCGCTCGATTGAGTCGACGATGGCCTCGCGCTCCGACTCGGGCGCGAGCATGAGGCACGCCAGCCATCGACGGCCGAGTTCGGCCCCCGCAGGCCGCAGAAACTCAACGAGCATCTGGACGTGATCGCTCGGCGAGAGCGTCGGCGACGGACTCGGCCCGCGATCGGGCGTCGCTTCCTCGTTCTTCCTGCTGGGTTGTGGCTGAGCTGCCATGATCACCCTCTAACGGCTTGGACTCGACGATCGACGACGGCGTGCGGGGCGACGCACCCTGGCGGACCATTGCCTCGAGCACCTGAGTGTAGCGTTCCAGCCGATCCATCCGCGATTCGAGCCGCTCGATGGCCAAGGCGACGTGCGTCAGCAGATCGGTGGCGTTGGCCTCGCGAAGCACGTGCGGCTTGATCTGCGCCTGGCGCATGGGCCCACGCCCGGTCAGCACCCAGTTGATGTTCAACCCCAGCGAGTCGGACAGTCGCGAGACGAAGTCCACGCTCGGCGCGTGGCCGCTCAGGTATCGGCGGACCGTCTCGGGGTGGGTGTTGGTCATCTTCCCGACGCGGCGGAAGGTCCGGTCACCAACGGCCGCTTGCAGGCGATCATGCAATCGCTCGTGCCCGTTGGTTTGCTCGCCACCACGATCGTTCACGCGGGTATTGTGCCCCACTCACCCCACGTCGGCAAGCCCGAGCCACTCACCAACGGTTCGCAATACGCGCCGCTTCAGCACGGCGTCTTCCGGGTTCCCCAGTTTGGGGGACCGAGCGACCCACGCCTGCGCATCGCGCCGCGCCAGTTCGAGTAGCTCGGCATCGCGCACCAGGTCGGCGACCCGCAGCGGCAGGGCGCCCGATTGCCGCGAACCGAACATCTCTCCCGGGCCACGCAATGCGAAGTCCACCTCTGCCAGCTTGAAGCCGTCATTCGTGCTCGTGATCGCCTTCATTCGCCGCGTGCCGATGTCGGTCGTCGGTTCGGCTACCAGCAGGCACTCGGCCCGCAGGCCCTCTGGAATGCCGCCGCGCCCCACGCGACCGCGGAGCTGATGGAGTTGGGCAAGGCCGAAGCGGTCGGCCTGCTCGATGACCATGCAGGTTGCGCCGGGAACATCAACGCCAACTTCCACGATGGTGGTCGCGACGAGCACCTGAACCCCGCCGTTGCGGAATCGCTCCATCACGGCTTCGCGCGCTGCCGTGGGCATTTTGCCGTGCAGCAAGCCCAAGCGCAGTCCCGACAGCGGCCCCACTTCGAGTTCCTGGATGAGATCGAGCACGCCGACGAGCGGCTCCTTGCTCACGTCGGTTTCGCTCTGGCTGCCGAGCTCGAGTTGCTGGGTGCTGTCGCCGATGGCTGGCGCGACCACGAAGCCCAGGCCCCCCTTGCCGACGTGCTCGCGCAGCCGCTCGTACGCCCAAGCACGTGTGGGGCCGGGGATGTGCTCGGTGTGCACAGGCTTGCGGCCCGGGGGCATGTCGCCGATGGTCGTGACGTCCAGGTCGCCCAGCACGCTGATGGCAAGCGTGCGCGGGATGGGCGTGGCGGTCATGACAAGCGTGTGAGGAATAGTTTCGCCGGCCTTTTCTCGCAGGGCCGCCCGCTGGTGCACGCCAAAGCGATGCTGCTCGTCGATGATGGCCAACGCCAGGCTCTTGAACTTCACCACGTCGGTCAGCAGCGCGTGCGTGCCCACGACGATGTTGGTGTGCCCCATGGCTAGGTCGGCCAGCACGCGCTGGCGCTCGGCGGCGTTGAGAGCGCCGGTGAGCATCGAGACCCGCACGTCGGCCTTCTTCAGCATGGCACGCAGCGATCGCTCGTGCTGCTCGGCCAGGATCTCGGTGGGGGCCATGAGCGCCGCCTGATGTCCGGTCGCCACCGCCATAAGCATCGCGTACGCGGCCACCATTGTCTTGCCCGAGCCGACGTCGCCCTGGATCAGCCGGTTGGCCGGCGTGGTCTGGCCCAAGTCGCCGGCGAGTTCGTGCATCGCGGCGAGCTGTCCGGGCGTGGGCGTGTACGGCAGGCGCGAGAGGATACGCTCGTGCAAGGCACGTTCGGTGCGCAGGGCGATCGCCCGGCCTTCTTGTCTGAGCTCGGCTCGGCGGAGCTGCACGCCAAGCTGAAGCATGAGCAGCTCGTCGTAGGCAAGCCGGCGGCGCGAGACGGCGACCTCCTGGGCATTGGTGGGCGCGTGCTGCATGCGATACGCGTCGCGTAGCTCGGGCAGGGCGTGGTGGTTGCGAAACGCTTCGGTCAGGTGATCATCGATCTGCGGCAGCGCCGCGGGGAGCGCGCTGGCGATGGCGGCGGCGATGGCCGGGCTCTTGAGTCCCTCGCCTGCTGGGTACACCGGCACGAGACGTCGGTCGAGTTCGTGGCCGGCCTCAGCCCCGGATTCTTCGGATTCGGGCAGCACGTCGAAGGCGGGGTTGGCCATCTGCGGGTGGTGGTTGTACAAGGCGACCTTGCCGCGCACCCGCAGCCGCACGCCGGGCTGGATCTGGTTGCGCAGGTAGCCGCCGTTGAACCAGACCAGATCGATGGCCCCCGAACCGTCGGTCAGCCTGGCCTGGAGCCGCTGCTTGGGAAACCGGCCGGCCATCCGCGTGGAGGTGATCTCCCCTACTGCCGAGCTCTGCTCGCCCTCGGCCAGTTCGGCGATTGGGCGCGTGGGCTCGTGCCAGTCGTGCCGGCTCGGCAAGTGGGCGACGAGCTTGCCGATGTTGGTCAGCCCGAGTCCCGCAAGCTGCTTGGCGCGCCGGGGGCCCACGCCGGGAAGCTCAACGAGCGGGCTGGTCAGGCTCAGTGTCTGCTCGGTCATGCCGACGAATCTTCGCCGTCGCGGGCGTCCGGGTCGATAGAGCGGAGATAGTCCCAACTGAAGATGCCGGTGCGGTGACCATCGGAGAAAGTTACACGAATGGCGTAGCGGCCCACGAGCTGTGCGTCGACGGCACGGAGTTCGGAGCTCGACCCGCTATCGGGGACGACCACGAGCGGATTGGTCTGCATCTCTTCGCGGAGCTGCCGCATGTCGGCCGAGGGTGACATGCGACGCAGATAGGCGAGCGGGTAGAACGACTCGCGGCCGTCCTGCCAGTGCACCGTCAGGCCCTTCTGGCGGTCGAGATCGAGGCTGGTTGGCGCTGGCTCGCGGTTCATGTGATTGCCCCGAGCCCACCACCCGGGCATGGCGGGCGCTCTATCGTGATAAACATGGAACACCATAGCACGGGCACAGACTTCGACCGCACGCTCCGAACCGCTCACGCTCGCTGCGGCGCACCGCTGTGTGTGGGAGTTGACCCCGTGCTCGAGAAGCTTCCTGAGTGTTTTGCTGGCGAGGAGCCCGGCAAGGCCTTCGAGGGGTTCTCGCGGCAGGTGATCGAATCGATCGCGCCGCTGGCCAGTGCGGCCAAGTTCCAGTCGGCGTGCTTCGAGCGGCTGGGTGCACCGGGCCTGGTGGCCCTGGAGGCCGGCATCCGGGCCGCCCGGGACGCGGGCTTGGCCGTGATCCTCGACGCGAAACGGGGCGACATCGGGATCTCGGCGCACCACTACGCCGCGGCCGCGGCCAATATGGGAGCCCAAGCGATCACGGTCAACGCGTATCTGGGCATGGAGACCATCGAGCCATTCCTCGACGCAGGCCAAACGGTGTTCGTGCTGGTCCGCACGAGCAACCCGGGGTCTTCGGATGTTCAGGATGTCCCGCTCCGATCGGGTGGTACGCTGGCCATGCATGTTGGGCAACTCGTGGCCGAGCTTGGCCGATCCCGGCCTGGTGTCCACGCGGTGGTTGGCGCGACCCAGCATGCGCAGTCGGCGGTGCTCCGAGCCGTGATGCCCGACCAGCTGTTCCTCCTCCCCGGGCTGGGCGCCCAGGGTGCGTCGGTGGAGGATCTGTGCGCGTTCGCGAAGCATCCCAGCCATACCGCGGAAGATCCAACCCGGGGGCTACTGCCCACGGCGAGCCGATCGGTGATCTATGCGGGACACGGTGCAGGCTGGCCCGAGAGTGTCACCGCCGCGGCCGCGGATCTCAACGCGCAGCTCCGCGCAGGGCTCTCTCAGCCGGCTGGCAGTTCGGCCGAATAGTCAAAACCACCCATACTCGAGCGCATAAAATAAAACCAACAGCCCTCGAGCGGACTGTTGGCTGATGGGTCAAGATGTGCGTTCGGCTGAGGGAGGCAACCGAACAGGGACGGGGCTGCTACCTTAGCGGCGGCGGCGAGCGGCGGCGAGGCCGCCCAAGCCGAGCAGGGCCAGGGACGCAGGAGCGGGGATAACCTCACCGCTGACCTGGGTCGAGACGCCGGTGAAATCGGCGTCGAAGAAACCGCCCGAGCCGCTGATGAACAACTGGACCAGAGCTCCGTCGTAGGGCGCCTCGCCGGGCAGATCGGTCGAGAACGACCCAGCGGTCGGACCGTCGAAGGTACCGTCGCCGCTGACATCGTTGAACTCAACACCCGAGAGCAGGCCGTTGAAGGCGATGATGCCGCCGGTGCCGAGCTGCACGAACTCGCCGTCGAGGCTTCCAGTCAGCGTTTCTCCGTGAACATCAACGATGCTGAACGTGCCGGCACCATCGGCAGTGCCCGCGCCGGTGATCATGACATCGATATCGAAGCTGAAATCGGAAGCACCCGTACCAGCGAAGCCCGGCTCGAACAGCGCGGTACCGCCGGGGCTGGAAAGGCGGGTCACGTCACCCGAAGTGGTTGCGTTCGAAGCTCCTGTGAAAGAGCCATCGCTCGCAGTAAACGAGCCATCTACATCGGTGAAGCCGAAGGTCAGGATTGCCTGAGCGTTGGCAACGGCGGCCGTGGCGGCAACGCCGGCGGCAGCGATAAGCATGGTACGACCCATCTCTACATCTCCTCAATGGGCTATGACGCCCGTCTCGTATACATCCCGGGCTCGGCCCTCGATGGCCGCCCTGTCTCCCGTAGGGACCGGGACCTACTCCTCATACCATACAGCGTAACCGAACTCGTGCTACAAATCCAGACGATTTTATCGCACCAGCCACTCAATTATCTGTTCGATGCTTGTGCAGCTTACCCAGAGTCACAAACAAGGGTTCACAAGCCGGTTTTCAGGTTATTGGACGTTCTATATGAGCCAGTACCTGGCTCCGTCCGCTTCACTCTGAAAGAGATCACGACAGCAAAAGGCTGGATTTTGATAGGGCCACCCAGGCCTCAAGCCTCGCTCACATCGGCTTTTTGTCGATGGTCACGTCGTAGACGTGCAGGAGCTTCTCCTTATCGAAGATCAGCTCCTGGCGGCTTTGGCCGACGATGTCGTACTCGGTGGTTAACTCGATGGCGTCCACCGGGCAGGCCTCCTCGCACATGCCACAGAAGATGCAGCGAAGCTCGTCGATCTCGAACTTCTTGGGGTACTTCTCGCGGTCGTCCCAGGGGCTCTCTTCGGCGACGATGTGGATGCAGTTGGCCGGGCATATGGTCGGGCACATCATGCATGCCACGCACTTGACGCGGCCTTCCTCATCGCGGTTGAGGCGGTGAACACCGCGGAAGTTGCTGGCGTTCTGGCCGCCCTCCTCTACGGGGAGGTCCTCCCGCCGCACCTCGGGGTATTGCATGGTGCGGTTCGTGTTCTTGCCCGGCAGGATGCCCTGGCCGAAGCTGGTGAAGAAGTGCCGCATGGTGGTGCCGAAGCCCACAACAACTTCGCGGACGTAGAGCCGCTCGGTGGCAGACATGGGCGATGGGGCGATCCGCAGGATGTCCTGTTCTGGCACGGTCATGGGGCCGATGATAGGGCATGGGATGATCAGGTCGACAGCAACGCTGTGGGAAACGCTGCCGGCCTAGAAATCGGCGGGAAAGCCGATGCACGACGCGGCCTCGGGCCGAGATAGACTGTTGGTATGGCAAGCCGCCGCCCCCCACTATTTGAGTTGCTCCAGCAGGACGATGGTCCGCGTCAGGGTCGCAATGGTGCTGGGGGGCAATCTGGCGCACTTTCGGGCGGTTCCGGGAAGCCGGGGGCCGATCGGGGGGCATCGGAAGCAAGCAGCAGGCAGGCCTCCGGAGCCGTCGAGAGCAAGCCATCCAAAAAGGCTCCCTCGCCTTCGGCCGAGGAGATCGCGTCTCCGGGCGAGCCCATCGCCAAGCCCAAGCCGGCCCCTAAGCCGAAGGCCGAGCGTCTCGAGGCTGAGCCCAAGCCCCAGCGGCCGGCTGGTGCTGCCGACTGGACGAGCATGCATCCCCAGAGCTCGGTTCGTGTTCGGATGCTGTGGGTGTACGGGGCTGTGGTCGCCGTGCTGGCGATTGTCGTGGGTGTGTGGGCGATCGGGTATAACCTGGGCGAACGCAATCAGAAGGCCGAGCTTGGGGCCTACCTGGACCGGGCTGGTGACGCCGGGGCGATCCGTGATCCTCTGGAAGACGCCGGCGAGGTTGATGGTTCGGCGGGCGAAGCCCCGCCCCTCGCGCTGTTGGAGCGGCCTGAGGAAGGCCGCCAGACCGAGCAGACGCCGGTCGAGCGGCCCTCGCCGCCCGTGGTGGAACCCGAGCCGGAGCCCGCCGCGGCGATCGACGTTCTGGACGATGTTCGGCAGCCAAACCATAACTACATGAAACTGGCCAGCGGGATGGACCTGGAACGGGCCCAGGGGCTTGCGCAGTACCTGACCGACAACGGCGTCCATGCCATGGCGTTGTCTGAGGGCCGGCGGGGATACGGGCTGTACACCGCTCTAGCCGTACCCAGCGAACGGTTCAGTGCGATGGAAGGCCGGCGTCGCGAGCACGCCGATCGGGTCGTTCGCCTGCTGGAGCGCGCCCCCCGGGAGGTGGGCGGGCCGTACGACGCCCGGGGCCACCTGTGGATCCGCTTCGACGGTTGATTGGTCGCCGGGGAATCTGGCGTCTATCATCTTGGCCCGGGCTGGATCGACGGCCCGGGCTGTTTTGCAGTTTTTTGTCAGGAGTTGGGGCCATGAGTATTCACAGTTCGCTTCGCACCGGTGGCGCCTTGGTTGAAAAGCGTTCGGTCCTGACCCGGGCCGAGCGCGTGGCCAAGCTGTTGGCCGAGAAGAAGATGCCCAAGGACGAGAAGAAGGCCCTGGGCCTTCCCAAGGTCCGGGTCCACTGATTAGCACTGGCTCCGCCGCGTCGAGTCATCGCTGCGATTCTGCGGTGATTCCGGGCAGTGGCGTGCGCTTTTGAGCCAAATGGTGGGAACGATGGGGGCATGGATATACGCCGCCTCGTGACCGACCGCGCCCAGGCCGTTGACGCCTCGGGCATTCGCCGCATTTTCCAGCTTGGCGCTCAGATCGAGAACCCGATCAACCTGAGCATCGGGCAACCGGACTTTCCGGTTCCCGAAGCGATCAAGCGCGCCGCGATCGAAGCGATCGAGAACGACCAGAACGGCTATACACAGACGCAGGGCATCGCCCCGCTGCGCGAGAAGCTTACAGAGTGGCTCGCCACCGACCTGGGATGGAGCTTTGGTAACGCGGGCGACCCGGAACTGCTCGTGACCAGCGGCACAAGTGGCGCGCTGTTTTTGGCGTTTATGTCGCTCATCGGCCCCGGCGACGAGGCGATCATTCCTGACCCCTACTTCGTGATGTATCCGCACGTGGCGACGATGTGCGGTGGGACGGCCGTGCGATGCGACACGTATCCGGACTTCCGCATGACTGCCGAGCGGGTGGAGCCGCTGATCACCGAGCGGACGAAGCTGGTGCTGTACAACGCGCCCTCGAATCCCGCGGGTGTCGTTGGCAGCGTGGATGAATGCCGCGAGTTGCTCGATCTGTGCCGTCGCAAGGGCGTGCTGCTGATCAGCGACGAGATCTATGACGAGTTCACCTTCGACGATTTCGAGGACGACAATGCGGTAGGCGATACGTCGATTGCCCGGTGCCCCTCGCCCGCACGCTTTCCGGGGGCCCAGGACGACGTGCTGGTGATCCGCGGATTCGGCAAGACCTACGGCATTACCGGCTGGCGGATGGGGTACGCGGCGGGGCCAGCGGAACTGATGGGGCATATCGGCAAGTTCCAGCAGTACACGTACGTGTGCGCCCCCTCGGTCGCCCAGCACGGATGCATCGCCGCAATGGACGTGGACATGGGGCCCACGGTTGCGCAGTACAAGCAGCGGCGAGACTCGCTGGTGCGAGCGCTGAGCCAATGGACCGAGGTAGCGGTGCCTGGCGGTGCGTTCTATCTGTTTCCCCGCGTGCCGGAAGGGAAGACGGGCACGCGGTTCGTAGAGGAAGCGATCTCGAACAAGCTGCTGGTGATCCCCGGCGGCATCTTCAGTGACCGTGACACGCACTTCCGTCTGAGCTTTGCTTCTTCGCCTGAGACGATTGAGCGTGGGATCGAGGTGCTGGAGAGGCTCTATTCGGGCGTCTGACAGATTGTCTCGATAGCATTGGTCTTCTATGGAGATTCCCATGAATGCTCGCACGCTCGTTCTGGTTCTCGCTTGCCTGTTCGCCAGCGGAGTGGCCGCGGCTCAGGATTCGGATCGGCTGAGTCGCTGGGCTGAGGAGGGCAAGGCCCGAGCCGAGAAGATGCGGGGTCTGTTCTTTCTCGAAGACGTTCCTGTGGAGGTTATATCTCGGGACGAGATCGAGCGGGAGATCATGACGATCGTGGATCGCGACATGCCGCCGGATTGGCGTGTGCGAATCGATCGTGGCTATAAAGCATTCGGCCTTGTTCCGGCGGATTCGGACGTGATCGGGGACATGATCCGCCTGGTCGTGTCTCAGGCGGGTGGGTTCTATGACCCCGAGGACAAGCGTGTGATCCTGCCCGATGATCTCGAGGAGTTCATGGGGAAGATGGCCGGTGAGATGGCCGCCGGTGTGCCGGGGTTCATGGAGCCGATGATGCGCAACATCCTGACCCACGAGTTCACGCACGCCTTGCAGGATCAGCACCTGAACCTGGCGACGGTGATGAACCTGGCGATGGACGACGACGACGTTCGCCTTGCGTTGACGGCGCTGGTCGAGGGGGACGCGACACTTATCGGTATGGGCGCGATGCTGGATCCTGAAGGGAACCTGGATGGCCTGCTGGATCGGGACGCGATGGCCATGGGCGCGATGATCGGGGCCGGAGGCGGCATGATGGGCGCCGACGCCAACGCCATGCCGGAGATTCTCAAGCAAACGCTGATGTTTCCCTATATCCACGGCTCTGTGCTGGTCACGACCATGGTGCAGGAGGGGGGCTTCAAGCGGGTGAATGCGGCGTTTGATGATCCCCCGATCTCGACCGAGCAGTTGCTGCACATCGAGAAGTACCTGTCCGAGCCGCGCGACGAGCCCACAGAGATCACGCTGCCAAGGGTGAACCTGGACGATCTTGGTTGGCAAGCCGTCGCGCAGAACACGTTCGGCGAGTTCCAGACGCGGGTGCTTCTTGGGAACACCCCGGATGCGATCGCGGCGGCCGAGGGCTGGGACGGCGACCGTTTCCAGGTGTGGGAGCACGACGACGGCCGGCTGGCGGCGGTTTGGATCAGTGTGTGGGACACCGACGCCGACGCCCGGCAGTTCGCCGAGGAGCTGGCGTATCACGAGGCGAAGCGTTTCTCGGGCGATGCCGGAAGGCAGAAGCGGCAGGAAACGGACGGCCGCCTGGAACTCGCCGTCGGCGCAAGAGGGGATCTTTCGTGGGTGACGGTCGAGGGCGATACGGTGGTGCTCACGCGGGGCTTCGGAGCAAACACCGTGGGGGCGGTGGAGAGCTCGGTGCGTGGGCTCTCAACCCGGTCGACGAAGACCTGGGCGAGCGTGAAGGCGGCGGGTGAGGTTTCCGAAGAAGCCGAGACGCTGGTGCCCTGAGCGGGTTTGGACGAGGTATTCAGCACGGAGCCGGCATGGACGCGGACCAGACATCAGCAGAGGCCACGCAAGCCGCGGCCGACAGGTTCCGGGCCGACTACACCGCCGTAGGCGAGCAGGTCGGCCGCGTCGTGGTCGGCCAACGGGACATCATCGATGGGCTGCTGACCTGCCTGTTTACCGGTGGGCACGCGCTGCTGGAGGGCGTACCTGGCATCGGCAAGACGCTGATGGTGCGCACGCTGGCGAGCGCTCTCTCGCTGGACTTCGGCCGGGTGCAGTTCACGCCCGATCTGATGCCGGCAGATATTACCGGCACGACGGTGATCGATGAGGTCGAGACGCAGGGTGGGAATGTGAAGCGGAAGTTCGTGTTCCAGCGGGGGCCGATTTTTGCCCAGCTCGTGCTGGCCGATGAGATCAACCGGGCGACACCGAAGACGCAGAGCGCGCTGCTGGAGGCCATGCAGGAGCGTCGCGTGACGGTGGCGGGCACGACACACGATCTGCCCGCACCGTTCTTCGTGCTTGCCACGCAGAACCCGATCGAGCAGGAGGGCACCTACCCGTTGCCCGAGGCTCAGCTCGACCGTTTCTTCTTCAAGTTGCAGGTGGGCTACGCCTCGCGCGAGGAGATGGGTGAGATCATTGCGCGGACGACCGGCGCGAGCATTGCCGACGCAAAGCCGGTGCTTGACACCGCGACGATCCTGGAGCACCAGAAGCTCGTCCGGCGCGTTGCGGTGACCGACCGGGTGCGGGACTACGCCATCCGGATGGTGCTGAGCACGCACCCCAAGGGTCGGAGTTCGGACGGCCGATTTGCCACGCCCATGGTGAACCAGTACGTCGGGGTGGGCGCCTCGCCCCGTGCCGCACAGGCGTTGATCCTGGGCGCCAAGTGCCGGGCACTCGTGGACGGCCGTCCCTCGGTGGCGATCGAGGACGTGCAGTCGATCGCGCTGCCGGCCTTGCGGCATCGGCTTGTAATGAACTTCGAGGCCGAGGCCGAGGCGGTTGTCAGCGACTCGATCATCGAGAACATCGTTCAGACGCTTCCGGTGGAGAGCGTGTGAGGCGGCCACTCATGGGGAACAGGGGTGTGCTCGGCCGCGTGTCGATTCGCGTGCTGCTGCCGCTCCTGATGGGTTTGCCCGTGGCGTTGGCGGCGCTTGTGCTGGTCGAGCTATGGAGCGAGAACACCAGCGAGACGGCACGACGGCTCAACACGTCGGAGATGGCGCAGATCCACAGCCGTATCAATGAGCGGCTCGAGACGCTGCTCGAGGCTCCCGCCCGCGCAACTCGGGTGCAGCGGGGTCACATCCTGTCGGGTCGGCTCGACCCCCGGGCGCTGCGTTCCTGGCGACAGCCGTTGTTCGAGTATGCGACTGCGATGGAGATGCTCAGCGGGCTGAGTTGGGGTGGGGCGGATGGCAACGCGGTCTGGATCTTCCGTTACCCGGGCAAGTTGCACACCGAGTTCGCCATCGCCGATGCCCAGACGGCCGCGGAGAATGGCTCGGACGAGACCGGCTTTGTCGTGGAGTATGCCCTCGACGCCAGCGGTGAGATCATCGACCGGACGGGCGGCTATCCGTACAACCCTCGCGTTCGGCCCTGGTATGTCGGGGCCACCCAGGCCGAGCGTGCGACGTTCTTGGAACCCTACGCGTGGTTGAATGTCGATGGCCAGGCCACGACACTGGGCCTGCCGTTCGTCGAGCCGGTGTTCTCGCGTTTGCGCGATGGTCAGGGGCGGGGCGAGTTGATCGGCGTGCTCTCAGCGGAGATCGGGCTGGAGGACCTCTCGGCGTTCTTACGGACGCTGCGCATCGGTCGCGAGGGGTTCGTGCTGCTGGTCGACGAGGGCGGGCGATTGATCGCACACTCATTACCGCCCAGCGAAGTTCCCACGATCGCCTCGGTAGACGGGCTCCCGGCTGCGCCCATGGCCTCGCAGAGTCCCGATGCGCGGGTTCGTGACGCATCGAACCATGCCGCCAGGCTGGTGGCCGAGATCGGGTTGGCCGACGGAGGCGGCGTCAACGGCACCGAATCGCAAAGGACGGCAACGATCATTGCTCAGGTCGCGGGCACGCCAATGCTGGTTCGGGCCTCGAGCTACAACGACTCTCCGGGCCTTGATTGGCGGATCGTCACCGCTCTGCCGGAGGCCGAGATGCTCGAGCCCGTGGCCGCAACGCGGACGAGCAGCAATCGCGCCGCGACGGTGGCGTTTGTGTCCACGGTCTTGCTGGGCCTGGTTCTGGGGCTGCTGGCCACGCTGCCGGTGTCACGTCTGGTGCGCGAGATCGGTCGGGTGGGCGAGGGCGAGTTCGACGAGCGGGTGGAGCCGGGCGCCACGGCCGAACTGGGACGGATCGCCGACGCCGTCAACGAGATGGCCGAGGACCTGAAGGACCGCGTTCGTTTGCGTGAGAGCCTTCAGGTGGCCATGGAGGTGCAGCGTAACCTCCTTCCCCATGGCCCGCCGGCCATCGCGGGTCTGGATATTGCAGGGCATAGCGCGTACTGCGACGAGACCGGCGGGGATTACTACGACTATTTGCACATCGATGGGCTCGACGAGTCGTGCGCCGCTTTGGCCATCGGCGACGTGGTAGGGCATGGTGTGGCGGCGGCGATGCTGATGGCCACTGCCCGCGGTATCCTCCGAAGCCGATGCCACGAGCCGGGAAGCCTGGGCGAGTTGCTGATCCACCTGAATGAACTGCTGGTCGAAGATACCGGTGGAGAGCGGTTCATGACCATGCTGCTTGTTGTGCTCGATGCCCGGAGCGGCCAGATGTCGTGGGCGTCGGCCGGCCACGGTCCGCCGATGGTCTACGTGGCGAGGGAGGACCATTTTCAGGAGCTTGCCGGCGGCGGCATTCCCCTTGGCCTCTTTGGCGCCAAGCCGTACGAAACCTATGAATCCCCGCCTCTGGCGCGGGGAGACGTCGTGCTCCTGGCGACCGATGGCATCTGGGAAGCCCGGCGTGCGGATGGTGAGTTTTATGGCATGGAACGGCTCCGGAGTGTCGTTCGGCAATCGGCCGCCCGGGACGCCGAGTCGATCGCGACGGCCATACGGACCGATCTTTCAGAGCAATGCGGCGAATACTGCCACGACGACGTCACGTTCGTGGTCGCAAAGCTCACCTGACCCTCCCTCATCTCCGCTTTGGGGCGCTAACCTCGACCATGTTCGCACTCAGCGGCATCCGCAAGTCCTTTGGCCAGACGCTGGTTCTCGATGGGATCGACCTCACCATTGAGCCGCGGACCACGGTGGCACTCATCGGACCCAGCGGGTGCGGCAAATCGACGCTGCTGCGGCTGATGAACGGGCTGCTTGCGCCAGACGCCGGCTCGGTGCGTTTCGACGGCGAGGCACTCAAGAACACAGCATTGACGCCCGCCAGGCGGCGCATCGGGTACGTGGTGCAGGAGGGCGGACTGTTCGCCCATCTCACCGCACACCAGAATGTGACGCTCCTAGGGCGGCGGCTGGGCTGGTCGAGGGCGCGGGCCCGCGAGCGCTCCATGGAGCTCGCCGAGCTTGTGCAACTGGATACGGAGTTGCTCGATCGGTACCCGCACGAGTTGAGCGGCGGGCAGCGGCAGCGGGTGTCGCTCATGCGCGCTCTTGCCAACGACCCGGAGGCCCTGCTGCTCGACGAGCCGCTAGGGGCGCTTGACCCGATGGTACGGGCCGACCTGCAGGATGAGTTGAAGGTCCTGTTCGATCGGCTGGATAAGACGGTGGTGCTGGTGACGCACGATCTGGCCGAGGCACGTTACCTGGCCAGCCGGGTGGTGCTGCTGCATGAGGGCCACATCGCCCAGGACGGCCCGCACGAGGCAATGCTGCGCGAGCCGGCCAACGACTTCGTGCGGCGGTTCGTGAACGCCCAGCGGCGGTTGCACGGGCTGGAAGGGGCGGCGTCGTGATCCGGGCGGGATTGCTGATAGTCCTCTGCGTCGCGGCCATCGCCCGGTGCCAGGAGACGCTCACGATCGGCTCGAAGAGCTTCACCGAGTCGGTGCTGCTGGGCGAGATGCTGGCCGAGCGGGCTTCGCGCGAGGGGCTGGCTGTGGATCACAAGTCTTCCCTTCGCGGCCGCCTGGTGTTCGAGGCGGTCAAGTCTGGCGCGGTGGACGTCTACCCCGAATACACGGGCACGCTGCTGCGCGATGTCTTCGCCGGCCAGGGACTATCGACCCAGGCCGAGTTGCGAGAAGCATTGGCGGGCGTGGGCCTTGCCATGAGCGAGCCGATCGGGTTCAACAACACCTACGCCATCGGCGTGATGCCCCCCACTGCCGAGCGGCTGGGGCTGGCGACCATCAGCGATCTGCGGCGGGCCCCGGAGATCACGTTCGGCTTCACCAACGAGTTCATCGAGCGGAACGACGGGTGGCGGGCACTGCGCGACGCGTACGGCCTGCCGCAGACCAACATACAGGGGATCGACCACGACCTGGGATACCAGGCGCTTGCGAGCGGAGCGATCGACGCGAAAGAAATCTACACCACCGACGCCAAGATCGAGAGCATGGGTATCACCGTGCTGGAGGACGACCTAGGGCACTTCCCGCGTTACGACGCGGTGTGGATCTATCGTACTGATCTGGCCGAACGCGTGCCCGGAGCGGTGGCGGCGATCGAGTCGCTGACCGGCGTGCTCGACGAGGCGGCGATGTCGGCGCTCAACGCCCAGGTCGACGTTGAGGGCCGCGAGGAGCGCGACGTGGCGCGCAACTACTTCGATACCGGCGGCATCTCGGGCGGAACGCTGACCTTCAACGAACGCCTGCGCCAGGCGGCCGGCGGGATCCCGCGTCGCACGGGCGAGCACGCGGTGCTGGTGGGCGTGTCGATGCTGCTGGCGATCGCCATCGCCGTGCCTCTGGGCGTGCTGGCGGCGCACTCGCGCCGATTCGAGCAGGGCGTGCTGGGTGTCAGCGGCGTGCTACAGACGATCCCAAGCCTGGCGCTGCTCGCGCTGCTGGTGAGCCTGCTGGCGATCACCGGGCAGGTGCCCACGATCATCGCACTGTTCGTGTACTCGCTGCTGCCGATCGTGCGTACAACGCACGCGGGACTCACGCAGATCCCCCAGGCCGTGCGCGATTCGGCGCGCTCACTGGGTCTGCCCCGCGGGCGGATGCTGCTGGACGTCGAGCTGCCACTCGCCCTCCCGAGCATCTTCGCGGGCATCAAGACGGCGGTGGTGATCAACGTGGGCACGGCCACGCTGGGCGGCTTCATCGCGGCGGGCGGGTACGGCGTGCCCATCCTGGCGGGCATCCGGCGGATGGATACCGTGCTGATCCTCGCCGGGCTGGTGCCGGCGGCGTTGATGGCGATCGTGGCAACGCTTCTCCTAGACGCCGTGGAGCGGCTGCTCTCGCCCGTGGCGGCACGACAACGTTAGAACTTGCTCATGATCCTCGGACATTCCATTATGTTCGCGATGCCGGATGACGGCGGGCATCGCTCGTGCTAGCCTGTGGCGATCCGGAACGCCCAGCACGAAAGGACGGGCGACATGGCACTGAGCATCGCACGGGCGCCGCTGACCGGCGCATCGCTGGCCGAACGCTACGAGGCCGTCCGCGCTGCCACCGACGCGCTGCGAGCGCCGCTATCGCCCGAGGATTGTGTCATCCAATCGATGACCGATGCCAGCCCAACCAAGTGGCACCTGGCGCACACGACATGGTTCTTCGAGCAGTTCGTGCTCTCGCGCGTGGGTGACGACAGCCGGTTCGACGGCCGATTTGCATACCTCTTCAACAGCTACTACACGCAAGTGGGCGATCGACAGCCGCGGCACACAAGAGGCATGATGACCCGGCCCTCGCTCGCCCGCGTGCTTGACTATCGCGCGCACGTAGACGAGCGCATGATGGCGCTGCTGGCTTCGAACCGGCTCGACGACGAGACACGGCGCATCACCGAGATCGGGCTCAACCACGAGCAGCAGCACCAGGAACTGCTACTCACCGACATCCGCCACGCGCTATGGCGTGGGCTTGCGTGCGAGGCATACGACCCGGAGCCATTCGATCCCAGCGCCGAGCCTGAGGACCGTGGGCGCTGGGAGGAGTTCGAGGCCGGGCTTCTGTGGGTCGGCTGTGATGGGCCGGAGTTCTGCTATGACAATGAACAGCCGCGCCACAAGGTGTACCTGCCGCCCTTCGCCATCGCCAGTCGCCCGGTCACGTGCGGGCAGTTCATCGAGTTCATCGAGGACGGCGGCTATGAGCGCGAGCACCTGTGGCTGGACGAGGGTGCAGCGACCGTGAGGGCCGAGGGCTGGAGCGCCCCCATGTACTGGGAGAAGAGCGAACGGGCGGGTGACTGGCGCGTGTGCACCATGCACGGCGTGCGTGAGGTCGACCCCTCCGAGCCACTCACGAATATCAGCTTCTTCGAAGCCGAGGCGTTCGCGCGCTGGGCGGGCTGCCGGCTTCCCACCGAGTTCGAGTGGGAGGCCGCGTGCCTGCGCGACCTGGAACGCGCCGGAGCCCACTGGCACGACGCGGTCGACCGGGCCCACATGCTCGAGCGTGGCGTGTTCCACCCGATGGCCCCCAGGCCGGGGCCTGGCCAGCTCGACGGCATGTTCGGCGGCGCGTGGGAGTGGACGCGCAGCAGCTACGACCCCTACCCGGGCTACGCCACCGAGTCCGGCGCCCTGGGCGAATACAATGGCAAGTTCATGAGTGGCCAGTACGTGCTGCGTGGCGGGTCTTGCGCCACAGCCACAGGCCACATCCGACCCACGTACCGCACGTTCTTCCATCCTAACAAGCGCTGGCAGTTCAGCGGCCTGCGCCTCGCGAAAGATACCGCCTGATGACAACGACGAACTCTCCCGCCGAGCGCCGCGCCGTGGTGCTCGAACTCGATACTGCGCACGAAGACACGCCCCTCGAGGAGGCGCGCGGCCGCACTGAAGAGCTGGCCGCCTTCCGCACCGATGCCTTGCACGGGCTCGGGCAGCCGCAGAAGTCGATCCCAAGCAAGTATCTTTACGACGCCATCGGCGCGAAGCTGTTCGAAGATATCACCGAGCAGCCCGAGTACTACCCCACGCGCACCGAGGCATCACTGCTGCGAACGCACGCGGGGGCCATCGCCGCCGCCGTCGGGCCGGGCGTCACCATCGTCGAGCCTGGCAGCGGCGCCGGCGAAAAAGTGGAGATCTTGATCGATGCGCTGGAATCGCCCCGCGCGATGGTGCCAATGGATATCGCCCGTGAGCAGCTCCGCCACGTCGCACGCACGCTGGCCGCCCGTCACACCGACCTCGAGATCGTGCCGCTGTGGGCCGACTTCACGCGCCCGATCGACCTGCCCGATCGCGTTGCCAGCCTCCACCCGCGGCTGGTCTTCTTCCCCGGCTCGACGATCGGCAACTTTCTGCCCAGCGTGCAGCGCGAGCTTCTGGGCTCGCTGGCGCAGCTCGCCGGAGCGGATGGAAGCCTGCTCATCGGTTTCGATCGCATCAAGGACGAGTCGGTGCTCATCCCGGCGTATGACGACGCTGCGGGCGTGACCCGGGCCTTCGAGCTGAACATCCTCGAGCGGATGAATCGTGAGCTGGACGCCGACGCCGACCCGGGCGCCTTCGAGTACCAGGCCCGCTGGAACGCCGAGCACGCGCGCATCGAGATGCACCTGGTGGCCACGCGCGAGCACGCTATCACCATCGCCGGTCAGCGGTTCGTGTTCGCCCGGGGCGAGAGCCTGTGGAACGAGAGCAGCCACAAGTACGACATGCCACGAATCGAATCACTCGCCGCCAGCGCGGGGCTGCGCGTGGAGACGACATGGAGCGACGAGAAGGACTGGTTCACGCTCGCGCTGCTCCGGCAGGCTTGAAGGAAAGGGGGAGTGCCCAGCCCCTTACTCATCCCCCCGCAGCTTGGCCAGCACGGTAAAGTCTTCGAGGGTCGAGGTATCCTGGCCCGTGTCGGCCTCGCCCGCGGCGATAGCGCGAAGCAGGCGGCGCATGATCTTGCCGCTGCGAGTCTTGGGCAACGCCTCGGCGAAGCGCACCTGGTCGGGACGGGCGATGGCGCCGATGATCTCGGCCACGTGGGCGCCAAGTTGCTTCTTGAGGTCTTCGCTGAGCTCGACGCCGCCGGCCAGCGTGACGAAGGCGGCGATGCCGGTGCCCTTGATCTCGTGGGGCACACCCACCACCGCCGCCTCGACCACGGCGTCGTGCGCGACGAGCGCGCTCTCGACTTCCATGGTGCCTAAGCGGTGGCCGCTGACATTGATGACGTCGTCGATGCGGCCCATGATCCAGAAGTTGCCATCGGCGTCCTTGCGCGCGCCATCGCCGGCTGTGTAGACCGGCTGGCCGTCGATCCTCACGGTCGAGAAGTACGTGTCGATAAATCGGTCGCGGTCGCCGAACACGCCGCGGAGCATGCCGGGCCAGGGCTTGCGGATAACCATCAGGCCGCCGTGCTCGGCGTCCACCTCGCTGCCGTCAGGGTGCACGACCGCGGCATCGACGCCAAAGAATGGGCGTGTGCACGAGCCGGGGCGTGTGGGGATGGCGCCGGGCAGGGGCGTGATGACGTGGCCGCCGGTTTCGGTCTGCCAGTAGGTGTCGACGATGGGGCACCGGCCCGAGCCGATGACCTCGCGGTACCACGTCCACGCCGCCGGGTTGATGGGCTCGCCCACCGTGCCCAGGACCTGCAGCGACGAGAGGTCGTGCTTGGCCGGGAGCTCGTCGCCCCACTTCATAAACGCGCGGATGGCCGTGGGCGCGGTGTAGAAGTGCGTGACCTTGTGCCGCTCGACGACGTCCCAGAAGCGGTCCTCGTGGGGCTCGTTTGGGGCGCCCTCGTACATGAGCGTGGGCACGCGATTGGGCAGGATGCCGTAGACGATGTAGCTATGCCCGGTGATCCAGCCGCAGTCGGCGGTGCACCAGAAGACCTGATCCTGGTCCGGCGTTAGGTTGAAGACGTTCTTCGCGGTGTGGGCGGTGTAGAGCAGATAGCCCGCGGTGGTGTGGACGATGCCCTTGGGCTTGCCCGTCGAGCCGCTTGTGTAGAGCAGGAAGAGCATGTCCTCGGCGTCCATGGGCTCGCACGGGCACTCGGGGTCGACCGATTCGGTGAGGTCCCGCCAGCAATGGTCTCGGCCTTCGACGCGCTCGATCTCGTTGTCGCAGCGCTTCAGCACGACCACGCCGGTGACCGGCGAGGCGTCGCCCATCGTCTCGATGGCCTTGTCGACGTTGTCCTTCAGCGGCACGACCTTGCCTCGCCGCCAGCCGCCGTCGCAGGTCAGGATGATCTTGCTGTTCGCATCGGTCACGCGATCGGCGATGGCCTGGCTGCTGAAGCCGCCGAAGATGACCGAGTGAGGCGCACCGATGCGGGCGCAGGCGAGCATGGCGATGGCCAGCTCGGGCACCATGCCCATGTAGATGGTCACCACGTCGCCCTTGGTGGCGCCCAGCTTCTTGAGGGCGTTGCCCAGGCGGGCGGTCTGCTCCTGGATGTCCTTGTAGGTCAGGCGGCGGACCTCGGGGGCCCCGCCGTCCATGGGCTCGCCCTCCCAGATGATCGCCACGTCGTCGCCGTGGCCCTCGCGCACGAACCGATCCACGCAGTTGTCGCAGGCGTTGAGCTTTCCGCCGTCGAACCACGTGGGCTCGGGGAAGTCGCCGGTGAGCACGCTCTTGAACGGCTCCATCCATTCCAGCCGCCGGGCGACCTCGCCCCAATAGGCCTGGGGATCCTCGATCGACCGGCGGTGCTCGGCTTCATAGGCCTGGAGCGAATCCACGTGCCATGGGGCGCCGCCGACGGCCGAGGCCTTGGGCGGCTGGAACACGCGGTCCTCGTGGAGGCTGCTCTGGATGTCTTGGTCGGCGTTGGGGCGGGGGTCGTCGGTGGCCATAGGAGCAGCATATGGGCCCGCCAGCGGCCTGGACGCCGGCGGGCGGGCTAGGTCAGGGCTCGGCCGCCATCGGGTCCCACGGCAACAGGTCCGGGTTGCTCGAGGCGAGGATGCCGAAACTGATCCAGAAGGCAACGAGGGCGGCCCAGTAGTTCAGCTTCCGCACCCCTCGCTGGCTGCCGATGGTGCAGTAGTACAGCACGAAGGCCAGCCAGCAGAGGCCCCCCACCACCGGCACCAGAACCATCAGCCCGATGATGGCCCAGAACTTGTCGTCGTCGCGGAAGGCCGCGCCGATCATGTAAATGTACGCCACGAACGCCCAGAGGCCAGCGAAGATCAACGCGGTCGCTGCCGCCTCTGGCGACGCCAACGCCATCGCGGGCAGCAGCACGAGCATCGACAGGGCGATGATGACCGAGACCATCCCACCCGACACGCGCGGCGCGCTGCGGGCCCGCTTGGGCTTGTCCTTGCCAACCTTCGTGCGCATCGCCCGGCCCGAGGCCGAATCGAAGCCGCACGCCATGCACACCACGGCCCCCGACGGCCGGCCCATGCCGCACTTGGGGCACGGGTTGGCGTCGACAGCCGGAGCCTCACCCAGGTAGTCGTCCATGCTGAAGCCCACGCCGCCGCCGGTCGGAACCGCCGCCGGCTTGGCGGCCGGCGTGGCCCGCGGCTCGCGCCTGGCGGGCCGCCGCTTGGACTGGACGCACGACTGGCACGCGTAGCGGCCCTGCGAGTCCTTCAGACGCGGGCGTGCGGCGCAGTCTTCCCCGCAGACGACACAGATCTTCTCGGTTGTCACGATCCTGGCCCCCTGATTGCCGAGGGATCCCCCCACGACCGGCTACAGCATAGCAGCCCTCCAGCCGTGCGGGCATCTCCCACCTACCATGCCGCTCGTCGCCGGGTTGCACGCTTTCTGGGAGAACTTCACGCTATGGCCATCCGCATCGGCATCAACGGTTTTGGACGCATCGGCCGCCTGGTCTACCGCATCGCGGCCCAGAGCAAGGACGTCACCGTCGTGGGCGTCAACGACCTGGTGCCCGCCGACAACCTGGCCTACCTGCTCAAGCACGACACCATGCACGGCCGCTTCCGCATCGACGGCAAGCTGGCCGACGTGCGGGTCAACGATGGTGGTTTCAGCGTCAACGGCGAGCAGACCAAGGTCTTCGAGGAGCGCGATCCGGCCAACCTCAAGTGGGGCGACCTGGGCGTGGACGTCGTCATCGAATCCACCGGCTTCTTTACGGCCGGGCCGGATGCGCAGAAGCACATTGATGGGAATGGCAAGGGGGGCGGCGGGGCCAAGCGCGTCATCATCAGCGCCCCGACCAAGACCACCGACACCGTGCCGACCCTGTGCTACAAGGTGAACCACGAGCAGTACGACCCCGCCAAGCACACCGTCATCTCCAACGCGAGTTGCACAACGAATTGCCTGGCGCCCATCGCCAAGGTCATCGATGACAACTTCGGGCTGGCCGAGGGCCTGATGGCCACCATCCACGCCGTCACGGCCACCCAGCCAACCCAGGACGGCCCGAGCAAGAAGGACCTGCGCGGCGGCCGCAACGGCTACATGAACATCATCCCCGCCAGCACCGGCGCGGCCAAGGCCGTGACGCTGTGCCTTCCCAACCTCAAGGGCAAGCTGACGGGCATGAGCTTCCGCGTGCCCACGGCCGACGTGAGCTGCGTCGACCTGACCTTCAAGACCGCCAAGGCGACTTCCCTGCAGGCCATCAACGACGCCATGAAGGCCGCCGCGGCCGGCGCGATGAAGGGCGTGCTGGACTACACCGAGGAGCCCGTGGTCTCCAGCGACTTCATCGGCGACCCGCACAGCAGCATCTACGACGCCGAGGCGGGCATCGAGCTGAACGAGAACTTCTTCAAGGTCGTGAGCTGGTACGACAACGAGGCCGGCTACGCGAATCGCTGCGTGGACATGGCCCGCTACGTCATGAGCCGCCAGTAGGCCTCCGGGCGCCCAAGAAAAGGCGTGCATCCACCGGCGTTTTCGGGTATATTGCCCCGGAAGACGCCGGCGGCGGCGTTGCACGCCCAAACCGTGGGGGCGAATGGGGGCCTCGATGCACCAACCGTCCATCGCACCCACGCTGGCCCTGGCCGGCTCACTCCTTCTCGCATCGGCCGGTTTCGCCCAGCCAGACCTACCCCCCACCACCCCCGCCACCACATCGCCCGCCACACCACCGATCAAGGTCTTTAAGCCCATCTGCGCCGGGGCCCGCCCACCGCAGGCGACCATCGACGCCATCGGCGCGCGGCACGCGGCGGGCATGCAGGGGGCCGAGCGGACCATCATCGTCCCGACCACCGACGCCGGGCTGCGCCTGCGCTTCGAGGTCGCCGGCCCCGCGCCCGCCGGCACGACCGAGGCGCTCGCCGCCATCGCCGATCTGTACGCCGGGATCGTCGCCGACGACGTCGAGCTGACCATCGAGATCCTCTTCGAGCCGCTGGGGACCATCCACGGCCTGCCGATCCTCGGCGCGGCGGGCGACAGCTACCGCTCGCTGCCCTACGCGGCGGTGCGCGCCACGCTGATCGACACGATGGACGGCGACGACGTGATCGAGGCGAGCCTGCCCGACGCTGCGTCGCTGCGCATCATCTACGGCCTCGAGCCCGGCGCGCGCACCGAGGATCGCGACGCGCTGCTCACCGGCGTGGCGCTCCGCGCGCTGCTGGACGGCCAGGCGCCCGCGCCGCTGCCGGTCTCGCTCAGCTCGACCGCACCGTGGGACACCGACCCCGCCGACGGCGTGGCACCCGATTCGTACTGCCTGCGCAGCGTGATGACGCACGAGATCGGGCACGTCCTGGGCTTCCAGTCCAACGTCGACCTGCTCTTCGGCGCGACGCTGCTGCCGCTGGACATCTATCGATTCCGCCAGAGCAATGGCGGGGCCGACCTCAACCCGGACACCTACGCCCGGTTCATAACCGCCCCGCGGACGGTGTACTTCGACGCCCCCGGCGCGCCCGACCAGGACGAGGCCATCCTCGACTTCATCGCCGCCGAGATCCCCATGGCCGACGGCGACCCCTGGCAGGGCTCGCACCTGCGAAAGATGGATCCGCCCCTCGGCGCCATGGACCCGGACATCGTGGGGGGCGAGACGGATTATCCCGGCTACCTCACCGCCGCCGACCTGCGGCCGCTGGACGCCCTGGGCTGGACGATCACCCTGGCGTGCCCGGCCGACTGCGACGGCTCGGGGTCGCTGGACTTCTTCGACTTCCTGTGCTTCCAGGACGCATTCGATGCCGGCGATCCTTCGGCCGACCTGGACGGCGACGGTGAGCTGACGGTCTTCGACTTCCTCGCGTTCCAGAACGCGTTCGACGCGGGCTGCGGGTGAGCCCGACCGGGCGCGCCTCAGCCGTCGGTCTGTAGTACCGCATCGGCCGGCGGATCAAAGTCCGCCTCCTCCAGCGTGTTCACGCGCACGAGCGTGGCCCTGAGGTCGAACACCTCGTCGCCCAGCCAGAAGCCGTCGACCTTCACGCGGTGGAACATCTTCAGGCCGTGGGCGCCGTCGACCTCGCGCCAGTCGCTGAAGGCCATGTACAGCGGCTCGGTGGGCAGGCCCTGCGTCAGCCCCACGGGCCGCCCGGTCTGCGCGTCGTAGTGGGAGCGGTGCATCGGGTCATCCGGATCGGGCTCGGCCGTAAACGAGAGCACGGCGGTCCGCTGGCCCTTGAACGCCAGATCGCCCATCCGCTCGAGCGGCGCCGCGCCATCGTCGTGGCTGTTGGTCGGGTTGATGACCGCCAGCGGGAGCGAGGTGAACTCAAGCACCTGGCCGGCCATCTCGTTCCAGCCGTATTCAACCGTGGGATCCATCACGTAGAGCTCGGCCGGCTCGCCCTCCATCGACCGCCAGTAGCGTTCGCCGTTGACGCCGAACCGCCCCGAGTCCGGACCGAGCACCATGTCGTAGAACGCCGGACCCGACCGCGACCACCGGAGGTGGAACTCGATCGGATTGCCATCGCTCTGGCCCTCGAAGCGGACCTCGAGCGTGCGGATGTTGTCGATGGCGTGGGGCCCGCCGGCGAAGTCGACCACCTTCTCAGCCACGGCCCGGGCGTCCGCGTCCATGGCCTCGAGCGCGGCCAGGGTGGGCGAGGGGCCAACCTGGATCGGATCGACCTCGTGATCGGGGCCGGTGTTGCAGCCATTGGCCATCAGGACGAGGCCAAGGACGATCGCGGCGAGGGGTTTGGTGGGCATGGCCGATGCTATCTCGGCGGCGGCCGCCCGCCGCAAGACGAGAGTTTCCCATGTGGTGGCGCGAGTTTCTCATGAGTAGACGGCGTCTTGACCCCTGAAAGTTTCGTCTTCTCATGAGAAGACGGCGTTTTCTCATGAGAAAGTCTCGCCATGACCCCTGAAAGTTTCGTTTTCTCATGAGAAACTCGCGCCATCACCCCTGAAGATGTCGTCTTCTCATGAGAAACTCGCGCCACCACATGAGAAACTCAGACTTTTCGGGCTTCTTCGCGGATCGTGAACCCCACTGGCGGCATCGTCAGGCCTGTTTTTCCTATCAAGTTCCTATCAGATAGCGGCCGCCATCACGTTCGGCCCCGGCCCGCGCCCGCCGGCCGATAAACTCCGCCCATGCTCGACGCCCTGATTTCCACGCTGCCGGCCCTGGACGCCCTCGCACCCCTGCTGTCGCTGCTGGCCGACGACCCCGTCGCCCCCACCCCCACCACCCCCGAGGACGTGGCCTTCTTCAGCGCCGCCGGCCTCATCGCCCTGCTCACGCTGACCACCCTCGAGATCGTGCTGGGCATCGACAACGTGGTCTTCATCGCCATCCTGGCCAACCGCCTGCCCAAGGAGCAGCAGGCCAAGGCCCGCACCGTCGGCCTGATCCTGGCGATGGTGATGCGGCTGATTCTCCTGGCGCTGGCGTTCCTGATCATCCAGCTCAACGAGCCCTTCTGGACCATCCCCTGGGTCGAGATCCCGCTGTCGGGCAAGAGCCTGATCCTGCTGGGCGGCGGGCTGTTCCTGATCGCCAAGGCCACCATGGAGCTGCACCACATGGTCGAGGCGGGCGGGGCCAACAAGGACGACCCCAGCGCCCGGCCGGGCATCAAGAAGCAGGCGGCGGCGACCTTCGGCAGCGTCCTCGTGCAGGTGCTGCTGCTGGACCTGGTGTTCTCGCTGGACTCGGTCATCACCGCCGTGGGCATGACCAGCAACTACGCCATCATGGCCACCGCCGTCGTCATCGCCATCGGCGTGATGATCGCCTTCGCCGGCCCCATCGCGCGATTCGTCCAGAAGCACCCGACGATGAAGACCCTGGCGCTGGCCTTCCTGGTGCTGATCGGCGTCTTATTGGTGGCCGAGGGCGCCGGCCAGCATTTGCCCAGGGGCTACATCTACTTCGCCATGGCCTTCGCGCTGGTGGTCGAGGTGGTGAACATGAAGGCCGGGCACCGCAAGGCGAGGAAGGGCGTGCCCGAGGCGGCGCAGGAGGCCGACGTGCCGGCGTAAGTGGTGGTGTTCCAAGAACCAGGAGGATTGACTTGAACACGACTGATCCCATTCGCACGACCATAGCGTGCGTTCTGCTTATGGCCTGCCTCGCGCTCGCGGCGTGTCGTAGCTCCATCGTCGTGGATCCAATGCCCGTCCTCGACCCGAGGATCGTGCAGGGCGAATGGCTGGGAATCGACTCACGCGTCCCCGGCAGCGCCACGATCCTCCTCACGATCGACGAGGACGGCAACATGCTTTGGGACCAGCGGCCGGGCTCTCAGCAGCAGACGCTTGCGCAACCACGCGTCTGGCGGGGTCGGGTCGGGTGGGACGAGGAGGCTTGGAATCTGCTGTTCGAGCGCGAGGGCGAGGAGCCATTGCGGATGAGCTACCAAGACGGCTCCCTGAGCACTTTCACGCTGCACCCGCTCGACCGCGAGCGGCGTTGGACGGTCGCCACGTTCGTCCGCCTCAAAATCATCCAAGAACGGCTCGCCGAGACCGATCAGACGCGGTAGCTGCGACGGCCGATCGTGCCGCGGCTCCGGCCCCGGTGTACCGAGACGGGCGGCTCAGTACTCGAACACCCCGTGCCCAGTCTTGTTGCCCAGCCGCCCGGCCGTCACGAGCTGCTCGAGCTTGGGGCAGGGGCGGTAGCGCTCGCTGTGCAGGCCGTCGGCCAGCACGTTCATGATGTGGGCGCAGGTGTCCAGGCCGATGAAGTCGGCCAGTCGCAGCGGGCCCATCGGGTGGTTCATGCCCAGCTTCATGATCTCGTCGATGTGCTGCGGCTCGGCGACGCCTTCCATCCAGGTGTAGAAGGCTTCGTTGATCATGGGC
>JBITAF010000071.1:0-14577 GCA_044440025.1 Phycisphaerales bacterium JB060 | reverse complement strand
TCGTCACAACAGTCAAACGCTCTGCGCGCTCTTCTTCTCGGACCCGGACCCCGCGCCACGGCCTCGTAAGGACAGTTTTTCCGAACGGAAGGCGAGCACGGCGGCCGGCGGTCCGAAGAAACACTCCCGAAAATACAAACTCGGACTGGAGTCGCCCTCTGAACCGCTCGATACCTGGAACAGCCGGGCCGCCGTGGTCCGGAAAGTGACCTCGCTGATGGCCGGCCGGGTTGTATGGGTCGGGCCGCAGGAGAACGTCCGATGTTCCGAGTTTCGCTTGTCACGTTGGCGGCCCGCCACACCCGGCCCGCCTTTGCCGCTCGCACCACCAACGAAGGAGCTTTCTTATGAGCACGGTCCCGCGCAAGGGCGCCGACGCCATCCCGTGGGTCAAGGCCCACGTCACCCCCTGGACCACCAACGCCGAGCAGCTCAAGCTCAGCCCCACCGACATCACCGCCCTGGACGCCCAGGCCGACCTGGCCGAGTCGCGGCGCGTGACGATGGAGGCCGCCTGGGACGCCTGGCGCGCGGCGGTGGCCAGCTACAACCAGGCCGTCAAGGACCTGCGCACGCAGGCCGGCGGCCAGGTGTCCATCATCCGGTCGACGGCCCGCACCAGCGCGAACCCGACGACCATCTACACGCTGGCGGCCATCCCCGCGCCCGCCGACCGCACGCCGCGGCCGGCCCCCGGCGTGGCGACGGACTTCAAGACTTCCTTGCTCCAGGGCGGGTCGATCACCCTCACCTTCCGCTGCCCCAACCCCCCGCGCACCGGGCCGGTCACCTACCGCGTCGAGCGGCGGCTCGTGCCGCCCGCCGGCAGCCCGGGGCCCTTCGAGTTCTATAAGAACGCCAAGGAGCGGACCTTCACCGACGACTCGATCCCACGCGGGACCGCGCAGGTGGACTACCGCATCACGGCCCAGACGTCCACCAGGGACGGCGACCCGGCCCTCTTCGGCGTGCAGTTCGGCTCGGGCAACCAGGCCACCGTCGTCCAGGTGGGCGGCGCTGGCAAGAAGGTCGCCTGAGCCGGCGATCGGCTTGTCACGTTTCTTATAACAAACGCGGGCCACGCCGGTGGCCCGCGTTCTCGTGCGCGCGTGCTGGTTCTCGAGGATCGGAATCTAATCCAGCCGGCCCATCCGCCCGGCGCGGTAGTCGGCGATGGCCGCGCCCAGCTCGTCGGGGCCGCTCAGGACGAACGGCCCGTGGGCGAACACCGGCTCGTCGATGGGCCGCCCGCTCAGGACCAGCACCAGCGCGCCCTCGGGCCCGGCGGCAACCTCGAACGCCGAGCCCTCGCGCGTGAGCGCCACGCCCTGGGGGGCGGTGAGCTGGGCGTCCCCCACCGCCGCCGCGCCGCGGAGCACCAGCACGATGGCCGTGCGCCCCTCGGGCAGCGTGAGGCTCGCGCTCGCGCCGGCGTTCAGCGCCAGGTCCCACACGTCCATGGGCGTGAACGTGCTGGCCGCGCCGCACGCGCCCTGGTACTCGCCCGCCATCACGCGCAGCGAGCCGGCGCCCTCGGGCAGCTCGACGCTGGGGATGTCGCCCGCGGCGATGTCCTGGTAGCGCGGGGGCGCGTTCTTGTCGCTCCTGGGCAGGTTGACCCAGAGCTGGACCATCTCCAGGGTGCCGCCGGACTTCGTGAAGGCCGCCGAGTGCTTCTCCTCGTGGACGATGCCCGCCCCGGCGGTCATCCACTGCACGTCGCCGGGGCCCAGGCGGCCGGCCCCGCCCGCCGAGTCTCGGTGCTCGAGCTCGCCCTTATAGAGGATGGTCACGGTCTCGAAGCCGCGGTGGGGGTGGGCGTCCACGCCCCGTGGCGCGCCGGTGGGGTCGGGGTCGAAGCCGTGCGGCCCGGCCAGGTCGAGCATCAGGAAGGGGGTGATCGCGTCGGGCCCGTGCTGGCCGACGGAGAACATGGTGCGCACGGGGAAGCCGTCGCCCACCCAGTGGGGGGCCGGGGCGGGCAGCACGGCGTCGATGGTCTTCCGGGTGGGGGTGGGGGTGGGGGTGGTCGTGGGGGTGGTCGTCATGGGGCACGCTCCTTCCATCGCGCCCCGCGGCATCGCGGGGCGTGGATTGGCCATGGACGAACCACCGCAACCGCGGGGCTATTCGAGCGGCGGCTATTCGAGCAGCTCGAAGGGCGGCAGCGCGCCCAGCAGCGGCGTGACGTACTGGAGGAACTTCTCGCTCACGTCGTTGTGCCCGCGGAGGTATGCCTCGGGCATGTGGCGCGTCCTGGCGGCCACGGCCTCCAGCGGCTGGTGGTCGGCGGCGCACTCGTAGGCCTCGCCCGGGCCGATCGTGCTCGTGCGCACCAGGTTCACCGAGACGCCCCGCTCGCCCCTGGCCGCCAGGTCGGCCGCGTGCTCGCCCACGAGCCTGGCCTCGCGGGCGTCGACGGGGCTGGCGTCGGGGTAGCAGCGTTGCAGGTAGCCCAGCGTGTCGGCCCGCACGCGCGGGGGCGTGCCGCCCTGGGGGGTGAGCTTGACCTTCAGCAGGCCGGCGAGCTGGTCGCCCAGCGCCCCAGAACCGGACAGCTGGACATTCCCGTGGGCGTCCTTCTCCTCGCCCATCAGGAGGGCGCCGATCGACACGCCGTCCTTGTCCTGGATGCCCTCGCTCACGGCGATGTGGCAGCGGCCCAAGCGGTCATACACCTCGGCCACGTCCTGCACGAAGCGATCGGTGATGAAGGGGACCTCGGGCACGTACACCAGGTGCGGCCCGGCGTGCTCCTCGTGGCGTGCGGCGGCGGCGGCGGCGGTGAGGAAGCCGGCGTGGCGGCCCATGACCACGTTGATCTTGATGCCCGGCAGGGCGGCGTTGTCCATGCCGTCGGCCATGTGCGCCAGCGCCACGAAGCGCGCCGCGCTGCCGTACCCCGGCGTGTGGTCGTTGCCCACCAGGTCGTTGTCGACCGTCTTGGGCACGTGGATGCAGCGCAGGTCGTAGCCGGCGGCCGTGGCGGCCTCGCTGACGATGCGGCAGGTGTCGCTGCTGTCATTGCCCCCGATGTAGAAGAAGTACCTGGCGTCGAGCTTCTTGCAGCTCTCGAAGATCCGCTGGCAGTAATCCGCGTCGGGCTTGTCGCGCGTGCTCCCAAGGGCGGCGCTGGGGGTGTGCGAGACCCGGTCGAGCATGGCCATGTCCAGCTCGGTCATGTCGCTGACGCGGCCCTCGGTCAGCCCGCGGACGCCGTTGCGCATGCCCAGCACCCGGGTGACGTGCCCGGTCTTGTGCAGCCCGCGACGCAGGCCCAGGGCCACGCCCACCAGCGACTGGTTGATGACCGCCGTGGGCCCGCCGGACTGCCCGATCACCGCCGCGCCCCTGGGAAGATCTGCCTGCGTCAACGCTCGCCTCCGTCCTCGATCAAGCCTGGTTCTGTTCGGGTCCGGCCGGGGAGCTCCCAGCGCAAGAACCGCGCCCGACGCCACGCCGGGACGAGGATTGTTGCTCCTCCGGCCCGCTGGGTGAAACCCCAAGCCCGCTGGGGCGTAGCAGCATGCATGCCGCCATCGAACAAGCCCGTCTGGCTGAAGACGATCACCGAACCGCGGAAGACCGCCTTCTACGGCCGGTTCTACATCCACTCCAAACGCACCCCGTACCGTGGCGACTGGTGCTGCTGGCCCAACACGCCCGAGCGTCCCCTCCTGGCATGGAAGATCGCCCGGCTCTGCGGCCTGCGGCCGGTGGCGCGCCCCACCGACAACACCAGGCTCGGCCTGCTCTTCAGCTACGAGACCCACGTCAAAGCGCCAAGCCCGGGCGGTCTGCCCGAGGGCGTGCCGATCATCAACGGCCGCTGCACCGACATCAGCAAGGAACGCGTGGAGGTCATCCACCAGAAGGCCTTCGGCTACGGCATGGCGGTCGATCCGACCACCCACGCCGGCCCCATGGTGGTCAAGAGCGACACCAACGCCCTGCACGACGGCCGGGTCGTCCAGGGCCCGGTGCGCGACCCCGAGCCGGGCAGCGTCTACCAGATCGAGATCGACAACCGCGCGAGCGACATCGACGGGCGCGCCGTCCGGACCCCCATGGTGCTCGACCTGCGCGTCACCGTCGTGGGCGAGGAGCTCGCCGGCGCCTTCAGGAAGTACCGCCCCACGCGCGATCGGTTTCTCAACACCAACGACCACGCCTTCTTCCACCGGCCCGGCGACCTGTTCAGCGACGAAGAACAGCGGCAGATCCTCGCCTTCGCCAGAGAAATAGGCCTCGAGCTGGGCGAGATCGACGTGCTGCGAGACAACAACAGCGGCCGCATCTACGCCATCGATGCCAACAGCACGCCCCACAGCCCCCCCACCGTCCTCGAGGGCCCCCTGGCCGCCTGGCCCATCATGACCTCGGCCGCCCAGGCATTCGAGCGGCAGTACCTCTCCGGCACGCCCGGTCAGGCCACACAGCCCGCAGCCGAGCGAGCCCCAATCAACAGCCCCTGACGCGCTCCTCTACAATCTCGCGTGCCCATCGAGGTTCCACAACACGTGCTCGACGCCATCCCCCCCGCCAATGGCCGAAAGGCCCTGGTTGCGATGTCCGGTGGTGTCGATTCGGCCGTCGCCGCAGCCGCCATGGTGCATGCCGGGTGGGACGTGGTCGGCTGCTTCATGCGGCTGGGCTCGCCCGACGAGGAACTCGATCAGGACACGAAGATCGGCCACCGCGGCTGCTGCTCCATCAACGACGCCCAGGATGCCAGGCTCGTCGCCGCCGACCTGGGCATCCCGCTCTATGTGTGCAACTTCAAGGACGACTTCGGCCGCATCATCGACTACTTCGTCGACGCCTACGCGAAGGGCCGCACGCCCAACCCCTGCGTGCGCTGCAACGACTGGCTGAAGTTCGGCAAGCTCCATAGTTATGCGAGGTCCGTGGGCGCCTCGGTCGTCGTCAGCGGGCACTACGCCCGCGTCGATCGCCGCAGCCCCCAGCCCCGCTTCATGCGTGGGCGAGACCACGCCAAGGACCAGAGCTACGTGCTCTTCGGCGCCCCACGCGAGCGCCTGGCCGAGATGGTCCTGCCTATCGGCGAGTTTGAGGACAAGCAGGAGGTCCGCGATGCCGCGAGCGCGCTAGGCCTGAACGTCGCCAGCAAGCCCGACAGCCAAGAAATCTGTTTCGTGCCCGACGACGATTACGCCGGGCTGGTCGAACGGCGGCGCCCCGAGTTGGCCAGCGCGGGCTCGGTGCTGACCATCGATGGCAAGCCCCTGGGCGAGCACGCCGGCCAGCACCGTTACACCATCGGCCAGCGCCGAGGCCTGGGCATCGCCGCCGCCGACCCGCTTTACGTCGTCTCGAAGGATCCGGCGACCAACACCGTCACCGTGGGCGGGGCCGAGTCCCTCCTGTGCGGCTCGGTCGAGGTGGGCGAGGC
This sequence comes from Phycisphaerales bacterium JB060, assembly GCA_044440025.1. Lineage (GTDB taxonomy): Bacteria > Planctomycetota > Phycisphaerae > Phycisphaerales > UBA1924 > JAHCJI01. The sequence goes on along the minus strand of JBITAF010000071.1, from coordinate 9,164 downwards.
GAACTGGCTGGCACCTCAGCCCCAGGACGGCGATCGCGTACTCGTCCGATACCGGGCCCACGGCAGCGAGTGTGGGGCAACCATTGCCCGCCTGGCCGACGGTCAGGATCCGACACCCTCGGGCCGCCACGGCCGGTTCGCGCTGCAGTTCGACGAGCCCCAGCGGGCCATCGCCCCCGGGCAGGCCGCCGTGCTGTTCGAGCCAGCCCAGCCCGATCTGGTGCTGGGCGGCGGATGGATCGAATCCGCCACCCCCGCGTGAGCGGGTCGCCGGTCGACATCCGTCCCTTCATCAGAAGTATGGCCAAGATGAGCCGACGATTCTTCCGAAAATAGAATGATGGCCCTCGGGCCGAAATGCTGTCCACTGGCGAGATTCCATGGCCCAACGCGGCACCATCAACCAACATCTCAGCCAAGCCTTCGCCCAGCACGCCGACCGTGCGGCAATCGAGGAATGGCCCAGCGGCCGAACCCTCACGTACGCCGAACTCGATGCCTCCAGCGTCTCGCTCGCCGCCCACCTCTCGCAGGGTGGCATCGGGCCGGGCTCGCTTGTGCCGCTGGTGATGCCCAGGTCGACCGACTACCTGATCTGCATTGTCGCCATCCTGCGTTGCGGCGCGGCCTACGCGCCCATCGATCCAGCCGCCCCACGCCGGGAGGCCATGCTCCAGCCGCTGGGCTCGCCGGTCGTGCTGGGATCCGAGCCCGGCATGCTCAACCCGGCTGATATTGCCCGAAGGGGGTCCGTGCCCCACATCGACGCCAAAGACGACATCGATCCTGACGCACCCGCCTACGTCATGTACACCAGCGGCACGACCGGGGCGCCCAAGGGCGTGCTGGTCCCCCACCGAGCGGTGGTTCGCCTGGTCATCGATGCCGACTTTGCCAGCTTCGGGCCCGACCACCGTTGGGGCGTCATGAGCGCTACCGCCTTCGACGCCTCCACGCTTGAGATCTGGGGCGCCCTGCTCCACGGTGGGTGCTGCGTCGTGCAGACCCTGCCCACGCCCGGGCTCGACGACCTGGCCGGGTACTTTACCGCGGGCCGAGTGGATGACACATGGCTTACCGCCTCGCTCTTCAACGCGATGGTCGACGAGCATCCCCGCTCGATGGCGGGCATGCGACAACTCCTCACCGGCGGCGAACGCGAGAGCATGCCGCACATCCGGCGGTTCAAGAAGGCGTGCCCGGGCGTCACGCTCATCCACGGGTACGGCCCCACCGAGAACACGACCTTCAGCCTGTGCCACACCATTTCCGAGGCGGACGCCCGGGGCAACCGCATCCCCATCGGTACGCCCATCCACGGGAGCACGATGCGCATCATCGAGCCGGGCGCCGGGCCCGATGCCCCGCCCGCCCCACTCACCGAAGGGGAGCTCCTCGTCGGTGGTGAGGGACTCGCCCTGGGCTACCTGGGCGACCAGGCCAAGACCGACGAGAAGTTCGTGACCGATCGCGACGGAACCCGGTGGTATCACACCGGCGACACCGTGACACTACGTGATGACGGGGCGGCCGTGTTCACCGGGCGTATCGATCGCCAGGTCAAGATTCGCGGCCATCGTATCGAGCCCGACGGAATCGAGCGTGAGCTGGCCGCGTGCGCGGGTGTTGACCAGGCCGCCATCGCCGTCATGGGCCACACCGCCGAAACTCGGAAGATGGTCGCCTTCTTTGTGTCCCACGTGGGCGTGACCGAGACTGAGGTGCGCGACCAACTCGCCCGACGAGTGCCTCCGACACAGATGCCCGAGCGTTTCATGGCGATCGGTGCGATGCCCGTGGGCGCGACAGGCAAGGCCGATCGCGTTGCATTAATCAAACAACTCGAAAACGATGCCCCCAACACCTGCACCTGCGACACCACCAGCACCAAAGCGACGCTTATCGATCTGTTCGCCAAACGCCTCGGCCGGTCGATCGACCCCAACGAACGTTTCCGGGACGTGGGCGGTCACTCGCTGCTGGCCATGCGGCTGAGCACCGATGTTCGACGAGAGCTGGGCGTCGCGCTTCCAGCCGCCGAGATACTTCGCCGGCAGACTATCAACGCCATCGCCGAGTTGATCCCGACCCTGCCCGCGGTCGCCCCCTTGGAAAAAGTGGAGTCGCCCGACACTATCGGCGACATCCGCCGACGCACCAGCCTGGAACACGCCCGCGACGGGACCGCCAAAGCCATGCTCGTCCACCATGCGTGGCACGTCACACCGGCCATCGAGCCAGACCGTCTCCGTCTCGCCTGGCTGTCGCTGCTCGACCGCCACGACGCCCTGCGCACGAGCGTGGCCTTTTCAAACAATGGGCCACGGCTCGTCCAGCACGATCCGCATACCTCCACAATGTTCCACGCCGAACATGACCGCCTGGGCGCGCCCGACCCAAGCGATCCACGCGTCCGCCGTGCGAGCGAGAGGACCATCGGGCCCGGGGACGCGCCGGCCCGGATGCACGTCTGGCCCATCGCCGACGGCTCGCAGTTCATCCTGCTGGTGCTGCACCACGCCGCCATCGATGAGTGGTCGCTGGAGATTCTCTCCCAGGAACTGGACGACCTGCTCAAGGGCCGCGAACTGGATCCCGCTCCGCCGTACTCGGCGTTCGTCCGAGCCGAGCACCAGATGCGCTCAACCCGGCTTGCCTCGAGCCTGGCCGAACGGATCGCCGGCGGCGATTCGCCCATCATCGAGCTCCCGCCATCCGGCCCCCAGCGGGGGCTTAACCACGTATTGCAGGATCCCGGCCTGACAGCCGAAGCGCTCGATGCCCGGGCACGAAGCCTGGGTGTGGGCCCGGCGAGCCTGGCCGCCGCGGCGCTCGGCCTGGTCCTGCAATCTCACTACGGAGAGCCGGGTCGCTGGCTGCTGACGCCCTTCGCGCGCCGCCCGAGCGAAGATCTTCAGCGTGTGGTGGGCTGCTGCCTGGACATGCGGCTGCTCGAGGCGAACGGGGACACCCTCGAAGACACCGCGTGGCACGTGCACGAGCAAATGCTCACCGCACAGGAAGATCGCACGCTGCCCCTCGAGGTACTGATCGATCGCGTACGTGCGATCCAGCCCGCACGCGCCGGCGACGCCACGCGCTTCGGATTGACGTACCGCCACATCGACGACAGCCCCAGAACCCTGGGCGACGCCAGCGCGGTTCCGGTCACTATTGCCCAGCCCGCCGCCAGGTTCGGCCTGTGCATGCACGTGGAGCGCCGTCAGACCGGGCTCCGTGTCTGGCTGGAAGCCTCGGCAGATCATTACACGGACGCGGCCGTTGCCTCGATCGGCCACCGGGTGCTCGACCTGCTGCTGGATCGCGCGACGGCCGAACCCGGCCACCATGCACCCCCCACCGCTACCGCCTTGCCCGCCTCGACGACCATCTCCGACCCCGAACGTTCCATCGTTGCCGAACTCTGGTCCGAGTTCCTGGGCGTCACCCCACACCCAGGCAGCGACTTCTTCCGAGACGGCGGGACCAGCCTGACGGCGATGCGTCTGGCCGCGGCGATCCACAAACGGATCGGCCGTCGTCTCATGCTCAACCAGTTCCTCCACTGGCCCACCCTCGATGGCCTGATGCACAGCATCCGCGATGACGCCGAGCACCCCTACGCCGAGTTTTCTGATATCGAGTCAGAGGATTATCACAGCGCCGCGCCATGGAGCATCGCGATCCCCGGATCGGCGGGCCGGGCCATCGACCTGCATCGCCTCTGGCTTGCCGTGGGCGATAAAGACCGATCGGCCATGGACATGCTGGCCTTCGATCTGGCAACCATCGCGACCGGCGAGACCGAATCGTTCGACACCGGCCGCTTCTTCGCCCGCTTTACGGCCCTCGCGCACGCGTACGCGATGACCCAGGATCGTCGTGGGCCCATCACCCTAGTTGGGTACTCGCTCGGTGGCCTGGTGGCCATGGATATGGCCGCCAGGCTCGCCGAGCTAGGCCACAATGTGGAGCGGGTGGTATTGCTAGACGCGTACGCACCGCAATACCTCAGCCGAACGCTGCCGTGGTACCTGGCCAAGGCGAACGCCCGCCTTCGCACGCTCGGCCGCAGGGCAGATCCCCCCGCGCCGATCCATCACGACCGTGACGCCGGAGATGCGCACGCCGACGAGGCGAACCGCGCGGCCTGGAAAGCGGTCCACCGCACGCTGGCAGGCTGGCAACCGCCCCCGCTGACCATCCCGGTGCTCCTGATTCGTTCGGCCCCGGCGTGGCAACACCTGCGCCCGGCGTGGCACTCGGCCACCAATGGGCTTGGGCCCTGGCTGCGAGGCGAGCGCGAAGTCCGCGTGCTTGATATCCCCCACCTGGCGATGCTGACGAGCGGGGCAGACCGCCTCGCATCGGAAACACGCGACGCGCTCACGATCAAGAATCCTGCTACACCGGCACCACCCGATGCCCCGCGGCAGCCCATCGAGCATCACCCGGCCCGACCGTAATGCTCATCCCATCGACGAAGCTGGAGAACGCCGGAAGTACGAGTGCGCTACGGCCCGCAGCGTGCCAGAAACAAGGTAGCTTCACGCGCTCGCCCCGGCCACGCAGCCAGACCGCCGGGTGGACATGGCCGCAGAGGGTGGGCGCGCCGTCGTGGGCGGGCGGCTCGTGCGTCAGTGTCAGGCCGTCCTGCTCGCATCGCGGAAGGAGAACATTGATGCCCCACCCCTCCAGCACACCGCGGCCGCGTGCGCCGGTCATCGATCGATCGTGATTGCCCGGCACCAGCGACACCTCACACGGCAGCGTTGCACGCCAGTGCTGGATCAACACATTGATGCCCGCGGCCAATGAAGATCGCCCATGGACCAGGTCGCCCAGCACCACCACGCGCCCCGCCCCGACGCGCATCGCCGCTGTACGAAGCCGATCGAGATCCGATTGCAACGGGCCTATCGGTAAGGCACTGCCCGCATCGCGGAAGGCCTGGCACTTGCCCCAGTGGGTATCTGCGACGAGCAGCCATTCCTTGGCGGGCCAGTAGACCGCGCGCTCGGGCATCAGCACCAGCTCGTGCCCGGCCAGCGCGATCGTGATGTCGCCCGGGGCCATAGTCATAGCTCCGCCTGCATCTCAGCCTGCATGCGCGCCACGCGAGATTCCAGGTCCTCGCTCGACATCGTCTGCGAACCGATGCGTTCGATGATCAGCGGCAGCGCGAGTGGGCTCGGCTTGTCGGTATGCACGATGTTGAATCGGCTGGTGGCGATGCGGTCCATCGCGGCGGCAAGGCGCCCCTGCTCGAACTGGTTCTCCAGAACCTCACGGCGCGCCTGTGCCAGGAGCAGGTGCTCGGGGTCAAACTCGCGCAACACATCGTAAATAAGCCCACTGGAGGCCTGGAGGTGCTTGCCAGCCGAACGGGTACGGGCGCCGGGGAAGCCCTGGAACACCAGGCCGGACACACGGGCGATCTCGCGGAACTGAAGCCGGGCGAGTTCGGCGCTGTTCACGCTCTCGAGCGCGTCTTCGACGAGGTTCTGTCGGGAGAAGAGGCCGGAGCCAAGGTGGTCGGCATACGGGAAGGGCGCGGGGCACAAAAGCTCGAAGCCGTAGTCATTGAAGGTGGTGGTGAACGTCGCCGGTGTGATCCGGCCCAGCCGCAACGACAGCAGCGCGCTCAGACCGCTGTGCACCAGGCGGCCCTCGAAGGGGTACACGAGCAGGCGGTACCCGTCGCGGCTCTCGAGCAGCTCAAAGAGCACCTCGTCGGCATCGGGCACCCTGGATCGGTGCGATTGGACGGCCACGACAGGCAGAACCGCTTCCAACTCGGGCGGCAATCCGTCGGCGTCGCCGGTCTCAACAGCGCGCGACGCACGCTCGAGCGATGCGCGGACGCTGCGGGAGAGGCTCTCGCTGATGGGCAGCCGAGTGCCGCCCCAGATCGGCGTGAGGTTGGTCTGCCTGACGCCCTTACGCACGAGGGCGATCTCGTTCCGCACGCCCACGAACCGCAGGGCCTGACCGGCGAAGTTAAAGTGCTGACCCTCTCGCAGGCGACCGACGAAGCTGTCCTCGATATGTCCCAGGCTGCGCCCGTTAACGAACCGAATCTCGATGGTGCTCGGGCCGGTGATGGTGCCGACGTTCAGCCTGTGCAACTGGGCGACCCGCTTGTTGGGCACGCGATAGACGCCATCGACCATCTCGACCTTGTGGAACCGCTCGTAGGCGCTCAGCGTCGTGCCACCCTGGGTCACCAGCAGGAGCGTCCAGTCAAAAGATTCGCGCGTGAGGTCTCGGAACGACCAGGCCGTGCGCACCTCATCGAACAGCTCGTCGGCAGTGAACCCGCCGCCCAGGGCGACAGTGACCATGTGCTGGGCGAGCACGTCCAGCGGCTGGTTGACCGGGTCGCGAGGCTCGACGGCGTTGGCGTCGATGGCCTGCCGAACGGCCGCGATCTCGAGTAACTCGAGCGCGTTGGTCGGCACGCACGTGATCTCGCACGGCTCACCGGGGCGGTGCCGAGCGCGGCCGGCGCGCTGCATGAGTCGGGCCACACCCTTGGGCGAACCGATCTGCACTACGCGCTCGACGGGGGCGAAGTCGACCCCAAGATCGAGCGAGCTGGTGCATACCACGATGCCCACCTGCCCAGTCTTAACCCCAAGCTCCACGCGCTCGCGCTCCTCGCGATCGATCGAGCCGTGGTGCAGCGCGAGGCGGCCCTCCCACTGCGGCCGCTTGATGGAGATGGCGTGGAACCAACGCTCGGCCTGCGATCGTGTGTTGGTGAACTGAAGCGTGGGCAGGCCGGGGTCGAGGTAGGCGAGCACTTCGTCGAGCATCGCCAGCCCCATGTGACCCGCCCATGGAAAGCGGCGGATGCTGGCCGGCCGGATCGACTCCACAGCGACGGGACGATCGATGGGCGCCCGCACGATGGCAGGGGTTTCCTGCACCCCCACCAACGCGGCGGCCGCGGCTTCGGCGTTGGCGATAGTCGCGCTCAGGCCCCAGGTTCGCAGGCTGGGCGCGAATCGGCGGAGCCTGGCGAGTCCCAGTTCTACCTGACTGCCGCGCTTGCTGCTGAGCAGTTCATGCCACTCGTCAACGATCACAGCATGAAGGTCCGAAAACTTTTTCTCCGCATCCGCCTGGGTTAGCAGGAGGCACAGGGACTCGGGTGTGGTGACCAACACATTCGGCAGGCCCCGTCGCTGGCGGCTGCGAACTGTGCTCGAGGTGTCGCCGGTCCGACTTTCCACCGATATGGGCAGATCCAAGTCATCGATGGGAGCCCGCAAGGCCTGCTCGATGTCGCGGGAGAGTGCGCGGAGCGGGCTTATATAAAGGATAGAAAGCCGGCGAGCCTTGGCCCCGGCATCGGCAAAGTCGGCCAGGGGGCCGAGATAGGCCGCATAGGTCTTTCCCGAGCCCGTGGGAACGAGGATCAGGCCGCTTTGGCCAGCGGTATGGCGTGCCCACGCCTCTTCCTGGAAGTCGTGCGGCCGCCATTGGCGATCGGCGAACCAGCCTCGGAGCTTGTCGAGGGTCGCTCCTGATTTTGTTTGGGTTTTGGACATTGCTCCGACTACACTATGCCCGCTGACGGGAGCGATCGGCGGCGCAAACCCACGGAGGGGTGTTCATGAAGACGCACCGGCTGGATGTCTCGAAAACCCCGATGGCCGCGGCGGTCGATTGGCTCCTGGGCCGGGCGAGTAGCGAAGCTCTCGATCTATCGAGCACGCTGATCGCCACGCCGGGCGCGCGCGCCGGACGGGTGCTAAACACCATGCTCGCGCAGGCCTGCCAGGCGCGTGGACTGGTGCTGAGCCCCCCCAACATGGTCACGGCTGGTCGGCTGGCCGAGGCGTTGGCCCCAGCTGCCAGGCCCGCTGGCGCGTTGCACCGGATGCTGGCCTGGCGGGCCGTCCTCGAGGCGGCGCCGGCTGATGAACTGGCGGCGGTGCTGCCCAGCTCCGAGTCGCCCGCGCAGTGGGCCCAGGAGATCAGCCAGGCGGCGGATGAGTTGGCGCGCGGCGGGCTTCGGTTCGCCGATGCGGCCCCGGCAGAACTCCCACCCATGGAAGACCCCCAACGCTGGAAGGCGCAGGCCGCCTTGCAGGATCGGTACGAGTCGCTGCTCGACCGGGCGGGCATGACCGACCCGATGCTCAGCGCGCTCGGCGCGGGGGAAGCCATCGCCCATGGCCTGGACGCGGTGGTGCTGCTGGGCTGCATGGACCTGCCGGGGGTGGCCCGCGAGATGCTGCATCGTGTTCCGTGCCCGGTGCACACGTTGGTGATGCTCTGCGAGGGCCTGGACGCCGACGGCGTGGTTGATGAGGGCTATTGGCGCGACGCGGAGATCGATGTCGACCCCGACTCGGTGTTCGTGACCGGTGATGCCAGCGAGCAGGGCGCTTTGGCCGTGCGCGCGGCGGTGGACATGGATACCAGCGCGATCGGTACGGCGGACGAGGCGCTGGCCGGCGCGGTGCGGCGGGCGGCGGCCGACCACGGCCTGAGCGTCCACGTGGCCTGGGGTGGTGCGGCGTCGGTGTCTGGCCCGGGGCGGTTGCTGGCGGATCTGGCCTTGCTGCTTCGGGAGCGGAGCTTCTCGTCGTTGTCGCGGGTTCTGCGGTGCCCGCTTGTGGTGGCTTCCTTGTCGCGGGAGCACGCCGGGTTTTCGCAGTTGCCTCGAGCGCTGGACGACTATCAGGCCGCGGCACTGCCCACCCGGGCGTTTGCGAAGCTCCCAGAAGGAAACGACCGCGTTGTGCGGCCGCGACGCATCGTGTCGCAGGCCGTGCGGCGTCTTCGTGCGATGACTTCCGAGCTGCGGGGCAAGCGCCGCCCGCTGCGTGACTGGGCGCCCGCGCTGGAGCAATCACTGGCGTCAATGCTGGCCCCCGCCGAGGACCTGCTTGGGCCCGCTTCGCTGGAAGCGATCGCGGCGATCGGCGAGCAGTTGCGGGTGCTTGCGTGGTTGCCCGAGGCGCTGGATGCCCGCCCGGTGGCTGCGTACGAGGCGATCGCGCTGGTGCTGGGTGAGCTCCAAAGCCTCGGCACCGCCGGCGAGCCGGGGGGCGAAGACCTAGACCTGCTGGGCTGGCTGGAGCTGCCGCTAGATCCCTCCCCGGCGATGGTGGTGATGGGCGCGCACCACTCATCGCTACCCGCGGCGA
>JBITAF010000070.1:0-3186 GCA_044440025.1 Phycisphaerales bacterium JB060 | reverse complement strand
AGGATAGTCCGAACAACTTGCTGTTAATCTTCAAACCCGCAGTGGAGGACGGCGGCGGGGGGGTGGTCTTGTGCGAGCTGGGTGTGCTGCGGGGCGCGGCGGGGGGTGGGGTGGGCGTGCCTGTCACGCGGGTCTTCGGGCTGAATGGCTGGCCGCGCATGCCGGTGGGCCACGTCGGCACGCGGCCCGGCCCGCTGATGGCGAGCACCGACGACTTCGACGTGCGCATCGTGGGCAGGGGCGGACACGCGGCGATGCCGCATCTGGCGACCGACCCGATCGTGGCGGCCAGCGCGGTCGTCACGGCGCTGCAAACGCTGGCCTCGCGAAGCGTCAACCCGTGCGACGCGGGCGTGGTGACCGTGGGCCAGTTCGAGGCGGGCACCGCAAACAACATCATCCCCGACAATGCGCGGCTGGTGGGCACCATCCGGGCACTCACCGGCCAGACGCGGGCGATCCTGGGCGAGCGATTCCACTCGGTCGTCGAATCCACCGCCGCCGCCCACGGTTGCACCGCCGAAATCGACTGGCAGCCGGGATACCCGGTGACGAGCAACGACGGGGCCTGCGCCGCGCACGTGCTCGACGTCGCCCGGCGGATACTGGGCGAGCACGCCGTCGAGATCGTGCCCGAGGCAAGCATGGGCGGGGAAGATTTCAGCTACTACGGCCATCACGTGCCCACGTGCTTCTTCCTGCTGGGGCTGCTCGGCGAGGACGCCGACATCGAGCACACGCCGCTGTTGCACCAGCCGGGGTTCGACTTCAACGACGAGGCGCTGCCCGTTGGCGTTCGGATGATGTGCGAGTTGGCACTGTCGAACATCACCAACGGTCGGTAACACCCCCGACACGATCGGCTTACCTGGTCCAGGGCTCTGGGGGTGAAGAGCGGCCTGGTATGCCGCGCGCACACCGAACGAAACCACAGGAGAGACTCATGAAGATCAAGAACGCCATGCTCGCCGGAGCCGGCCTGACCGTTGCTGCCAGCATCGCCAACGCCCAGATGGTCACGATCACCCCCGAGGAACCGCTGACCATCCTGTTCCGCACGCCCGCGGGCGCCTCGCCCACGCCCGACATGATGACGGTCCTCTTCGGCCTGACCGAGGCCGGCGGCACGGGCCTTCGCACCGCCGAGATCTACGACGAGGGCGAACTGCTGGGCACACACGAGAACGCGGTGTTCGGCGGATACGTCGGGCCGCTGAATCTTGATCCGGGCGTCTGCTTCCGCGAGCCCACGAGCATCTGGGACTTCTTCGAGGCCGGCGATCTGGACATGAGTTCGTTCATTGACGGCACCGAAGATGGCAAGATCATCTGGCGGATCGAGAGCGGGTTCCTCGAGTTCGACGCGGCCAACCTCCGCATGGACTGGGGCCAGGGCTTCCAGCCTTCGTGGTACTACAACTCAACGCCCACGCCCCAGGTCATCGACTTCTTCGTTGGCGAGATCGTGGAGTGTCGCGTCGACCTCGATGGCGACGGCAGCCTGACGATCTTCGACTTCCTGGCATACCAGAACGCGTTCGACGCCGGCGATCCCATGGCCGACTTCGACGGCGACGGCGAGCTGACCATCTTCGATTTCCTGGCATTCCAGAACGAGTTCGACGCCGGCTGCGAGTAAACCTGTCGCCACGTCGCCCTCAGAACCGCCGCCGCGTGCTCGACGCGGCTTTTTTGTTGCCAAACCCAATGTTATAAGGGTTTTATGCGGTCTCCCATACTCCAAACGAACACCGAATATTTTGCTTGCAATCGGCTCCTCCATGTGGTAATCTGACTCTCGATGGGCACACCAACGACCGCCCGAAAGGAGAAAGATCATGAGCCGTATTCTCGAACCGACCGCCGCCATACTGCTGGGTTGCACCGCGCTCGCGCACGCCAACAACGAGCGTCGCATCACCCCCGACGAACCACTGTTCATCGAGTTCCGTGTCGACGCCGGCGCCACCGGCACGCCCGACACGTTCGCGGTCTACCTGGGCCAGCCCGAGGCGACCGACCCGGGCACAGGCCAGCGTTCGACGAGGTTGTCGAACCAGGGCCTGGGCATCGCCTTCCACCAGACGTCAGTGTTCGGCGATGTGATCGGGCCGATCGACATGAAGCCCGGCGCCACGTTCGCGTCGGCGGACTCGCCCTACACGGTACTCGATCCTGGTGAGATCGAGTCTGGCGGGCTCAGCGCCATGGCCATGGGCACCGAGAGCGGGCTCATCGAGCTCAGCATCACAAGCGGCGTGCTCATCGTCGATCTGGACGACGTCCGCATCGAGTGGGGCCAGGGCACAGGGCCGGAGACCTACACCGCCAGTGACGTGCAGCCAGAGATCACCGATATGTACGTCGGGTCGCCTTGCTATGCCGACTTCGACCGCAACGGCACCCTGGACGTCTTCGACTTCCTGGCATATCAGAACGCGTTCTCGGTGAGCGACTACCGGGCCGACTGCGACGGCTGCGGCTCGCTTGACATCTTCGACTTCCTGTGCTTCCTCACCCTCTTCAACGACGGGTGTCCGTGATCGATCAGCCCGCGCGAGCGTTGCGGTTGTAGCCGTTGCGGCGCTTGTCCTCGCGCTCAACCGCCACGCCCTCGAAGAGCCGCGCCGACATCGGCCCCAGCACGCGCTCGACGCCCGAGATGAACTCGGGCTCGAGCCTGATGCGGGCCGGGTTGGTCGAGGGCACCGCCACCGGCTCACAACCGCCGATGCACACGACGACCTCCAGGGGCGACGATGGCCCGTCGACGGGCGCGCCGTTCTTCCGCGATGCGTCGTGCTCGCGGGCCAGGGCGTGGACCTGCTCGAGGGCCGTCGGGCCATTGCCGTTCAGCCGGCTGTCGCGCACGTAGAGGCGCATCTTGCCGCCTTCGAGCGGCACCGCCTCGATGGGCGTCATCTGCTCGACGATGATCTGCGCGTCACCACGCGAGCGATCGAGCCGGCCTAGCACGAACTTGGGCGAATCGTCCTCGAGCAGGTGCGCGTACCGCTGGTAGGCATCGGTAAACAGCACGGCGTCGGCTGTTCCGGTCGTGTCCTCGATGGTCAGGATGCCCATCTTCTGTCCCGCGCTGCGGCCGCTGCGCGCGACGATGACGCTCGTGCTCTGCACCATGTCCCCGGCGCTCACACGACGGCCCTGCTCGACCTATGCGAGCTG
>JBITAF010000069.1:0-9025 GCA_044440025.1 Phycisphaerales bacterium JB060 | reverse complement strand
GCCTTCCAGGGCGCGCCCTGGGCCTTCCGGGGCGCGCCCTGAGCCTTCCGGGGCGCGCCCTGAGCCTCCCGGGGCGCGGCCTGAGCCTTTCGGGGCGCGCCCTGGGCCTCTTGGGGCGCGCCCCGAGGCTTCCGGGCCATGGCCGAAGCCTTCCAGGCCGTGGCCGGAAGCATCTTTGCACGCGCAATCCCTGCGCACGACCCCGCGCCACGCCGCGCTGGGGGCGGTTATTCGGGATTATACTTATTTTTGTGCCATCGGCGCGGCCCCGGCGTTGCGATCGGCCTGTGTTTGGGTTCGCCGCCGCCCGCGTGCGCGGGTCGGGATAGACGCGGCGCGGGCCCAGCTACGATCGCACCATGCTCGAGACCATCTTCGGCCCGGCCATGGAGGCCCCCGACGCCTGGTACCAGGGACCGGCCCGGCTGGTGCTGGCGGTGCTGTTCGGGGCCGTCGCGGGCTTCGAGCGCGAGGCCCGGGGGCACTTCGCCGGGCTGCGGACCTACGCCATGGTCTCGATGGGGGCCGCCGGGTTCGCCCTGATCTCGACCGAGCTGTTTGAGTACATGCTCATCCACGCCCAGTCGAGCGCCGGCCACGCCACGCGGATCATCTCGGCCATCGTCGGGGGCATCGGCTTCCTGGGGGCGGGGGCCATCATCCAGGCGGGCGGCAAGGTCCACGGCCTGACCACCGCGGCGGGCCTGTGGGCCATCGCGGCGGCCGGGGCGGCGGCGGGCCTGGGGCTGGCGGCCATCGCCCTGACCATCGCGGGCCTGTGCCTGCTGGTGCTGCTGGCCAACCGGCTGGACACCGCCGCCCGGCGGATGACCAGCGACGGCGACGGGGGCGGCGACGGCGGCGGGGGCGAGGGCGGCGGGGGCGGTGAGGACTGAATCTGGCCGCGCGGGCCCAGAATCGGTGCCACTTCTGGCCGCCCTTGCGGTATATTGGAAGGACCAGGGGCCACGCCGGCCCCCACCGGGGAGGTTCGATATGGTGCATCGGCTGGCGGCCGCGATGGCGGCGTGCGCGTGTGTTCTGGTGTTGATCGCGCGTGCCCAAGCGCAGCACGCCACGATCGACCTCGACCGCCACGCCCTGTCAAAAGACTCGGCGATCTTCGAGCGCTTCCCCCTGCCCGACGGCTCGACGCTCACCCTCGACCTGGAGCCCTTCCGCATCTTCGCCCCCGGCGCCCGCGTCGTGGTCGTCGACGCCGCGGGCGAGCGCGAAGCGGACTTCGACCCCGCCGCCATCACCTTCTGGCGCGGGACCGTCCGGGGCCGCCCCGGATCGCACGTGTTCCTGAGCGTCGCCGAGGGCTCGACCATCGGCCGCATCGAGCTTGGCGCCAGCGAGCCAACCTACGTGATCTCATCCCAAGGCGGCGACCCCCAGCGCGGCGGCGTCGCGCTCCAGCGCGGCCAGGTCGCCGTCTTCGAGGCGACCGCCACGGTCTCCGCTTCCACCGCCCCGACCCTGTGCGGCACCCACGCGGGCATCACGCCCATCGGCCCGGCGCTGGAACCGGTCGCGACGGCCCGGCCCGACGCCCCCGACGCGCCGGACGGCCCCGTGCTCACGCCCGCCATCGGCACGCCCATCCGCGGCCTGCGCCGCGCCCGCCTGGCGGTCGACAGCGACTTTGCGTTCTATGAGCTCTTCAATGACGAGCGGGCCGCGCTGACCTACCTCGCCCAGCTCTACGCCACCGTCGGCGACCTGACGATGCGCGACGCGAACGTGCGCCTGGACCTGGTCTTCCTGCGGCTGTTCATCACGCGCGACGAGGATCCGTACGACCGCACCGGGGCCACCTTCCCGGGGGCCATCCCCCGCGAGATCGGCGACATCGCCCAGCTCATGAGCGGCCGCAAGGACGCCAGCGCGGGCGGCCAGGCCGTTCTGTGCAACCGCCAGTCGTGGGTCGCCTACGCCACGGGCCAGAACCCCAGCCCCACCGAGCCGAGCGTCTTCAACCAGGACCTGCGCATCGCCGCCCACGAGATCGGCCACAACCTCGGCCCCCGCCATCCACACGACTACGGCGTGGACGAGTGCGACGTCGCCACCAGCCGACCGCGCCGCGGCACGCTCATCAGCTACTGCGCCCAGACCTTCAGCGGCCGGGCGGCCCTGACCGACCTGCACTACCACACGCGCATCCGCCAGGAGATCGCTGCCTGCCGCCTGCGCGGGATGGTCGCCGACTGCAACCAGAACCGCCGCGACGACGCCATCGACCTCATGCTGGGCATCAGCGAAGACCAGAACGCCAACGGCATCCCCGACGAGTGCGAGGACTGCAACGCCAACGGCGTCCTCGACAGCATCGACATCGACGGGGGCGCCAGCCTGGACCTCAACCTCAACGGCATCCCCGACGAGTGCGAGCCGGACTGCAACGCCAACGGCGTGCCCGACGACCTGGACATCGCCGCCCGCAACAGCAACGACGAGAACGGCGACGGCATCCCCGACGAGTGCCAGGCCGACCGCGATGCCAACGGCGTGGCCGACTGGACCGACATCTACCGCGACATGGCCCTGGACCTGGACCGCGACGGCGTGCTCGACGCCACGCAGGACTGCGACGGCGACGGGGTCATGGACATCGAGCAACTCGACCACGCCCACAACATCTGGGCCGTGTCCTCGGGCGACGGCGCGGCGAAGGAGTACCACTACCGCAGCGGCGTGCTGCGCGGCCAGGCCCGGGGCAACGCCCTGGTCGACCCCACCGACGTGCGCATCACCGCCGACCGCCGCGTGCTGGTGGCCGACGCGGGCGACGCGAGCGTGGCCGAGTTCGACCGCACGGGCGCCTTCGTGCGCGACCTGGTCGCCCCCGGCTCGGGCGGGCTGGTCTCCCCCAGCGCGATGGACTTCGCCCCCGACGGCTCGCTGCTGGTGGCCGATCAGGACGGCGACGCCGTGCTGCGGTTCGACATCGACACCGGCGCGTTTCTTGGCGTGTTCGTCCAGGCGGGGGCCGGCGGGCTCGTCGGGCCACGCGCGCTGGCGTACAAGCCCGGCGGCAATCTCTTTGTCACCTCCGACGACGCCCGCGTGCTCGAGTACGAACGCCACACGGGCGCCTTCGTCCGCGTGTTCATCACCATCGAGCCCGACCCCGATCCGCGATCGATCCGCGAGCCCAGGGGCATCCTGTTCGTGCCCGGGCCGGGCGGCGTCGGCGTGCGGTGCCTGCTGGCCTGCGAGTACTGGATCCACGGCGGCATCTTTGAGTTCGACATCGACACGGGCGAGCTCGTCGGCCAGTGGAACGAGGGCGACTTCGGCTTCAAGATGCGCAACCCATGGGCCCTGCGCCAGGGCCCCGACGGCAACGTCTACGCCAGCAGCGCCTTCCTGCACACGCGATCCGCCCCGCCGCCGACCGCCACGCTCCAGCGGGACACCGCAGGCCTGCACCTGACCCGCCCGCACATCTTCCAGTACGACGGCAGGAACGGCAAGCTCATCTCCGCCTACGTGCAGGGCGTCGATTCCCAGCTGGACCACCCCAAGGGCTTCGACTTCATGCCCGGCCCGGCCGACCGCAACGCCAACGCCATTCCCGATTCCTGCGAGGACTTGTGCCCGGCGGACTGCGACGGCTCGGGCTCGGCCGATCTGCTGGACTTCCTCTGCTTCCAGAACGCGTTCGCCGCCGGTGATCTCAGGGCCGACTGCACCGGCGACGGCGTGCTGGACATCTTCGACTTCCTGTGCTTCCAGGCGGCGTTCGAGGACGGCTGCCCCTGACAGCGCAGGTCGATACATCGCAACGCCCGGCACCCGCGCGGGGCGCGGGTCGGGCGAGCATCAGGATGGATGCAGGGGCGATCAGACGCGGCGACGGCGCGCGGCCGTCAGCCCCGCCAGGCCCAGCAGGGCCAGCGAGCCCGGTGCCGGCACGGCCGCGTAGTTGTCCCACAGGATGTCGTAGGTCACGCCCGCGTCGGTGTTGTGTCCCTGCAGGATGACGTTGTCGATGCCCACGCTGCCCACGGTGGCGTTGTCGACGATGAGCTGCTGCCCGTTCACGCTGGCCAGCCAGTCCGAGCCGTCCAGTTCGATCTCCAGGGTGTGCCACGAGTCGTAGTTGAAGCCGGTGGGCAGGCCCATGCTGAGCCAGCCGGGGGCCAGCCCGTTGCCCGGGTCCTGGTCAACATCCTGCGTGTAGTACCGGAATCGTGCGCCGCTGCCGTCGTCGTCATCGTTGCTGGTGAACTCGATGATTGGGAACCCCGAGATGGCGTCGGCGCCGTCGACGGCCGTGCCCCAGAAGCCCGCCATGCGCCGGCCGGTCGTCGCCCAATCGCCGGGCACGTAAAGATCAATGCTCATGCTGGTGGTGCCGCTGTCGTTGTCGTACTTGCGGCCCTGGGTGTCGTAGAACGTGCTCGAGAAGCTGGACGGGCGTGCACTGGTGCCATCATCGGCGTGGATGCCCTGGCGAAGGCGACCGTTGCCACCGAACATATAGCCCGACTCGAAGTCCGCCGGAGCGTACCGATCGGTGTACCACACGCCGGGCGCCTGCGAGGGGCCAACGGCGATGCCCGGCGTGTCGAAGTCCAGGGTCGTCTGGCCCAGGGCGACGGTCGAGCCGGCGACGGCGAACAGGACGATCATGCTGCTACGGATCATGGATCAACTCACTTTCTGCGGGCGAGAGGCGCCCGCGATGCTCCTCCGGAGGGTCACATCCGGATACAGAAACCAGAACACATTCGATGCTCCGAAAACCCCTCGCCCGCGTGTCGGCGGGGTTGGGGCCCTCTCGCACACAGTCCAACGCGAGAGGGACGCGAGGGTGCGAGGGGTGAATGCCTCGGGCGTGGTGTTTCGCGCGCCCTCGGCGAGAGGAGGAGGAGAGGAGAGACAGACTGGTTGTCAATGCCTCGGGCGTGGTGTTTCACGCGCCCTTGGCGAGAGGAAGAGGAGAGACATGAGACGTGGGTCAGCAATCCGCGTTCATCCAGTGGCGGCCCTCCGTGCTGGTGGCCACAGCGCCGCCAGCGCCCGGCCGAGGATGTTGATGGCGTGCCCCGCGCGGCGGGCGCGGTCGGCGCAGAGAGGCTCGTGCTCGCGCGGGATGGTGCCCGAGGACGGCGGCTCGCCCAACTCGCCGATCACCTGCTGTGCGTCCTCGGGCCACAGGGCGTACACCGTCGCGCCCGCCCGCCTGGCGGCCAGCTCGGTCTCGGGGCCGTGGTTGGAGGCCACCGCGATGACCACCGCCTGGGGGGCCATGCCCCGCACCGAGCGGATCAACCGCTCGGAACGCACCAGCGGACGATCCAACTCGTGCACCACCACGCGGGGGCCGGCGGCGTGCACGCGGCGGACCAGAGCCCGGATGCCGCCCTCTGCCAGCTCGGCCCACACCGGCGAAGTTACATCCGCGAGCCGACGCGTCCAGAGCCAGTGGTGGTCCTGCGAGAGGCATAGCACCATCGCGCCGGTCGATCCCCCGTTCGGGGGGGTGGCTGGCGTCGTGTTGTCGGCGAGTGTGGTCATGCCAGCCCGTAATACAACGGGCGTGCCACAATATCGTCCAGCGGCAATAAAAGTTATAAGTCGCGTTGATTGCGGAGGTTAGAGTCCGGCGTCCCCGCGTGGCCCCGCGGACGCTGGCGGTCCGGAATGGACCGCCGCCAAGACCCGTGTTACGCGCGCCATGTCCCGGTACTACACAGGTTACATCGGGGTTGGTCCATTCTGGCATGGGTGGTCCATTCTGGTGCAACCGTGGCCGGCCCGGCCGGTAGGAGCGGTGCCGCGGCGGAGCGCGGCGCGGCAGAGAGCGGAGAGGGATCGATCGGTGACAGGCGGGGGGAGCTGGACAATCCATGCGCGCCATGCGCACGAGCGGGTCGACGCGCCGCCCGAGCGCTCGCACGGCCGCGCGCGCACCACCGACGACGTGCTCCGGGCCGTCTCGGTCCGCCATTGCACGGTGCTCATCCAGGGCGAGACCGGCGCGGGCAAGGAGGTCACCGCACGTCGTATCCACACGGCCAGCCCGCGTGCCGGGGGCCCCTTCATCCCCGTTGACTGCACGGGTCTGCGCGACGAGCTGATGGAGAGCCAGCTCTTCGGCCACGAGCGGGGCGCCTTCACCGGGGCCGACCGAGCGACCATCGGCTTCGTCCGCTCGGCCGCCGGCGGCACGCTGTCCCTCGATGAGAGCGGCGAGCTTGGCCTGGCGCTCCAGGCCACGCTGCTCCGCGTCATCCAGGAGCGACGGGTGGTTCCCCTCGGCTCGGTTACCCCCGTGCCCGTCGACGCCCGCCTGATCTGCGCGACCCACCGGGACCTGCACGCCATGGTCCGCCAAGGCCGATTCCGCCAGGACCTGCTCTACCGGCTCGACGTGGTCCGGCTCGAGGTTCCGCCCCTGCGCGAGCGGGCGAGTGAGATCCCCGGCCTGGTCCGTGTCTTCCTGGAGGACCTGGCCGAGCAGTACGAGGAGCCCGCTCCCGACTTAACCGAATCGGCCATGGCCCTGCTCCAGCGGCACCACTGGCCGGGCAATGTCCGCGAGCTGCGCAACGCCGTCGAGCACGGCTTCGTGCTGCGAGAAGGCGAGTACATCGAGCCGGGTGACCTGCCGCGCGGGCTGCGGCCAGCCGATGCCCTGCCGCGTGTCGACGCCCCGGTGCCCACGCTGCAGGAGGTCGAGCAGCGGCTCATCGCCCGGGCCCTGGAGATCAGCGGCGGCAACCGCACCAAGGCCGCCCGCTGGCTGGACATCGACCGCCGCCGCCTGCGTCGCAAGATCGAGGCCCATGGGCTGGAGGCTCGCTCGGATGACCCGCCGCGGGCAGATGAATCGATGGTTTCCCGGCCCGAATAAGAACAACGGCCTCCATACCCTGCTGCGTGCCCCAGAGCCTCTTCAAGGACGATCGCCCACCCCCCGCCGGCCCCTTCCTGGCCGTCGCCCTCGAACGCTCCATCGATGGCAGGACACTCACATACGCCCCCCCGGCCGACAGCGAGGAGGAGGCCGAGGCGTTGGTCGGGCGCGCGTGCATGGCGCCACTCGGCCGTGGGGGCAGGGGCGGCGCGCCCACGAGGGGGGTGATCGTCGCGGCCGGCGGCTCGGAACTGCTCGACGGCTTCGATCCCCACAAGGTCCGCCGGCTGCTGGCCGTCAGCGACGCGAAGCTCCCCGAGGGCGTGCTCGAGCTGGGGCGCTGGATTTCGGAGTACTACGCGTGCCCGCTGGGCATGACGCTGGCCGCCATGCTGCCCGCGGCGGTGAAGAAGGCGGTGGGGCGGAAGAAGCGGACGGCGCTGAAGCCAACGGGCCTCGAGATCGACGCCAGGCTGCCGCCGGCGACGAGGAAGGCGCTTGAGGGACTGGCGGGTATCGACGCCGACGCCTGGCCGCTCGAGGAACGCGAGCTCGTCCACCGCCTGGAACTCAAGAACGCCAGCCCCATCCGCCGCCTGGTGTCCCTCGGCCTGCTCGAAGAGGTGACGCTCACCGACGTCGTCGCGCGCACCGACGACGCCACGCCACTCGCCATCGACCCCGGCCCAACTCCGACACCAACCGCCGAACAACGCGCCATCATCGACGGCGTCCCCCTCGAAGGCTTCAGCACCCACCTGCTCTTCGGCGTCACCGGCTCGGGCAAGACCGAGGTCTACCTGCAACTCCTTGAACGCGTGCTGGCCAGCGGCAAGAGCGGAGTCGTCCTCGTCCCCGAGATCGCCCTCACGCCCCAGCTCTCGTCACGCTTCATCGCAAGGTTTGCGCCCGTATTGGGCGAACGCGGCGTCGCTGTCCTGCACTCTGGGCTGAGCGCCGGCCAACGCCACCGAGCCTGGGACGCCGTCTCGCGTGGCCTCGCCCGCGTCGTCGTCGGCCCGCGCTCGGCCCTCTTCGCGCCGCTCACAAATGTCGGCCTGATCGTCGTCGATGAGGAGCACGCCAGCGACTACAAGCAGGACCAGGCCCCGCGCTATCACGGCCGCGACGCCGCCATCAAGCGGGCGCAGATCGAGGGCTGCCCGGTGCTCCTGGGTTCGGCGACACCAAGCCTGGAGAGCTGGCGCAACGCGCAGCTCGGCCGCTCCACCCTCTGGCGCATGCCCACCCGCGCCCCCGGCTCGTCGGGCCTGCCACGCGTCGAGGTCGTCGACCTGGCCGAAGAACGCAAGAAGAGCCGCGAGCACGGCCAGCGCATGGAACTGCTCGGCCCAACATTAGAAAGCGCCCTGCGCGACACGCTGAACGACGGCGGACAGGCCGTCATGCTCCTCAACCGCCGCGGCTTCGCCCGCGTCGTCGCTTGCCCCGACGCCATGTGCGGCTGGACGCTCACGTGCGACTCGTGCTCGGCCGCCATGGTCTTCCACCGCAAGGGCGTGCTCAGCCGGCGGGGGCTCGTCCGCTGCCACCACTGCCTGGCTGAGCAGATGATGCCCAAGAGCTGCCCCGCCTGCGGCAAGAAGACCATCCTGCTCGGCCGCGGCACGCAGAGGCTGGAAGACGAGCTCGCCGAGCGCATGGGCCTCGACGAATCCGAGATGGCGCGCATGGACGGCGACACCATGAACCGCGCCGCCGACTACCAGGGCGTCCTCAGCCGCATCGCCGACGGCTCGATCCGCGTGCTGCTGGGCACGCAGATGATCGCCAAGGGCCTCGATTTTCCCAACATACGATTGGTCGGCGTGGTCGACGCCGACACCGCCCTGGGCATCGCCGACTGGCGCTGCCAGGAACGGACGTTCCAGCTCGTCAGCCAGGTCGCCGGCCGCGCCGGCCGGGGCGACAAGCCGGGGAGAGTGATCGTCCAGACGCTCAGCCCGGATCTCCCGTCGATCCAGGCCGCCGCCGCGCACGACTACGAGCGTTTCGCATCCGATGAACTCGCCGTACGCCAGCAGGCCCACCTGCCGCCCTACACCCGGGCCGCCTGGATCGTCGCCCGCGATCGGCTCTACGAGAAGGCCGAGGCGAGAGCCTTCGAGATCGCCGGCCTGCTGGCCGAGG
>JBITAF010000068.1:0-64194 GCA_044440025.1 Phycisphaerales bacterium JB060 | reverse complement strand
TGAAAACAGCTCGGGGTCGGGTGTTCGGGTGTTGTCCTCGATGGTCCGGAGGCCCTTCTTCTGGCCCGCGCGGCGGCCGCGGCGCGCGACGATGACGCGCGTGCTCTGCACCATGACCCCGGCGATCACACGACGGCCCTGCTCGACCTCGGCGAGCTGGCCAAGCTCGTGCGATGCGAACGCACGGATCCACGGCCCCCATTGCTCGAGCGGATGGCTCGACACGTAGAAGCCCAGCGTGTCCTTCTCGAACTTGAGCGTGTCCTGCTCGCTCCATGGCTCGACGTTTACCAGCGCGGGCGAGGGAACCTCTTCCGCCGCGGCGCCGCCGCCGAACAGCCCGCCCTGCCCGGCCGCCCGATCGGCCGCGGCGCTCTGCCCCGCGCTGACGGCCTGCTCGATCGAGGCGCACATGGCCGCCCGCTGCTCGCGCGAGTGCACGTTGTCGAACGCGCCGGCCTTTACCAGGCTCTCGATCGTCGCCTTGTTCACGCTGCGCAGCGGGATACGCTCGCAGAAGTCAAACAGGTCCTTGAAGGGCCCGGGCCTGTCATCACCCTGCCGGGCGTTCACGATGGCCTCGATCGCCCCGCCGCCGGCGCCCTTGATGGCCTTGAGCCCGAAGCGGATGTGCCCGTGCTGCGCATCGTGCGGCTCGTCGGGCGCGTACACCACCTCGAAGTCCTGGCCCGACAGGTTCACGTCGGGTGGGGCCACGTCGATACCCGTCCGCAGCACTTCTCCCGTCTTGGGGTCGATCACGCGCGTGCGCTTGCAGTCTTCCAGGTAGGGCAGCCAGTCGGCCACCTTCTGGGCCTGGCTCTCGAAGCTCAGGAACGCCGCCATGTACGGCGCCGGGAAGTACGTCTTCAGGTACGCCGTCTGGTACGCCACGATCGCGTAGCCCGTCGAGTGGCTCTTGTTGAAGCCGTAGCCGGCGAACTTGAGGATCAGCTCGAAGAGCTCCTCGGCCTTGTCGCGCGTCAGGCCCTGCCGGCCCGCGCCCTCGACGAACTTGGGCCGCTCGGCCTCGATGATCTTCTCCTTCTTCTTGCTGATCGCCTTGATGAGCGAGTACGCCGCACGAAGCGGGATGCCGCCCAGCTCGTGGACGATCTGCATCACCTGCTCCTGGTACACCATCACGCCGTAGGTCTCGGCGGTGAAGCGATCGACGATCTCGTGCACCTTGGGCACGGGCTCCATGCCATGCTTGCGCTTGTTGTACGCGGGGATCAGATCCATCGGCCCGGGGCGGAAAAGCGCGTTGGCGGCGATGAGGTCTTCCAGGCGGTCGGGCTTCATCTCCATCAGCAGCCGCCGCATGCCGCCCGACTCGAACTGGAACACGCCCGTCGTGTCGCCGCGCGCGAACATCTCGAACACCTTGGGGTTGTCGTACGTCAGGCGGTCCAGGTCCAGCGGGTGGGGCCCGCCGTCACCCTTCTTGCGACCGACGGCCGCGTAGATCGCATCCTCGTCTATCGCATTGGTGATGAGCGATCGCGCACGCTCGATCACGCTGAGCGTGCGAAGCCCGAGGAAGTCCATCTTCAGCAGGCCCATCTTCTCGCAGGTGGGGCCATCCCATTGCGTGATGGCCTCATCCTCGCCGCCGCCGCTCTGCTTGTAGAGCGGTACGAGTTCGTGCAAGGGGCGCGTCGCAACGATGACGCCCGCCGCGTGCACGCTGGCGTGCCGGGCCTGGCCCTCCATCACCTTCGCGTTGGCGATGAGCCGCTGGATGGTGTCCTTGTCTGCGTGCTGCTCGGCCGGCAGCTTGTCGTTGATCCTCGCCAGCGCCTCGCGCGTACCGGCGGCGATGTCGGCCCACTCGGGGTCCTCCGCCTCGGCCTTGTCCAGCGTCATGCCGAGCTGCTCGGGGATGGCCTTGGCAAGCCGATCCGCCGCGGGCAGGCTGATCGCCAGCACGCGCGCCACGTCGCGCACGGCGGCCCGCGCCTTGAGCGTTCCGAACGTGATGATCTGCGCCACGTGCCCATACTTCTCGCGCACGTAGCGAATCACGTCGCCGCGGCCGTCCTGGCACAGGTCGATATCGATATCGGGATACTCGCTGCGATCCGGATCGGTGAACCGCTCGAACAGCAGCCCGTACTTCACCGGGCAGGCGTTGGACAAACCGAGCACGTACCCCGCCATCGTGCCCACGCCCGAGCCACGGGCCAAAGCCGGAATGCCCTTGGCGCGCCCCCAGTTCACGAAGTCCCACACGATCAGGAAGTATGCACTAATGCTCTTGTCGGCCAGGATCTTCAGCTCGCGGTTCAGCCGGGCCCACTTGTCGAACGCGTCCGCGTCCGCCGCCTGCTCGCGCGCCGCGTCGGTGCCGTCGGCGCCCTCGATGTGCTCGTGCCGGTGCGCCGTGATGTCGGGCCCGTAGCGCCACACCATGCCGCCCTCGGCCAGCAAACGCAGCGCCTGGTCGCACTGGAGGTTGAGCTCGTCATGATCAAGCCCCGCATCGGCCGCCGGCTCGAGCGTGAACCTGGAGCAATAGTCCTTGTACCACGCCGTCAGGAAGCCGCCGTATTGCTTCTCGTCGTGGCGGGGCAGCTCCTCGGGCGTGCGCACCACGACCACCGGCGCGTGGTTCGCGCCGATGGGCAACTCGACGTCGCACCGCGCCGCGATGCGCAGTGTGTTGTCGCACGCCTCGACGCCGTCCTCGCCGTACTCACCTTCGAACAGCTCGCGCATCTGCTCGGGAGTCTTGACGTACAGCTCGGGCGTGTAGCGCAGCCGCTCCTGATCGTGCTTGTTCTTGCCCATCGAGATGCAGATGAGCGTGTCGTGGGCGTCGTGGTCCTCGGCCCGCAGGAAGTGCGAGTCGTTGTCGCACACCAGCGGCACGTCGTGCTTGCGAGCAAGCTCGATCACGTGCGGGTTGATCGACACCTGCTCGGGCACGTGATGCTGCATCTCGCAGTAGAACCGTGGCCCCGTGCCCTCGTCGGCGAACACCCGCTTGTGCCACGCGATGCTCTCTTCGGCCGCGTCCCACGAGGTCTGGCTCTGGTTGCGCGTAAACGCCAGCAGGTGGTCGCCAAGCTCGCTGCCCAGGTGGCCGTTGATGGCGATCAGCCCGCTGCTGTGCGCCTCGAGCAGGTCCCGGTCGATGCGCGGCTTGAAGTAAAACCCCGTCAGGTACGCCTGGCTGCACAGCAGCATCAGGTTGTTCCAGCCCGTGATGTTCTCGGCCAGCAGCACCAGGTGGTAGCCGCCGTCGCTCACGCCGGTGTACGTGCGATCCTGCCTGGGCCGCCCGGGGGGGCAGACGTACGCCTCGACGCCCAGGATGGGCCGGATGCCCCGCTTGCGGCAAGCCTCGTAGAAGGCCACCGCCCCGAACATGTTGCCATGGTCGGTCACCGCGACGGCCGGCGTGCCCAGTTCCTTGATGCGATCGGCCAGGCGATCGATGCGGTTGCCGCCGTCCAGCAGCGAATACTCGGTGTGCAGGTGCAAGTGGGCAAAGCCCGAGCCGAGCTGGTCGAGCAGCGCCCCGGAAATGCTCTTGCTCGTGTCTCGTTCGGCTTCCACCGTTCCCATATCGCGGCCATCCTCCGTGATCCGCTGCGAACCAGTTCAGACCGTAGCCCGGCTGCCACGAAAGCGCACCCAAAGCGTTATCAGTCATCAGGTGTACCGATAACCATTCCCTTGCTGGTTATGGGAGATTCTGCCCACAAATTCATGTGCGAACTTGGGATCCGAGTGGGCCCACTGTCGCGAATCCCCTAAAGTATTCGAGGAGGGAAGCCAAGCCGCGCCTTAGGGGCGGTGGGCATCCAGCACAATCCGGGATCCAGACGGCTTCGTGGGGTACGGGCCCCTGTCGCTGTGTGATTCCCGCACCGCGTTCGCGTGGTGTTGGGGCACGTGTTACTGCTGGCGCGTCAGGCCCGGATCGTGCAGATTTGAGAAGACCAGTCCCGAGAGAAGAAGAGAAATAAGGGAGATTTGAAGATGCGTTCCGCGATTGCAATCACCGCCATGCTGGCCGCCGCCGGCGCCGCCACGGCCGACTCGGTCGACCTGACCTACACCGGTCCGGGCACAGGCCGCTCGTTCTCTGTCCAAGCCAACGGCACGGCGACCAACGTGTTCGCCGGCCAGCTCACCTTCGTGGTGGCTAACGGTTCGGGCTCCACCGGCACCCAGCTCAACGGCTCGCTGCTCACCTACTGCATCGACGTCCTCGAGGGCGTCGGCGCGGGCCAGAACACCTACGACCTGGCGGCCCTTGAGGACGCGCCCGTCACCGCCGGCGGCGTCGCCCCGGCCATGGGCATCGACAAGGCCCGGGCTATCGGCCGGCTCTATACCGCTGCCGGTGGCGACCAGTTCGGCTCCAGCAACGACTTCGCCGCCGCCTTCCAGCTGGCCGTCTGGGAAGTCATCGCCGACTTCGGCGGCGACAGCGGTTTGAGCGTCGATACCGGCGACTTCCAGGTCACCAGCAGCATCAACACCGGCACCCAGTCCGTGCTCAACGGCTTGCTGGCCGCCGCCGCCGACGACAGCGTGTTCAGCTTCTCGGGCCTCGGCGCACTGACCAACGAGGGCTTCCAGGACCAGCTCTACAGCGTGGCCGTGCCCCTGCCCGGCGCCGCGGGCTTGGCCGCCATCGGCCTGGCCGGCGTGATCGTCAGCCGTCGACGCCGAGCATAATCGCCAGGCCCTGACGGCCTTGTGATCTTGCCCCTCCATCGAAACAGCGCCCGCCACTCAGGCGGGCTTTTTTTTGCGCGCCTCGGTCTTGGTCCCACAACGCAGCCCCCGGGTCCGGAAAGGAAACAACCGTTATAACCAACTGCAATAACATCACTTAGCACTAGACAGCGGCCAGCTTTCGAGTATGTTGTCCGTGGACCGGCGCCACGATGACTCGGGGGAGAGTCACCATCGAACGCCGGCCCATTGCCGCCCTGCCGCCTACCCCACGAGGGGGCGGCAGGGCGGCGGATCGGGACATATCTAAGAGAGGGAGAAACCCATGAAGGGTTCCATGTTTGCCACCATTGCCGTGCTGGCGACCTCGGCTCTTGCCGCGGCCGACAGCGTCACTATGAACTTCGTCGGCGCCGGCCAGGGCCGCACAGCCACCATCCGCGTCAACGGCGAGCGGTACACCGTCCATGCAGGCCAGCTCAACCACGACGTCACCGCCCGCAGCGGCGCCTCGGCCCCGGGCATGGGCCTCCTCACGACCTACTGCGTCGATGTATCCGAGTGGGTGAGCCACCAGAGCCGCCAATACGACGTCAACGAGCTCACCGACGCCCCGGTCGCTCAGGGCAACGCGGGCATGGACCAGCACAAGGCCGACGC
The DNA here is from genome assembly GCA_044440025.1 of Phycisphaerales bacterium JB060. Taxonomy (GTDB): domain Bacteria; phylum Planctomycetota; class Phycisphaerae; order Phycisphaerales; family UBA1924; genus JAHCJI01. The sequence goes on along the minus strand of JBITAF010000068.1, from coordinate 58,839 downwards.
CATCGGCCGCCTCTACACCTACGCCAACGGCCAGCAGTACGGCAGCAGCAACAACTTCGCCGCCGCGTTCCAACTTGCCATCTGGGAGGTTGTGGGCGACCTGGCCACCGAGACCAGCACCCTGAACGTGGCCGACGGCGCCTTCCGCGCCTGGAACCTCAACAGTGGCACGCTGTCGTACCTCGACACGCTCCTGAACATCGCCACCAACGACGACGTCCGCATCAGCAACCGCATCCTCGCGCTGACCAATGACGGCTCGCAGGACCAGATGTTCGAGGTCGCCGTGCCGCTTCCCACCACGGGCGCCATGGCCGCCGTGGGCCTGGCCGGGGCGGGCTTCTTCGGCCGCCGACGCCGCGCCTGAGTCGCCCAGCCCAGACCACCCGCCGATATCCGCTCGCCTCCATCTCCCGCGGCCAGGACTCCGATCCACCGCGTTACACCACCACCCGCCGGCAAGGCGGGTGTGTTTTTGCGCTCCGGCGACCTAAACTCAGCCGGTGGTCACCCGAACGTACAGCTACACCCTCGGCGGCGGGGAAGTCCGCACGCCCGGCCCGCTGGCGCGGCTCAAGGTCGCCCTCATGCTCGGCCTGCTGATCGCCCTGGGGGCGGTCGTGCTCACGGGCATCATCGCCATCGGCCTGGTCCTGCTGCCCTTCGCCCTCATCGCCGTGGCGATCGGTTGGTTCGTCATCCGCCGGCGCGTCCGCCAGGCCATGCGAGCCATGGAGGACCCCCAAGAAGACACCACCGGCCGCGAGAACGTCCGCGTCCGCCACCCCGTCCAAGGCCCGGGCGCCTGACCAGTCGCTGCACCGATCCCTATTGCGAGTCGCGCTCCAGCAGTGCCTCGCGCAGCCGCCGGCTGATCGGACCAACCGCGCCATCACCGATCTCACGCCCCTCGATGCGGGTCATCGCCAGCACGCCGAAGCTGGCGTTCGTGCAGAATACCTCATCGGCGTCCAGCAGGTCGCCAATCGCCAGCATCCGCCTCTGGCAGGCCAGCCCCTGCTCCCGGGCGATCTCCAGCACCGCCGCGCGGGTCACACCCGGGAGCACCGCGCTGGGCATGGCCCCGCTCTTGCCCGCCACATCGGCCTCCTCGCCCCGGGCGATGGGCGTCAGCAGTTCGCCGTCCTTCACGGCAAACACATTGCTCACGCTCCCGCCGCACACGTGGTTGGTGATGCTGAACACCAGCGCCTCGGTGCCGCCCTTGGCCAAGGCGTTCTGTAACTCACGCAGACGCCACCAGTAGTTCAGCGTCTTATGCCCGGCCGTTGGCTCGAAGGGGTTGGCCTTCGCGTCGGCCACGACCATCATGCCGCCCCGCTCGTACAGCTCCTGCGGGTACACCGTCGCGGACTGGGCCACGATGGCGACCGTCGGGGTTTGCGCGCCCGCACCCACACGCTCGGCCTCTCGACGAACCAGGTTCAGGTCGCCGCCGGTCACCGTTAGCCGCAACCGGGCTGTCTCGCCCGATCTGTTCTCAAGGTGCGACTGGGCCGTGTGTTCCACCGCCTCGGCCAGCGGCCCGGCGCGCAGCGAGCCGGCCAGCCCAAGCTCCTTGGCCGAGCCAACCAGCCGCCCCACGTGCTCGTCCACGCGCACCACGCGTACGCCCGAGGGTGTGTGCCGGGCGGTCATGGTTTCGAAGAGCCCAACGCCGTGCATGAAGCCCGCGTCGGAAAGCGAAACGCTCGCCTCGGGGTCATCGTCCCGAAGCAGCCTGCCATTGAGGAACACAGTCGCCATCGCTGGTCAGCGTAGCCCGCCCGCCGCCGGCTCCGGTCCGCACCAGCAGCCTGTCCCGCCCCGCCCGGCTAGGCAGGTCGTCCAGTGCCCCGCTGGCGGCTAGGTGCGCCTGGGGGGGCAGGTCGTGGGTGACAATCACCCGTCCGCGCCGCCACAGCCCGTGGTACTCCAATCGCCCCAGCACGAGCCCCGCAACCCCGGGCCTGCCGTCCGCGTCGCGCATCACGACCGGACCGCCCGAGGCCCCGCCCAGCGCCGACCAGCCCGGCACCATGCGGAAGTACCGCAGATCAGGCTCGTCCTCGCTCGCGCCAACGAGCACCTGCGCCGCTCCCGGCGCATCGCTGCGTAGCACCACGACATCCCGGGGCGTGTACAACCCGTGCTCCAACTCGCCCCGGGTGGGAAAACCAACGAGCACCGCCCGGGCGTCCTCGAATCCGTCCGCCAGCAGCCGCGCGGGCTGGGCGCCCAGGGCCGCCACGCGCTCGGAGAACCGTACCAACGCCCAATCGCCCGATTCCACCGGCTCGCCGCCGCCGGTAATGACCACCTCCACCGGCATTGCCACGCCGGTGGACGGCCCATCGGTCTTCGTCCACAGCCACGCATAGCTCGCGTCCTCGGGCACGACGTGCGCCGCGGTCAGCAGCCAGCGGTCAGACACGAACACACCAGAGCCGCTGCCACGCACCCGGCCGCCGAAGAAGTCCACGCTCACCGGCGTGCAGCCGAACACCGTCTCGGCGTCCGCCGGCCATGCCTGCCGAGTGGCGGTCTCTTCGAGCCCGGCGATGGTGCACCCGCCCAGCAGCACGACGCAGGAAAGCACGATGGCCGCCCGCAGCATCAAGGCCTCACCCGCAACGCCACGATCGTCTGGTCGTCGGTCATGGACGCCAGCCCGGCGAATCGGCGCACGCCCCACACCGTCTCCTTCACCAGCGAGGCGGCCCCGATGTCCGGGCTCCGGCTCACTGCCTCGTACACCGAGCGTGTCAGCCGCGCGCGGCCGTACCGCTCGCCAGCAAAGTTTCGCGCATCGGTCATCCCATCGGTAAACATCACCAGCGTGTCGCCGCCAAGCAGCGGTACCCGCTCCTCACCGAACACCTGACCGGGGAGCACGCCCGCCAGCATCCCGCTGCTGCGCATCGATCGCGCGTCGGCGCCGGAGATCTCACTGGTCTCAGGAGGAACCCCGTCGACCACCGGCCGCAGGAGCAAGGGCGGGTCGTGCCCCGCGCTGGCGTAGATCAACTCCAGGCTCACCGGGTCGACCACGGCGTACCACAGCGTCACAAACTCATTGGGCAGCGAGTCGCGGCACAGGTCATCGTTCACCGCCGCAAGCACCGTGCCGGGCGAGGGATCCCTGCTCACGTGCGCCAGCAGGCTCGCACGCACGTGGCTCATCAGCAGCGCCGCGGCCACCCCCTTGCCCACCACGTCGCCCACCACGATGCCGATGCGCCGCTCGCCCGGGGCCCGGTCGTGCGCATCCAGTTCGATGAAGTCAAAGAAATCGCCACTCAGCTCCAGGCTCGGCTCCCAGCTCGCCCCCAGGTCCAGCCGTTCGCTCTCGGGCGGGGCCTTGGGAAGCATGCGCCGCTGCACGTCGCTGGCAAGCCGGAGCTGGCGTTGCAGCCGGCGCTCCTCGCGCTGCAGCCGCAACAGCCTCGCCTGACCGATCGCCACCGATGCCTGGTGGGCGATGGTCCGCAGCACGCGCTGCTCGGCCGACGTGAACACACGCACGCGAGACCCGTACAGCCGGATCACGCCCAGGGGCTTCCCGTTGAAGATCATGCCCGCGTGCAGCGCGCTGGCCAGCCCCTCGGCCTTGGTCCGCTCCTTTAACTGAACACGCCGATCGCGCTGCAAGTCGGCCACCGCCACGATCTCGCCCTTCAACGCCCGCTTGTCGAACTCGCGATTGGCAGACAACGGCAGCGGGTTGGAAAGCCAGCTCTCGCTCAGGTTCCGACTGACGCGATGCTCGACGTCGCGCTCCTCGGGCGCCAGTCCCTGCCCGCTCTCATTGTCGAACAGCACCAGCGAGCCCGCCCACAACCCAAGCAGCTCGATCGCGCTGTCAAGGGCAATCCCCAGCACCTCGTCCTCGCTCTGAGCCGCAGCCAGCAGCGCGCTCAGACGCTGCGTGGCGCTCAGCTCACGAAGCCGGGCGCGTAGCTCCAGCTCACGGTCGCACACCTGGTCGGCCACGTCCACAACCAACGCCACGGCCTGCTCGATCGCCGCGGCCAGCGGGCCCTCGGTCGCCGCCCCCTTGCCCACGTGCACCCATCCGATGACACGCCCGTGCGCACGCATCGGTACCGCGAAGGCACGCTCGGCCGCCAGGGCCGCGGGGTCCGGAGCCGGGTCGGCCAGCCGCCAGGTCACCGACGCATCGCCCGTGGGCACGATCTCGCCGCCATGGGCGTCCAGCAGCCGCACGGGCGTATCGAGCAGCCCCGACAGCGTCGACCAGAGCTGCACGAACCCACCGTCACTGAGAAAATCGGTGATCGAGAGGCCGGGGTCGTCCTCGGCCCGGGCGGGCGACGGCGCGGGTTGTGTGGTCATGCCATCTGCCATCCTGCTCCGCCCAACCAGACCGCGGCATCACCCGCCGCCGGCGTCGTCCCGATCGGCCGGTGTCTCGCCTTCGCGATCGGCGGCGTCCTGCCCATCCTCGAGCCACACCGCCCTGAGCAGCGGCGTCAGCGGGTCCATCCGGCCCGACTCACCCTCGCCCAGGCGCTCCAGCCCCAGAATGGTCGACACCCGGTCGCCAGCCTGGAAAGAAACGTACGCCAGCAGCAGCGCGCTCTCCCGCATGCGCCGCGTGCCCTCCTCATCACGCACCTGACCGATCAAACGGTTGATCGCGCTGCGAAGCCGATCCTCGCTGGGAAGCATCGACGCCTCGTACCGGGCGCCCACAAACTCCGGATGCGCCACCAGGAACGACCGCAGGTTGACCGCAGCCGAGAGATCCAGCCCCGCGCCAATCTGCGCGTGCACGCGACCGACCGATGCGATCGCGTCCCCCGGCCGGGCCGCCAAGGCCATCGTGAAACGTTGTTCGGCCTCGAAATACTGGCCCTTGGTCATCATCTCCTGAGCACGCTCTACGTGCAGGTCGTACGCCGACGCCCGATCCAGCTTTGGCGGGGGCACCTCCACGGTCCCAACCCCGCGCTTCAGCGTGGTCACAAGGTCCTTCCAGCCGCTCACGCGCTGCTCGAGCGCCGCCTCGGGCGATATGGGCCCAGCCGTGGGATCGACCTCGCCCTCACCGCCCTGGCCCTCCCCAGGGCCGGCACCGTCCATCAGCGTGCCATCACGCAGCACCTGCTGTAATGCGGCGAGCTGCTCCAAGAATGGGTCGCCCCCCGTGGGAGCATCCCCGGACCCGGCCTCCTGGCCTTCCCGCTCCTGGCCAAAGGTCATCCGGGAGGCAAAGTCGCTGGCCAGCCGGTCGCGAACCTCGCCCGTCGCGCCAGCGCCGGGCTCAGAAAACGAACCGGGCTGCGCCTCATCGGTGGACTCCTGGCCCGGACGCTCCCGGCTCATCCGGTCGCCCGCGGCCGGATCCCGCCGCGCGCCCGTTTCCGACTCCGAATCGCCCAGCAGCTCCTCCCTGGCCAGCCCACGCAGGGGTGAGGCCACCAGCCCCTCCGACTGGCCGGTCTCGTTCTCCTGCATGTAAAGCATCGAGGGGTTCAGGCTCCGCCCGGCGGTATACGCCGAGGTCGACCGAAGCGACAGGATCGATCCCGGCTGGTACTCGCCCATCTCCTCCGGGGTCGCCTGACGCAAATCCACGGTGCCGCTGACCGATTCCATCGGGTACGACCGCACGTCGGCGGTGGTGCGCTCGCCTGTGCGAGACGTCAACAGGCTGCCGCGGAGGTTGCGTGGGGGTTCGTTGCCCACCGTCAAGGCAAACTGGTACTGAAGGGCCTCGGTGCCGCGGATGCCTGTGCCCGCCAGCCCGCTGGTAAACGAATCACGACGGAAGCTGAACAGGTCATCCGAGCCCACCCGCTGGCGGAAGTCGAAGTCCAGCCCATAGCCGGTATAGCCGCGGAAGCCCGATCCACCCGGCACGTTCCCGGTCACCAGCGCATTACGGAAGCGCATCTCAGCCAGGTAGTCGCGGGTCGGGTTGTTGACGCCTTGGCCGCCGACACGCGTGTTGCGATCCAATGCCCGGCCATCGCCCAGGGCGTTCTGCCCCATGCATAGGCCCGCCGACATCAGTAGCATCCCGATACTCGCACCCAACCGCTGCATCACAGGCCTCCGTTCGTTCGCACGAGTCCACCCCCAGGAAGCAACCCTTCAGGATAGTCCCAGCGGCCTTCAGTCCTGTTACGACATCGGCCCCTTGCCGGGTTCTCGACAATCCGCCGCCCTCTCAATCATAGTCCTATAACACAAGTAAGTATTCACCAGCTTTTTCCCCGAGTATGCCAGCCTCGCGAGCCGGCGGCATCTTTACAGGGTGTAGAATCTTCATCAGGCGTGCGACACCACACCGAGCCGACACCGGGGCGGTACTCGCTCCCCGCCGGCTCGGGCACGCGCCCCAACCGGTTTGCTCGCATCGATCGCGGAGCGATCGCCCGATTCGCAGCTCGCAGGAGGCTTACACCATGCCAGTGCTCACCCGACACGCCGCCGTCACGACCGCTTCCCGCGCCAACGCGGGCCTGGGTGTTCTTGCCACCATCGCCATCGCTATCTCCACGGTGGCCCTGCTGCGGCCCCAGGCCGACGCCTCGGCGGTTGTCAAGGCTGCCCCTACCTCGATGGCGACGGTCGACCTGGTCGCGGTCATCACCCAGCTCGACGAGTTCAAGGTTATCGACAAGCGCATCCAAGCCGATGTTGACAAGAAGTCCAACGAGATCAAGCAACTCTCCGAAGAGATCGACGGCCTCACCGCCGACATGGAGCGGCTGGACCCCAACACCGACGCCTACGACCAGATCTTCCGCGAGCGGAACATGAAGATGGGCTTTCGAGAACTCCGCGGCTCCATGCTCGTCAAATGGCAGCAGGAAGACACCGCCCGGGTGCTGACCGAGCTCTACGAGAAGGCCCTCAAGGCTGTTGAAGAGGTCGCCAGGCGTGACGGATGGGAGGCCGTGATCCACGGCGGCCAGCCCTTGATGGTGCCCCGCAACCCCAACGTCCGGGCCGAGAACGCCGTGGACTTTGTGGAGAACTTCATCCAAACTCGCCGAGTCATCTACGCTGGCGACAGCGTGAACATCACGAACAGCGTGGTGCAGCACATGAACAACAAGTACGCCGCGGGAGGCTGAGCACCCTGACGACCCCGCCTACGCCCGTCTGAGACCCATCGCCGACCTATCTGTCGAGGCCAGCCCGTGCGAACCACCGCCACCGTCCATAAACCAAAAAGCAAGGCCGCGCCCCCCCAGATGGACAACGCCAGGACAAAGGCCGCCACCACCGGCGCACTCGCGGAGATCCTCCAGGCCCGGCTTGTGGGACCAGCCGACATCCCGCTGGCCGACATCGCCCCACTCGATAAGGCCACCCCCGGAGCCCTCACCTTCATCCGAGATCAGCGCCACGCCGCCGCCTGGGCCACCTCCAACGCCTCGGCCGCGCTGGTAAGCGAGGGCGTCCGCATCGACGATGGCGACACCGCCGACCGCGCGATCCTTTATGTGCCCGACGCCGACCGTGCCCTGCTCACGCTGCTCGAGGCGTTCGCCGAGCACGCCGCCCCCGCGCCCGCCGAGCCGGGCGTGGATGCCACCGCCCAGGTCGATCCCTCGGCGACCGTTGAGGGCGCCTCGATCGGGCCCATGTGTGTCATCGGCCCTGGCTGCCGCGTCGCCCCAGGGGCCGTGCTCACCGCCCGGGTCACGCTGGGCCAGAACGTCACCATCGGGGCCAAGTCCACCCTCCACCCCGGCGTGGTCGTCCAGCACGGCTGCACCGTGGGCGAGCGATGCACGCTCCACCCCGGCGTCGTGGTCGGGGCCGACGGCTTCGGATACCTCCCCGGGCCCGATGGAGCCATCAAGATCCCCCACTTGGGCGCGGTCGTCATCGAGGACGACGCCGAGATCGGCGCCAATACCTGCATCGACCGCGGGAAGCTCGCCGACACCCGCATCGGCCGGGGCACCAAGATCGACAACCTCTGCCAGATCGGCCACAACGGCGACATCGGGCAGAATGTCATCATCTGCGGCTGCTGCTCGATCGCCGGCAGCGTCACCATCGGAGACGGCGCCACCATCGCCGGATCGGTGGGCATCTCCGACGGCATCACCATCGGTCCGGGCGCCATCATCGGCGCGCGCAGCGGCGTCATCAACAACGTCCCCACCGGCGAGACATGGCTGGGCGGGCCGGCCATGCCAGCCCGAGAAGCGGCCGCCAACTACGCCCAGTTCCGCACGCTGGCCAAAGACATGCGTCAGTTGCGCAAGCGCCTCCGAGACACATGACCACGCCCACAGCCCACCCTGTTGCCAGACGCACGCTGGGTGGGCCCGTCACCATCGAGGGTGTCGGGCTCTTCTCCGCGCAACCCGCACGTGTCACGTTCAAACCCGGCCACGACGGCCTCATCCTCACGCGCGCCGACATCGCAGCGTCCGTGCCCGTTCACCACAGCGCCGTCACCACAGCCCCGGTCCATTCGGGCATCCTGAGCGGGCAGCCACGCAGCACAAACCTCGCCCGCGGCCACGCCCTGGTCGCCACCGTCGAGCACGCCCTCTCGGCTATCGTCGGTCTGGGCATCACCGACTGCGACATCGAGATCGACGGCATCGAGATGCCCATCCTCGACGGGTCGGCCAAGCCGTTCGTCTCGGCCATGCTCGAGGTGGGCACGCGCGAACTCGGCGACACCATCGAGCCGATCGTCCTCGAACAGGCCGTCAAAGCCGAATATTCGAACACGAGCATCGTCGCCGAGCCCAGGAGCGAGCCGGGCTGGTCGATCACCTATACCCTCGATTACGGCAAGGGTGCCGCCATCGAGGCCCAGACAGTCACGTGGGACGGATCGGCCGACACCTACTCCAAGTCCATCGCTCCCGCCCGCACCTACTGCATGGAGTACGAGGCCCAGGCATTGCAACGCTCCGGGCTCTTCGAGAACCTCACGCCCGCCGACATGCTCGTCATCGGCCGCGACGGGCCCATCGACAACGCTTACCGCTTCGACAAGGAGCCGGCCACCCACAAGCTGCTGGACGCCATCGGCGATCTGGCGCTGGCCGGCCGGCCTATTCAGGCCGACATCACCGCCACACGATCGGGCCATCAGATGAACCAGCGGCTGGCCTGCGCCCTGACCACACGGTTCCCGCGCATGCCCGTCGACCCGCGGCCCTGACCACGCGCACGACGCGCCTCACTTCTCGAAGCCGAAACGCTCGCCGTCCTTCCACTTATCGCGCTGGTTGCCAAACGCCGGCACGCCGCCCGCGTCCTTGAGCAGCCGCGCCATGTGCAGAAGGTTCCACGTCATAATCGTCAGGTTGCGATTGGTAAAGTCGTTGTCCTCGGCGCTCGACTCGGCGTCGAGGTAGCTCGGCCCCGGGCCCGCCTCGCCGATCCAGCCCGCGTCAGCCTGCGGAGGGATCGTGAACCCCACATGCGAGAGACCATAGAGCACGCCGGCCGAGCAGTGCTTCACACCGTCCTCGTTGCCCGTCACAACACACCCGCCCACGCGGCCGTAATAGTCCGACTGGCCCTTGTCGTTCAGGTCTCCCGAGTTGCTGTACAGCCGCTCGATGAGCTTGGTACACACCGAACTCTTCTCGCCGAGCCAGATGGGCGTGCCGACGACGAGGATGTTCGCAGCCATGATCTTCTTGTGGATCTGTGGCCACTCGTCGGCGTTATAGCCCGCCTCAGTCATGTCGGGCTGCACGCCCGGGGGCACGTCATGATCAACCAAGCGGATGCGATCGACCGGCACGCCCACCCTCTCCATCAGGCGCACGGACTTGTCCATGAGCCCCTGCGTGTGGCTCGTGTCGGGCGAGCGCTTCAGCGTGCAGTTCATGAAGACCGCCCGCAGGTCGTCGTACTTGGCTGGCGCCCGGTCGATCAGCTTCGCATCCATGAAAAAGCCTCCTTGTCGGAGGCAGTCTACCCAGGGCTTCCCGACCGGTTGGCTCGATGAGGGATCTTTCAACCGCCGCCCGGGCTGCGCAGGAAGCGGGTCATGTCGCGCATCAGCAGTTCGCCCCGGCGGCGCTCCAGCGGGCTGGCGTGCTGGCCGATGTTGTTGTTCATCACGTCGAACATGCGGCCCATGATGCGTGCCGGGGGCCCGCGGCCGTCCTTGATGGCCTGCTCGTCGCGCTGTGCCTGACGCCTGGCACGCTCGAGGCGCTCCTCGGGCGTGCGGTCGCGCACCTCGCCGCCCATCATCTCCAGCGTCGTCTCGAACTTCACGAACGCCTCGGCCAGGTATTCCTCGCGCTCGGCCTCGGGCACGCCCTGGTACTCGACGGCCATCGAGTCCCACAGCTCGATGGCCAGCCGGCTTGCGTTCTCTTCGAGCTGCTCGCGGGCCTTGCCGCGGATCGAACCAGCAAACGCCGCCAGCATGAGCGAGTCGCTCGAGTTCATGCTCTCCATCCGCTGGATGAGCATGCCCACCAGCTCGAGCCGGCGCTCGAGCGGCAGCTCATTGAACTCACTCTGCAAGAGCGTGAAGTTCATGATGGTGTCGATGCGCGCGTTCTCGTAGTCGGGCACCGGCGTGGGCCTGAATACGAAGTAGCCAGACACACCCAGCACCACGACAAGCCCGGCAGCGAAGGGCCAGTACTTTCGCGACCAGCGCCGCCAGTTGTCGCCATCGCGCAGCGTGTTGCGCTCGAAGTCCGCGATGCGCTCACGCCACGCGCTGATGTTGATACGACGGCGGTCGAGACGGCCGAGGGTCTCCAGCATGTCGTCGCGTGTACTCATGTCCCGATGCCCAGGAGGCGGCCAATCTCGCCGAAGAGCGCCTCGCCGTCCTCGGCGGGCAACTCCTCGAGCCAGTCGGCGCGCATGGAAGGAAAGTACACGGCGTTCTGAGCCGGCCCGCCCGCGCGGAGCACGTGCCACTCGCCCGCGCAGTTCAGCAGCGGGATAGGCGTGCCCCGCTCGCTCTGGGTCTCGATCGCCGTTGTCACGGCTTTTTCCAATCGGGGGCTCTCGGCGGCGAAGGCCAGCTCGGTCGCCGTCATGAGCAGACCGGGGAAGTACTCGTAGCTCGTGCCCGCGCTGGCCCACAGCGGGGCTTCCTTGCCGCCGTTGTCGCTCGGGCAGCGGTAGCACGAGTTCTTGCCCAGCACGAAGTCTTCATCGGGCGAGGCGCGGCGCGGCGCGGGCGTGTCGAGGTACTGGCTCAGCACGTCCAGCAGGCTCGGGTCGCTGCCGCCGCCCGGCTCGCCGCTGTGGAAGGGCCGCACCACCGGCAGCACGCCCTTGGACTCGGTGTCGAGGTACATCTGGGTGCCCACGCCGATCTGGGCGAGGTTGGCCAGGCACGCGGTGCGGCGGGCGCTCTCGCGCGCGCTGCCCAGCGTGGGGATGAGGATGCCGATGAGCACGCTGATGATCGCGATGACCGCCAGCAACTCGATGAGCGTGAATCCCTTGCGCATGCCCGGCCTTCCTCCGTGGGTGTCAGATGGGGAGCGCGGTACGCTTGCCCTGGGCCTCGTCGACGAGCCGCCGCGCGAGTCGCGGCTGCTCGGCTCGGACCTCCCCGGCATGTTGGGCGAATCCGTCGGCGAGTTTCGGATCGGCGTCGAGAGCGCGCTGGACGCCCCGGGCGATCGCCCGGCCGGCCCGTCGCAGCTGAACCCCGCGAGCGAGCGATGCCGCGAGCCCGGCGCCAAGGACCAGTGGCAGTCGATAGGGCTCGGGCACGAATGGCGCGACCGCACCGATCGTCCGGGTAACGGCTCCACCAGCCGGGTCGTGCTCATAGCTTGCCGAGGCGTCGATGGCGTGGTCGGCGGCGGCGAGCTGGTCTTGGACGACCACGAGCTGGGCTCGCCACCCATCGGCCAGGTCTGGCGGGGCCGACGGATCTTCCAGGGCCTGGCGCAGGGCACGCTGGCGGGCGGCCAAGGCATCGCGCAGCGCGCCAAGATCCTGGCGCGCCGTATCGAGCTGGTCCTGCATGGCCCGGTGGTCAACACAGCCCCCTGTCAGCAGTGTGGCGGCGAGGCACACAACTGCGGCCGCCACAACGATTGCCCCCTGGATTGTTACCGTCCTACGGGGCCGGCTCGTTACGAACGAATCCCGACGGGAAGGATTGCAACGGGCCGGATGAACTCTGCGCTTATCGATCGATCGCTGCGTGGACTTCATGGGAAAACCCCATCGCGGGCCCGCGGGCGTGCGTCACCTGCCGCATGTGCGGGCCTTGGGAGGCCTGCGGGTGGTGGTGGGGGTGTGGTGGCTCGTAACCACCGGGCATCACGAGCGTACCAACAAATCTTCCAAACGCAAGCCGAATCTCCCACACCACCGCCAGATGGCGCGCGGCGGCGGAGATAGGGGCCAGATTCACACCTTTTGAGCCGTCGCTTGAGTGCCGGCCATCTTCTCGGCTCGGCGGATTGCCAGCAGCGCTCGGAGCAGGCGCTGGGCGAGAACGGCACTGGCCAACGCCAGCGGTGAGAAGAGGATGGCGAGGATTGTGTCGTTGGCGAACCAGGCGCAAACCGCCAGGGCGACCATCACGCCGATAGCAACCGGGATCACCCAAAGGCCTCGCGTGTCTTGCAGGTATTGGGTGCCGGGCCTGGCACGGCGCAGGATCGAACCGGCGTACAACCACGAGCCGAGGAGCTGGATCAGGGCGCCGGTGAGCAGGACGAAACCGCAGATCCTAACCGTCCACATGCCAGCGTGTTGTGAGATTGCGAACGCGATCGGTGCTGGCACGAGGCAGCCGAGAAAGCCGATGGCAGCAAGTGCCGAGCCCACGCACATATGCCAGCGAAACCACGCGCCGGGCATCTGTAGGCAGTTCGGGTGCTTGCGAACCCGGGCGATCGAGACCATCAGCAGCGGGACGTACACCGCGCACCAGCCCATGAGGCCGACGGCCAAGAATGTGAAGGAAGCCGATTGCCAGGCGGGCGCGTTTCGTGTTATCACGTGCAAGAGAGCGGACGTGGCCAGGCTGACATTCGACGTCATCGCGAGGAGGGCGAGCGCGTTCAGCCAGAGGAACTCCAACCGAAGCTGCTTGAGGTGGATCGGGTGTCCGGCCGCCCGATTGGTAACGGGCCAGGATGGCGCCACGTCCATGCCACACTCGGGGCACTTCTCGTCAAGCGTTCGGCCGACGAGGTTGTAGCCACAGCCGTAGCAGAGGGCCCCGTCGGGCAGTGGGCCGGGGTCTTGGGGTTCGGCTGGCGCGGTGGTGGGCACCATGGATTAAAGGTGCAAGGGGCGCGCGACAAGCGTGATGCAAGAACGGCTTATCAGACGCGGGGGGCGTTGCACCCGATGGCGTAGAAACCCACGCTCGCGATGTGCGATCGTTGGACCGCTAGCAGGCCGCGGCCTGGAGCAGGCCCGCGCGGTCGAGGGCGTCGTGGATGGCCCGGCGCGTGGGCTCGGTTGGCTGGGTCATGGGCAGGCGGAGCTGGCCGCTGTCCAGGTGCATCATCGCCATGGCGGCCTTCACGCAGATGGGGTTGGTCTCGATGAACATGGCCCGGGCCAGCTCGAACAGGGCCGTATGGTGCTCGCGGGCCGCGGGCAGGTCGCCGTCGAGCATGGCCCGGCACAGGGCGGCGGTCTGCTGGGGCGCGATGTTGCTGACCACCGAGACGCAGCCCACCCCGCCCAGGGCCATGAAGGGCAGGGTCATGCCGTCGTCGCCGCTGAGCAGCGCGATGCCCGGGCATCGGCCCAGGATGTCGGTGGCCGAGTCGGTGCTGCCGGTGGCCTCCTTGATGCTCACCACCCACGGGCTCTCGTACAGCCGCTCGACCGTGTCGGGGGCCAGCGCCACGCCGGTGCGGCCCGGGATGTTGTAGAGCATGATGGGCAGCTCCACGCTCTCGGCGATGGTCGCGAAGTGGGCGTACAGGCCCTCCTGCGTGGGCTTGTTGTAATAGGGGTTCACGCTCAGGCCCGCGTCGGCGCCCAGGTCCAGGGCGATGCGCTGCTGCTCGACGGCGTGGGCCGTGCTGTTGCTGCCCGTGCCGGCGACGACCACCAGGTCGTGGGCCTTGCCGACCTCCACGCACCGGCGGATGAGCGTGCGATACTCCTGGGCCTCCAGCGTGGGGCTCTCGCCCGTGGTGCCTGCGGCGACGATGCCGGTGATGCCCTGCTCGGCCTGCCGGGCGATCTGGGTATCCAGGCGTTCCAGGTCGATCGACCTGCCATCGGCGGCAAACGGCGTGATAATGGCGGTGAAGGCGCCGGCGAATCGGTCGTCTCGTAGCTGGCTGGTGGGCATGGCTGGAGCCTTTACGTTCGGTCGGTGTGGGGCGTCGACTCGGCGGAACCTCACACGGGTCGCTGGAAGCTCGGCCTAGCCTCGACTGCTTGATAGCGTTTCTATTCGCCGGCCGAGGCCGGTGGGTTTGCCGGATTTTCCGGCCCGCTTTCCAACAAGGAGCATCGACCGATGGCCCGGTCGGACATGATCGAGACAGCCAGGCGTATCGCCAGTGGTGCGCAGACCGCCCGCGAGGTCGTTGAGCACGCCCTGTCGTCCATCGAACGGGCCCAGGGCGAGCTGAACGCGTTCATCGACGTGCTGCACGATTCGGCGATTGAGCGGGCTGGGGAGGTCGACCGACGCCGGGCTGCGGGCCAATCGCTGGGCCCGCTCGCGGGCGTGCCGGTGGTGGTGAAGGACAACATCTGCCTGGGGCGCACCACGTGCGCGAGCCGGATGCTCGAGGGCTACCACAGCCCATACACCGCCACGGCTGTCGAGAAGCTGCTCGACGCCGGCGCGGTGGTCGTCGCCAAGGCCAATCTGGACGAGTTCGCCATGGGGGGCAGCGGCGAGCACTCGGCCTTCGGACCCACCCGCAACCCCTGGGATACCAGCCGCGTCCCCGGTGGCAGCAGCAGTGGCAGCGCGGCGGCAGTGGCGGCCGGCTGCGTGCCCCTGGCATTGGGCAGCGACACCGGTGGATCGGTGCGTCAGCCGGCGGCCATGTGCGGGCTGGTGGGGCTCAAGCCGACGTACGGGCGTGTCTCGCGATACGGGCTGGTCGCATTTGCCAGCAGCCTCGATCAGATCGGCACGCTGACCCACACCGTTGCCGACGCCGCTGTCGCGCTCTCAGTGATCGCCGGCAACGATGCGCACGATGCGACGTGTGCGCCACGCCCGGCTGAGGACTTCGCCCAAGACCTCGATGCTTCCACCAAGGGCGAGCGTGTGGCGCTGGTGGTGCCCGAAGCAGCGGTGCACCCTGGCATCGCCGATGCGCTCGAGCGTTCGGCGGGCATCCTCCGTGAAGCGGGGGTGGCCCTTGAAGATGGGGCGCTGCCGGCGACCCCGCACGGCATCGGAGCGTATTACCTCATCGCCCCGGCCGAGGCGTCGAGCAATCTGGCGAGGTACGACGGCGTGCGCTACGGCCGTCGGGCCAAGCTGCGTCCGGGCGAGAGTCTCGAGGACTTGTACATCCGCTCGCGCTCCGAAGGGCTGGGCCCAGAGGTGAAGCGCCGCATCCTGCTGGGCACCCACGCGCTCAGCAGCGGGTACTACGACCAGTTCTACGGCAAGGCCCAACGCACGCGTCGCCTGATCAAGGCCGACTTTGACGCCGTCTTCGACCGCGGCGTGCGCGCGGTGCTCATGCCCACCACGCCCAGCCCCGCGTTCAGGCTGGGCGAGAAGGTGAACGACCCGCTCTCGATGTACCTCGAAGACGCGTTCACCGTGGGGGCGAACCTGGCCGGGCTGCCCGCGATCAGCGTGCCAGTGGGAACAGTGCAGGTCGACGGCGTGGCACTGCCGATCGGGGTGCAACTCGTTGGCCGGGCGTTTGACGAGTCTGGGTTGCTTCGGCTGGCACGATCGCTGGAGCGTGGGCTGGGCTTTGGCGAGCGGAGCCCGATGGCGATCGCGGCGGGCGGCTGATCAGATCGCGCCGGCGATGGCGGGTGCCTGGAGGCGCGTCGCCAGCGCGCGCGTTGTCTCGGGCGATGAGGTGACCAAGTAATACACCAGGCCATTGTGACGCCACCCGATGATGCTGGCCGCGTCGATGGACTCGGATCCCACGGCGTAGGCCTTTCCCTCCTGGAATCGCTTGTCGCCGCACCGCTGGATGTAGAGGCTGACCTCGACCGACTCGCCCAGAGGGTTGAGGGTCTCGAACATCACGTGCACCGACGGGCCCTTGCCGGGCACCCTGCACTCGCCGGCGGCCATAAACGTGGCGCCCTCGAGCTCCAGATCCTGCCTGGTGAACCCGCCGCCCAGGATCTCGCGGAAGGACTCGGGTACCCGCTCGAGGTCGCGCTCTGTGAACTTGCGGATGCTGGTGGGGTGGCTGGCGCACCGCGTGTGCTCGGTGGACATGAAGCCGGCCAACTGCACGCCGGACGGCAACTCGCTGGCCTCGGCAATGCCCGGGCCGCTGGGCTGCGTGGGCACGTTGCCACGGAAGTAGGCCGAGACGGCCAGGACGATCACGATCACCGCGGCGAAGGCCGCCACGCGTTGCCAGATCGGAAAACGCACCACCGGCTCGTCGGCAGGCGCCGGGGTGATGGCCAACCCGGGGTGCCCGTCCGCGGTCACACGAACCTCGTTGGCCAGGCCGGCGATGCGATCGCGCAGCGCCTGTGGACACTCGCAGCCCTCACACATGCAGCGGTTGACGGCCGAACGGAACTGCCGCTCGGCGTCTTCCCTTCGCCCCAGTTCTGGGCGATCGGCCTTGGCCCGTGCATATGCATCGGATTCTTCGGTGGACAACTCACCATCGGCAGCCAGACGGACAAGACGATCGAGCGCGGCGCGATCAAGCGAACCATAGAGTTTGTCGTTGGGTCCGTTACCTTGGTGGTGGGTCATGCGTGCCGCTCCAGAAACCGCTGAAAAGGCCGGCCCGGGTCAAAGATCCGAGATGGTCCGCGGCGGTCTTACGGTGGTGCCAACAAAATGGGGTCACACCGCTGAAATCAACCGCTCGATTCGCCTAACTACCCTCGCGCGAGCTTTCATCCCCCGCAAGCCGATCAATTCCAAGTCTTTCTGATACCGTCGGATCGGCGGCCAAGGCCTCGGCCACGAGTTTCCGGGCCCTGTGCAATCGGGACATCACCGTGCCGATGGGCACCTCGAGGATCTCGGCGATTTCCCGGTACTTGAGCCCCTCGACGCCCCAGAGCAGCAGGATCTCGCGGAACTCGGGCTTGAGATTCTCGATTGAGGCCTTGAGCGCGTCGTCGACATGATCCCAGTCGAAGCTGGCCAAGTCCCACGCCGGCGATGCCTCCCCGGGCGTCATCTCCCCGTTGGATTCCTCGAAGAACTCCCCAACCGGTGTGGGGCGCCGGCTCTGTTTCTTCAGGTCCGAATAAAACGCATTGTGGGCGATGGTGAACAGCCAGGCCCGCATGCCGCCGCCCCGCTCCTCGAACTTCTCCCACGTCTCGCTCTTCAGGGCACGCAGATAGACATTCTGGACCAACTCGTCGGCACGCTCGGGGTTCCGCGTCAGGTGATACGCCAAGCGGTACACCGAATCGAGGTGTTCCATGGCCATGGCTTCGAATGCCTGACGTTCCATCGGACGGATTCCCTTCGGCGGCGCCGGACGAGACGGCGAGGGGTGCAGGGCGAGGGTACACCCGCCGCCCTGTCCCGACCGTACCACGGGCGGGATCCCCCGCCCCATACCCTTCCCGCGTGCCAGAGTTGCCCGAAGTCGAACACCTCCGCCGGACGCTCGAACCCAAGCTGCTTGGTCGGCGGATCGTCTCGGCCACCCTGCACCGCCGCGACGTGGCCGTGGGTCCCAAGGATCCGCAGGGAGGCTTCGCCCGTCAGAGAACCGCTGTCAGGCCCTCCCGCCTGACGAGACCGCAAATGCTGGATGGGGCCTCGATCGGCGCCATCGACCGCCGCGGCAAGTTCCTGGCCATTGTGGCCACCGATGGGCGGGCTCTGGGGGTCCACCTGGGCATGACCGGCCAGCTGCTCTGGGCGCTCCCCGCCGGCCGGCTGCCCACCGACCACGTCCATGCAAGCTGGCGGCTGGACGACCGCTCACGCCTGATCTTCCGGGATCCACGCCGTTTTGGCGGTCTGTGGCTGGCCGGCAACCGCGACGCACTGCCCCCCTGGGGCAAGCTGGGCCCCGATGCCCTCACCCTGCCGAGCCAAGAGCTTCCCAAGCTGTTCTCGGGCGTCCGGCGTGCCGTCAAGGCGGCCCTGCTGGACCAGGGGCTGCTGGCCGGGGTGGGCAACATCTACGCAGACGAGGCCCTCCACACAGCGGGTATCCATCCCAGCGATGTGGCTTGCGACCTATCGCCCCACGCGCTCCGGACGCTGGGCCGGGCGCTGGGTGATTTGCTGGCGGCCTCTGTCCGAGCGGGCGGATCGACCCTGCGGGATTACCGCGGTGCCGAGGGCCAGCGCGGGGCGTTCCAGTTGCAGCACGCGGTGTACGGTCGCGCGGGACAACCCTGCAAGTCGTGCGGCCAAAAACTGGCGTGCGGGTTGATCGGCCAGCGAACCACGGTCTGGTGTCCATCCTGCCAGCGACCCCAAACGGCTCACAGGTTATCCACAAAGACAAGAGTGGATCTGGATGGGTCGGGGCCACCTGCTCTCTCTACCCTTTCTATATAAAAGATAGTCGTCGTATTCGTTACGCCTGTCGGCATGTGGGCAACTCTGGTTCATGGTCGCATAAACCACTTTCACATTTACACTTATGATCCATTGGAACCTGGCGGGTGGCTGTCGCAAAGCGCTCGTGCCGGGTGTTGGTGGCCAGGGGCGCTCGGTTGGGCGCAGCCTGGTGGGTGGTGCTTGACGCAGAGCGAGCGCGAATAACAAGTTGTCCACACTGCTTGCGACAGGCGCTGGCGCATGAAAAACGGCCCCTGGGGGACCGTCAGAGATGCATCGGTTGGTCTTTGGCTTAGCTGGTCATCTTGCCGACGAGAAAGCCGATGATGGCCAGGACCACGACGACGCCGGCCATGGCGCCGGCCAGGATTAGGATGCTCAGGCCACCGATAAGATCCATCATGACGCCCGCGCCGGTGGTGATCGAAACGATCAGGGCGAATGCGAAGGCCATAACCAGGAACAATCCCAGGCACGCGAACATGGTGGCCATCGAGGCCCCCGGCTCGAGTGTTTCTTCGGCGTAGACCACCGCGGCCGGCTGGTTGGCGGTGGAGCCCGCGTCCTCGAAGAGGGCCCCACCCCCAGCGCCGACTTCCTCGCCCACGGTCGAGCCCTCGCCGTCCATGTCGAAGTCGCTCAGCAGGTCGGCTCCCAGGGAGGTGTCGTCGGCCTCGCGGGTCATATCCAGCAGCCCGCTCCCTGAGGCGGCAGGGTCGGCGGCGGTCTCCATGCCGAAGCTAGGGGCCGCGGTGACCTGGGTCTGTGCGGCGGCGTCGGCCTCCTCGACCTCGTCGGCGTCGAAGATGCTGATGCCGGTCTGTTCCTTGGGCTCCTCGCCGGCTGGCGCGTTGTCGTCATCGGCGAACCCGATGGCCGAGTCGTCGGCCTCGAGGTCGATGCCCGAATCGTCGGCGAACCCAGGCAGGTCGTCGTCGCCCGTGTCGGTGTCGCCGTCGGCGAGCATGTCGACCTGGTCGACCTTGAAGATGAGCTTATCGCCGTCGACGAACTTGCTCAGTCGGTTGGATTCGACCAGTTCGAGGACCTCTTCCTCGCTCTTGTTGAGCTTCTGGCAGGTCTCTTCCATCGAATAGAACAGCTTGGCCATGGCGCTTCGCTCCAGTGTGTCTTTGGCTGGGCTAGGGATAGCCCGCAGGCCGGGATAATACCATGAATCGGCTCGCCAAGGAGCCTGGGCGTGTGGCCGATCCGCACGCCACCACGCGGCGGATGCACCGGCGGGGAGGATAGGCCCCAAGGTGGGCGGGTGTTTCGGCTCTTCTGCCATCGCGGCTGGTTGCCATTGGGGTGTGGCGCGGCTCCGATAGTGGCGATGAACCCAACCGCCGAGCTATTGAATGTTGAGGTCCGGGAACTGATCGAGGGCAAGCGTTACCGCGAGCTGCGGGAGGCGCTGGCACCCATGCCGCCCTTTGACGTGGCGGCCGTGCTCGATCTGCTCGAGCCGGGAGAAGCGGCCGTGGCATTCCGGCTGCTGCCCCGCGAGCTGGCCGGCGAGGCGTTCGCCGACCTGACCAGCGATCGGCAGCGGGCGATCATCGAGGCGCTGGGTGACCGGTCGGCCCGGACCATGCTCCAGTCGATGGACCCCGACGACCGGGCCGCCCTGCTGGACGAGATGCCCACCGCCGCGGCCCAGCGGCTGATCGAGCAGCTCCGACCCGAGGACCGGGCCGTGACGCAGCAGATCCTTGGCTACCCGGAAGAGTCGGTCGGTCGATTGATGACGCCCGACTACGTGCGGGTGCGGCCCGACTGGACGATCGCCCAGGCGCTCGAGCACATCCGCCGGTACGGACGCGACGCTGAGACGGTGCATTGGGTGTACGTGATCGACGGCAAGGGCACGCTGATCGACGACCTGCACATCCGATCGATCTTGCTGGCCGATCCGGAAGAGACGGTGCGCGACATCATGGACGACGCGTACCAGGCGCTGAGCGCGACCGACGACCAGGAGCAGGCAGCGCGCGCGATGCTGGACTACGACCGCACGGTGCTGCCGGTGGTGGACAGCAAGGGCGTGCTGCTTGGCATCGTGACGATCGATGATGTTGCCGACGTGGTCGAGGAAGAGGCGACCGAGGACATCCAGTTGCTCGGCGGTGTGGATGCGCTGGACGAGCCGTATATCAAGACGCCTCTGCTTGCGATGCTGCGTAAACGTGGGATTGCGCTGGGCGTGCTGTTCGTGGTGCAGGTGGTCACGATCGCGATCCTGGGGCGCTTCGAGGGTGCGCTGGAGACGCATTTGATCCTGGCGATGCTGGTGCCGCTGATGATCTCGTGCGGGGGCAATACCGGCACGCAGGCGGCGAGCCTGCTGATTCGTGCGGTGTCGCTGCGCGAGGTCGCGCCGCACGACTGGCGGCGCGTGGCACGCAAGGAGCTGGTGACCGGGGCGATCCTGGGCCTGGTGCTGGGCGTGATGGGTGTGGGCATCGTGCTGCTGGTGGACGCCATCGGCCTGGCCAGCACCGACGAGCCGCTGCGCGTGGGCGTAGCAGTCGGGCTGGCGGTGCTTGGCATCGTGACGTGGGCGGCGATGCTGGGCGGATTGCTGCCGCTGCTGCTCGAGCGGATGAAGCTCGATCCGGCCACGATCAGCAGCCCGCTTGTGGCGACGCTGATGGATATCAGCGGGATCTTGATATATCTGGGTGTGGCGACGGCGGTGCTGGCGGGGGCTTAAGCGCAGCCGGCGTCGAAGGCGTTCTGGAAGGCGAGGAAATCGAAGATGGTGAGCGCGCCGTCGCCGTCGAGGTCGGCACGGCAGGTGGTCGATGCGCTCAGGCGCTGCGTGTCGACATGGATCGCTTCTTCGTCGGGGCGGTAGTACTGGCCGATGGCCCACACGTCGCCGCCGGGGGTAACGGACATGGTGCGGTACCACTGCTGGTGGCCGTCGGGCGGGGAGGCGGCTGCGACGCGTGTCCAGCTCGCGCCATCGTACTTGAGGATGAGGGCCCTCGGGAAGCCGTCGGCGTCGGCGTCGGTGCCCGAGGCGTAGATCTCTGTGGGCGATCGTGCGGCGATGGCCCGGAGCTCGGCGTTGCCGTCGGGCATGATGGGCACGTCGGCGAAGTCCCAGCCGCTGCCGTCCCAGTGCAGGATCATCGGCTGGCTGCCCAGGCCGTCGATGGTGCGCGAGCCCACCGCCCAGACGTTGTCCGACGCGAGCGCGACGACGTCGCTGAGCTGCGCCACGTTGCGCAGGCCGATGTCGTGCAGCTCCCATCGCTCGCCCTGCCAGCGGTTGATCATCGCGGTGGGTCCGAAGCCGCCCGTGCCCGTCTGCTCCCCGCGACCGACGGCCCAGGCGTCGTCCTCGCTCACGCCGCTGATGGCGCGAAGGTTGTTGATGGCGCGTCCGCCGGTGCCCAGGGCTTGGGCCTCGTAACGCACCCATTGGTCGCCCTCCCAGCGCGCGGCCAAGGGCTGGCCGGTGGCCGAGGGTGGCGGCTCGAGCGTCGTCTGGCCGCCCACGGCCCATACGTCCTGGCCGGCTCGGCCGATGCCAAGGAAGCCCGAGCCGCCGCGGCGGGTGGGGCTGTCGGCCTGGGTCCACGAAGCGCCGTCGTAGCGGAGGAAGAGCGTCTGCCCATCGGCGCCGGCGTCGTAGGAGCCCACGGCATAGACCTCGCCCCCGGGCATCTTCATCACGCCGTAGAGCGAGGCGCCGTCGATGTCGGGTGTGGCCACGAAGCTCCATTGCGTGCCGTCAAAGCGCATGGCGAAGGTCTTGCTTATGAACGTGGGGAAGGGATCGAAGAAGCCGCTGTTGCCCACGACCCACACCTCGTCGTCGCTGGGGGCATCGCTGCCCTGGGGGATGTTCTGCGCGTAGGGGCTGGTGGTGGGGAAGAACTCCCAGTCCTGGGCGACAACCTGGCTGGCAGACAAGAAGCCTGCGAGTGCGCCCAGTGTGATCGTGGAAGTGATTCGTGCTTGCATGGTTTCTCTTCCTCGTACGTTCCTGTGGTCTGGCTCGTGCGAGCCGGACGGTGGCCATACATGGCCCGCGGCCGTGTGCAACCCGCGAGGGTGGGGGTTGCGGGGAATGGTCGAGCGTTCTCTGGCTTGATTGGCAATCGGCGCGCCGCGATTACGGAGCAGCAGGATCCAGCGCGATCTGGCGCACACCGACTCGGGTGAGGATGTCCTGAGCCGTCACCACGTGTTGCCAGGCGACACCCGGCCCGGCGCTCAGTCGGACC
This sequence comes from Phycisphaerales bacterium JB060, assembly GCA_044440025.1. Classification (GTDB taxonomy): domain Bacteria; phylum Planctomycetota; class Phycisphaerae; order Phycisphaerales; family UBA1924; genus JAHCJI01. The sequence continues at coordinate 35,940 of JBITAF010000068.1, read as the reverse complement.
TTGATCAGCGCGACATCCACGCCGGCGAGCTGCTCGCTGGCGTGGGGCTCGAAGGCGGCCAATGGCACCGTGCCCGCGCCCAGCCCCGAGACGACTGGGACGCCCTCACGCATCGAGACGCGCACGCCCAGGGTGGGGTCGGGAAGGGCGTAGGGGTCCAGCGACTCCGATCCGGTGGCCGGTCGCTGGGCGGGCAGGGCGGCGGGCAGGAACCACTCGGGCCCAACGAAGACGATCGAGGCCATGAAGAAAATGAGGATGACCAGCACCACGTCGACCATGGGGGCCAGGTTGGGGCCGTAGATGTGCCTGGGGTCTCGGGTGCGGCGCATGGGTCAGGGCCCGTCGGGGTTGGGTGTGATGGTGGGGGGGGCGGCGGTCTGCTCGGTGGCCACCCGGACCGAGCGCACGCCCGCGCGGCGGAGCTCGGCCAGCACGGGGCGGAGGCGTTCGTAGGGCAGCTGTGCGTCGGCGCGCAGGTGCACCGATGGCGCGGCGCGCACGGCCCGGCCGAGCTGGGCGAGCGGCACGGCCGAGCCGTCGACGTCCAGCGCGAGCCGCTCGCCTTCCAGACGGACGTTGACGAAAGCGGCTTGTGCTTCCTGGGCCTCGTCGCCCGTGGCCGACCTTGGGAGGTTGAGGTCGCTGCGCTGGTCGCTGGCGAGCTGGCCAACGAGCAGGTAGAAGACGATCAGGACCATGACCACATCGATCATGGGCGTGAGGTTGGGGTGGCCGGCGCCGGTGCCGGTTGGCCGGCGGCGCCTCATGTTCTGGCGTCCGATTCGTGTGGCTGGGCCGATTCGTCGATCCGTTGCGCTACGCGTTCGACCAGCGGCGTGGTGACGCGCAAGGCCTGGTCGCACACCCGGTCGACGCGCGAGCGCAGGACGCTGTAGGCGACGAGTGCGGGCACGGCCAGGGACAGGCCAAGCAGCGTGTGGAACAGGGCCTTGCTGATGCCAAGGGAGAGCTGGGCCGGGCCGGCGGCGCCGCCCTCGGCCCCGATGGTGGTGAAGGCCAGGATCATGCCCCACACCGTGCCGGCCAGGCCCACCAGCGGCGCGAGGTTGCCGATGGTGGCCAGCGGCTCGATGCGGCGCAGCCAGCGGGCGCACTGGGCGTCGGCCTCGAGCTGTGCCGTCTCGCGGGCGGCGGCGGCGCTGCGGGCGTCCAACATGGGCCCGAGCACCAGGGCGGGGAAGCTCGTGCGCGCGCGGAGGTAGCTGACCAGCTCGGAGCGCGGGCCGCTGGCGGTCAGCGTGTCCAGGCGTTCGAGCTCCTCTTCGGGCAGCAGGTTCTCGCGGCGGATCTCCAGCAGGCACTGCACCAGCAGCGCCACGCCGGCGATCGAGCCGGCCACCAGGATGATGGTGAACACGTCGATCGACTGCACGAACAGCGACCAGGCGCTGGCGGTCGGGGCGTCGGACTGGGCGAGGAACTGGGAGATATCGAGCATCGCCAGCAGGGTACGGCAGTCTGGCCAGCGGCGTGCTACAGCTCTTCGTCGGGCGGCGCGTGAGGGATATCCGACAGGTCGTCCCGCTCGGGGTCCACGGGTCGGCTGATGGTGTGCGTGCCGGCGAACCAGCCGTGCAGGTCGGCCATCTGAGCCCGCTCGTCGATGAAGGGCCAGGTCGGGCTGTCGGGCGGCACGCGCTTGCCGGTGGTGGGGCACGTGGTCCACCCGCGCGGCGGCGTGATCGAGATGGCCCGCTCGCCGTCGCCGATGTGCTCCAGCGTGATAGTGGTGGTGCGGTGGGGCGGTAGGGCACCCTCGACCCGGCTTGGCCACTCCATCGCGATCACGACCGACGGATCGTCGATGATGCGGTCCCAGCCCAGGCCGGCCAGTTCCTCGGGCCCGCTCATGCGGTAGGCATCGATGTGCACCAGCGTGAGCGCCGGACCCTCGTACTCGTTCATCAGGGCGAAGGTGGGGCTCGAGACCCTGGACGGGTCGATGCCAAGCCCCCTGGCCAGACCGCGCACGAGGGTGGTCTTGCCCGCGCCCAGGTCGCCTTCGAGGGCGAGGATGCCACCGCCCTTGAGCGTGGTGGCAAGGCGTGCGGCCCAGGCCTCGGTCTGCTCGGGCGAGCCGGTCTCGAGCGTCTGCTCATCCATGCTCGAATCCTTGGTCCGTCACGTCGTGCGTGCTGCCATCGGGCATCATCACGAATGCCCCCGGCTGGCCGGCAACGACGCGACCGATGCGCGTGACCCTGACGCCGTCGACCTGGCCTCGAAGGTCATGGGCGCTCGTGAAGAGCAGCTCGTAGTCTTCGCCGTCGCCGATCGCGGCGCTCAAGCCCTGGGCATCGGGATGGATCGGGATGGCGTGGGCATCGAGTTCGATGCCCACGCCCGAGGCGCGCGCAATGCGGCCGGCATCGACGCCCAGCCCATCGGAGAGGTCGATCATCGCGCGGATGCGATCGGCGAGCTGGCGTGCGACCTCGATGCGCGGCTGCGCCAGGGCGTGGCGATGGTTGCGCAGCGAGCCGCCCAAAGAACCGGTGACATAGACGTGGTCGCCCGCTCTGGCGCCGCTTCGCAGGATTGGTCGAGCCGCGTGTCCACCGACGGTGACGGTGAGGGATATCGGGCCATCGCTCCTGGGCGGCAGGCTGGCGATGTCTCCGCCTACGAGCGGGCAGCCGAACTCGCGGGCGAACCGGGCCATGTGGTCGAAGAGTTCGTTGGCGTGCGCATAGCCGACCGGTAGCAGCGCCGTTGCCAGCGCCCACGAGGGCGTACCGGCCATGGCGGCGATATCGCTGACCGAGCGAATGATGGCCTTGCGTGCGACGAGCTCGAGGGGCAAGTCATCATCGAAGTGGCGGTGCTGGACGAGGTGATCGGTGGTCAGCAGCAGCGGATGGGGCTGGGCGGCGACGACGGCGCAGTCGTCGCCCGGGCCAACGAGGACGTGGCCGTAGGCCCGGGCGAGGCCGGCCGAACGATCGGCGATGCGGCTGAGCAGTTCACGCTCTTTCACGGCTCCCCGGGGCTCCTATTCGAGATAGGTGTAGCCGGCCAGGCCGTTCTCGTAGTAGCGCATGAGGGCGGCGCCGTCCTGCACGCTGAGCTTGCCGGTGCGGACGGCCTTCTCGACGTCCTTGCGCATGGCGCGTCGGAGTTCGTTGTCGTCGTACTGGAGGTAGCCCAGCACTTCCTTGACGGTGTCGCCCTCGACGACCTCGGCGATTGCCCAGGAGTTCTCTTCCTCGTCCAGCTCAATATGGACCGCGTGGGTGTCGCCGAAGAGGTTGTGCAGATCGCCGAGGACCTCCTGGTAGGCGCCGACGATGAAGATGCCGATCTCGTAGTGCTCGTCGTCCTTGATGTCGTGCAGGAGGATGGCGTCGTCGAAGGCGCCGCCGTCGGTGGCGGGGAAGCGCTTGATGGCGCCGTCGCTGTCGCAGGTCATGTCGGCCAGGATGCCGCGGCGGGTGGGTCGTTCGTCGAGGCGGCGCAGCGGTGCGACGGGGAAGAGTTGGTCGATGGCCCAGGCGTCAGGCATGGACTGGAACAGGCTGAAGTTGCAGAAGAACGTCTCGCGGACCACGCCGGCCAGGGGGCGGGCGTCGTCGACCAGGATATCGTCGGCGTCGACGGCGTCGGGGCGCGCCAGCAGGCCGGCGGCGATGGCCTTGAACAGCCGCTCTGTGGTGGCGCGCATGTCCAGGCTGAGGCGGCCGTACTGGAAGAGCGCGATGGCTTCGTCGCGGGCGGCCAGCGCGTCGTGGCTCAGCTCGCCCAGGCGGCCCTCACCCAGCTGCTCGTAGGTGTTCAGCAGGTCGATCACCGGGCGTGGGGGGTCGTCCATCGAGTCAAGCTGGGTGCGGATGGGCGCCACGTTGACCGGGCCGGGCAGGCCGCTGGAGGCCAGGACGTCGACGACGAGCATGCTGCCGTGGGCGACCATGGCGCGGCCGCTCTCGCTGAAGATGTTGGGGTGGGGCTGACCGGCCTCGTCGCAGACGACCTTGATGCGATAGACGATGTCGGCGGCATACTCGCGCAGGTCATAGTTCACGCTGCTGTCGGTGGCGCTGCGGCTGCCATCGTAGTCGACGCCCAATCCGCCGCCGACGTTGATGTGTGTGACGCCCGCGCCCATGCGGCGCAGCTCGGCGTAGGTCCAGGCGAGCTCGGTGATGGCGGTCTTGAAGCTGATGATGTCGCACACCTGGCTGCCGATGTGGAAGTGCACCACCTGGAGGCAGTCGAGCATGTCGGCCTCGCGCAGCTTGTCGAGCCCCTCCATCAGCTGGGCGGCGGTCAGGCCAAACTTGGCCGCCTCGCCCGCCGAGCCCTGCCATCGACCCATGCCCTTGGCGCTGGGCTTGATGCGCACGCCGATGCGTGGGGTGACGGTGTGCTCGCGTGCGATACGGATGATCAGGTCAAGGTCGCTGGGCCGCTCGACGATGGGGTAGATGCGGTCACGGATTCGGCTGGCCAGCACGACCGTCTCGATGTACTCCTCGTCCTTGAAGCCGTTGCAGACGATGGGGATGCTGGGGCTGTCGGCGGTGAGCGCGAGGACGGCCAGCAGCTCGGGCTTGCTGCCCGCTTCGAGGCCGAAGCCGTAGCGCGTGGCGGCCTGCTTGATCTGCTCGCACACGCTGCGCTGCTGGTTGACCTTGATGGGGTAGACCGCCTCGTAGCCTCCCTGATAGTCCTCATCCTTGATCGCCGCATCGAAGGACTCGCGCAGGTGGCCCATGCGGTGGTCCATGATGTCGTTGAAGCGCAGCAGCACGGGTGCCCACAGCCCGCGCTCGCGCAGGCCGGCCACAACCTCGCCCAGGTCGATACTCGGGCCGTCGGGGCCCCGGGGCGTCACGCGCATACGGCCATCGGGGCCGGCGGCGAAGTAGCCCGCGCCCCAGCGATCGATGCCGTAGAGGTCGGTCGAGTCGGCGATGGTCCAGTCGCCGCTGGCGGCCTGGGGTGGTCTGGTGGCGGCGGTATTGGTGGGGGTCTGCGTCACACCAGAGGGTATGGAGATCGCCGCGGCCACGCGCGGCCCGTGACGCGATCTTCACGCGTTTGTGCTACCGCGGCCAGAGCGCGCCCCGCCGCTGGCTCGAGACCCGCCGCTGGCCGTCCGACCGCACGCGGGTCGCGCCATCCCGCCCGGTGACGAGCCAGAGGCCATGGGTCCGGTAGTCCTTCCAGGGGTCTCGGTGGACGCGCCTGGTGCCCGCCGATTGGACGACAACACGAGGGCGGGCCATCGCCACCAGCCGGCGCGCATGGTCGTCGTCGGCCCCGTGGTGGGGCAGCTCGAGCACGTCCACGCGGAGCAGGTCGGGGTCGGTCTGGTCGATGAGCCGGCCCAGGGCGTCGCCGCCGATGTCGCCGGTGAGCAGAACGCTGTGGCCGTGCTGGGTATCCCATCGGACCACCATCGATGAGCTGTTCGCGTCGTCGAAGCGCTCGTGCGGGGGCGGCCAGAGCACCAGGCCCGTGGCATCGCCCAGTTGCAGCGTGTCGCCGGCGGTCACGGTGTGGATGGCCACGCCCTGGGCCCGGATGGCGTCGAAGATGTCGCGCATCGCGCCGCCGCCATTGGCCGCCTCGAGCGCCTGGGGCGTGGTGAGGAGGGTGGTGATGCCCAAGTCTTCGACGGCGCGAGGCAAACCGTTGGCGTGGTCGAGGTTCGCGTGGGTCAGCACGGCCGTACCGACCGGAACGTCGTGCACGTGCTGGGCCGCGTGCACAGCGATGCGCCCGGCGGCGGGGCCGAGCGAGCCGCAGTCCCAGAGCCAGACCTGGTCGCGCGAGCGCAGCAGGTGGGCGCTGCCGTCGCCGATGGCTAGCGTGTCGAGCTGCAGCGCGACGGGCTCGCGCGTCCATGGGTGGGCGATCTCGACGGCTGCCCAGCCGGCGACCACCAGCACCGCGATCGCGTGATTCCACCGCACACGCCGGCCCGCCCACGCGATGGCGACCAGCACTACGGTCGAGGTGATCGCCAGGGCCGGACTGATCGACGGGGTCTGGATGCTCGAGAATGGCAGCCCGTCGAACCACCGCACGACGGCCAGGTTCACCTCGGCCAGGGCGTGCAGCATGAGCGACAGCGGCTCGGCCAGCGGCGGCGCGATGGCGCCAATCAGAAGTGATGCGTACGCGGCGACCAGCAGCAAGGTGATGAGTGGCGTGGCGACGATGGTCGCCGGCACGGTCAGCGGCGCGACGAGCCCGGTGCGCCAGGCGATCCACGGCAGGCTGACCAGCCAGCACAGGACGGTGGCGCTGAAGAGCTGGCCCACCGCGTTGCCTCCGTAGTTCACGCCCAGGCGCCAGTTAGGCGGCGGCTTCTCGATGACGCCCTTGATCGTCGCTCGCCACTGGAACATGGCCGCGTGCGTGCGCGGCGCGAGTGCGATGAGCGCGGCCACGAGCCCGAAGCTGAGCTGGTATCCAAGGTCGAACACCTGGTAGGGATTCCACAATGCGATTGCCAGGGCGGTCCACGCCAGGACGGCCAGCGGGTCGTGCCTGCGGCCCAGTGCACGCGCGCCCAGCAACGCCAGCACCATGACGCCTGCGCGAAGGATCGGCGTGCGCACCGGCACGATGACCAGCAGCAGCCCGACGGCGATGGCGATACCGATGGCCTCGACCCGCCAGCCCGGACCGATGGCTCGCAGCACCCACGCCGCCGCGGCCGCCAGGATCGCAAGGTGCAGCCCCGAGATCGCCAGCAGGTGGGCCAGCCCAACGCGGCGGAAGGGGTCGTACGCCTCGTCGTAGCCCGGGTCGTGCTGGCCCAGCACCAGGGCGGCGAGCAGCGCGCTGGCGGGATCGGCCTGCTCGGTCTGGTCGAGCCGCAGCACGCGGCGCGCGCCCGATTGGATCGTGTATTGCGCGCGCCGGAGCGGGGCCAGCGGTGTCGCGTCATCGCGAAGGGCCACCAGCGCCCAGCCGTCGGTGTCGATCGTGCAGATCGGCGCGCGCGGCGGCCGGTCTGGCCCGGGGTTCATCGGCTCGGCCGGCGGGCGGATCCAGCCGGCAACCTCGATGGCCATGCCAGGCACGAGCTTGGGCGCGGCGTCGAGGCGATCACTGACGCTCATGCGCACCCGGCCTCTGGCGGAGGTGAATCCGTTGCCGGTATCGATGGCCATCGCGTTGCCCAGCAACACCGTTCGCTCGCTGCGGAACACCCCCCGCTCGTAGGAGGGCAGGCCGATGTCCGGATCGATGGGTGCGTCGGTCACCATCACCCTGACCCGGGCCAGGCCGCGCTGGCGGCCCGCCGCGTCGTGTGGCAGGCGGCTGAGGTGGTGAACCAGGTGGTCGGTCGGCGGTGCGACCTCCCAGCCCATCCGCCCCGCGCCGAGGCACGCGACGGCCACCACCAACAGACCGCGGCCGCCCATGCCGCGCATCGCCAGCGACAGCCCAGAGCAGGCCACCGCCAGGGCGTAGAGCAGTGTGGGGTGGTCCAGCCGGGCAGCATGGGCGAGGATGATGCCGCTCACGCCCGCCGCGAGCGCGACAAACGCCCGTGTTCGGGCGGGCCGGCTGCCGGGCCGGGTGGGCGAGGGATGGTCAGGGAGAGCCTGCACGAGGGCATAGCCTGACAGAAACAGGCCGCCGCGTCAAGTGCAAGTGGGGGTTTGTCGCGAAGATTCGCCAGAGAGTTGGGCGGGGTCAGTTGCCGACGGTCTCGATCTGGTCGTCGAAGCGGTCCATGAGATCGATCGATTCGACCTTGCCGTCGGCGTCCTGGAGGCGGTTAGAGCCGCCCGCATCCGAGTAGAAGCTCTGCCAGAACGCCAGCGTGCTGGCCCGGCCGCCGGTGTCCTTCGAGCCCATGTACATGGCGTCGATGCCCGCCGAGTGGAAGATCAGGTTGCCCCGGGCGGCCGATGGGACCTCCGGTGCGATCTCGTTGGGGATGGTTGGCGAGCCCAGGAGGACGGCCATGTGGTTGGAGAGGTCGGGCTCGGAGTCGCCTATCAGGCTGTACTCGCGGGTGGTTGAGGCAGTGGCGAACGTGGGGTTCTTGCCCCGCTTGCCCAGTTCCTGGGTCTTGAGGAAGCCGGCATTGGAAGCCCAGTAGAAGCGGGCGGGCTCATCGGGGTTGCTGACGGGCGCCGCGAAGTCGGTCAGTGCCTCCAGTTCCTGGATGGCGGTGCTGTCCTTCTGCCATGCCAGGATGGGCGTGCCGAAGGGGTCGACGACCGAACGGAGCTGCTGATGCTCGTCCTCGCCCACCAGCAGGCCCACGCCCGCGCCCTGCTGGGCCACGAAGCGGTTGTCCTCGGGGGTGTAGTACCCGCCGCCGGCCTCTCGGGTGCCGATGAGCGTGGTATCGACCTTGACCTGTCCGCTGGCGTCGTTCAAGGGGCCAACCGTGATGATGTTGGTTCCGCTCGCGGTGTCGGGGACGATGCCACCAGCCAAGTCGAGCATGACGTTCTGCATGCCGGTAAAGCCGCGCATCTCGTTGTCTGTGTGGCCCATCTGCCTGGCTGTGAAGTAGCCCGGCAGGCGTCCTTGGTCGCTGTAGAACTGCTGGGCTGCGGCGCCGATGGCGGTGAGCTGGCTCTGTGTGCCGGCCGCCTTTGCGGTGTTGCGAGCCCCACCCAGGGTGGGCACGATGATGGCGATCACGATGGCGATCACCGCCATGGTCACCAGAAGCTCGATGAGCGAGAACGCGCGCCGTGCGCGACGTGTGCGTTGGCCGATGTTGTGCATAGTCATGTCCCCGATTCCTCCCCAGCCGCCGGCCAGGTTTCCGCCTTGGTCGCCGGGCCCCTTGGTTACCCCGTGCCCGGGCAGCCCATCCCGCCGATGGCCTTCCCAGCACTCATGTTGTTCGTATCGCCGGCACATGGTGTTGCCGCGATGCCGGGGGGAGGGTCGTTCGAGTAAGTGTACCGAAGCCGCGAGCCCGGGGTTCCGGTTGGCCGGACCGAACCGAACGGGACACAAAAAAAAGGCGGCCGCACACGTATGTGCGACCGCCCGGAGGGAGAAAGAGAGAGCTTGTGTACCGAGGGCGGGCTGCAAACCGCACCTCAGATTTTATGCATTGACACTGTAATCGGGAAAATAGGCAACTTGGCACCAGTGATCTGTTGTTTTCTGAACATTTGTTCATATGTAGGGATAATGCCTACACTAAACCACGCAAAAAAAGGCCACCCGTGGCCCCATATTGCGGTTTTGTCGGCGTTGGTGCGCTTTTTGAAATGTTATTCTCAGCCCAAGAGACCGGCTGCGGCGCTGATCTCATCGGGCACCCGCTCGCGGAGGCTGGCCAGGGTGGTCTCGTTGAGGCCCAGGATATCCAATACCGCCGAGTCGATGGCCAGATCGGTCAGGTCCAGACGGAACTGGCCCTCGACCTCGGCGACCAAGCGGATGGCCACATAGACCATGGCCGGCAGGCGGCGGTTATCGGCCGGGGCCTTCAGGGGGTCGTGGTGGTGGCCGGTGACCAGCGCGAAGTTGGCCGGGAACTTCCACTTCTCGCAGAGGCCCTTGCCGAAGTCCTGGTGGTCGGCCCCGAAGATCTGTGCCTCGACGGCGCACATGTCGTTGGCCGGCACGCCCTGGCCGTCCACGCCCAGGGTCTGGACGACCTCGATGAGCTTGTTGCGGTCGAACTGCATCTCGACCATGAGCCCGATGTTGTGCATCAGGCCGGCCAGGAAGGCCTCGTCGGCCATGCCCACCTTGGCGGCGTCGGCGACCATCTTGGTCACGGCGCCGGTGGCCACGGCGTGCTCCCAGACGGCCTTGGCGCTGAAGCCGTGGCTCAGGTCGCCGCCGCGGAAGAGCTTGGCCAGGCTTGCGGCGATGGCGATGTTCTTCACCGCGTTGAGCCCGAGCATCACGATCGCACGGTTGATCGAGCCGATCTGGCCCGGCAGGCCGTAGAACGAGGAGTTCACGACCTTGAGGATGCGGCTGGACAGGGCCGGGTCGTTGGCGATGACATTGTGCAGATCCTGAGCGGTCGACGATGGGTCTTCGACGAGCTCGACGATCTTCAGAGTGACTTCGGGGAGGGTCGCGATGTGGCTGATCTCGCGGATCGCGATGTTGACGGTCTGCTCTCGTTCCTGCGTGCCGATGCTCATGGCCTGATCTCCTGCCGGTGCGGATTCGTTCGGACGGCTTCCATGGAGATCGGCGCGATCGCCGGGCGACTTTCGTGCTCCTGAGGACAAAATGCTGAAATCGCCCACGGGGGCTCAGTATGCGTTGAGCTTGGCTAGCAGCCCGCGGTTATTCGGATCTACCGACGCCAGCAGACCCGCCGTGCGAGCTCCAGTCCTCCCATCGCCGTAGGGATGGTCCGCAGGGTCGCATGGCGGGGCGGCCAGGGTGTCGAGGATGGCCCGCTCGAGGGCGGGCTGGGTCAGGTCATCGGCGTGGCGCACGCCGGCGGGCCGCTCGCGGCCGTTCTGGCGTGGTCCGATATCCACTACCCGGCACCCCAGGGCGGGGGCCTCGATGAGCCCGGCCGAGGAGTTGCCCACCAGCACGCCGCCGGTGTCAGCCAGCTTCTTAAGGAGGCCCACAAACTTCTCGCGGTTCATGTGCGGCTGGGGGTGGCCCAACCGCTCGGTCAGGGTCCGCAGCACGCCGGCGCGGCCCGGGTCGTGGTTGGGCGATAGCGCCAGTGGTGTCAGGTTCAGCGCGGCCAGGGCGTCCAGCAGCGTGGCGGTGGTGTGCTCCTCGGCCTCGACGGCCCGGCCGGTGGGGTGCAGGAGTACCAGGGCGCGGGGCGCGCCGAGTGCCTCAAACTCGTCCTGGGGCATGGGCTCGATGGCATCGAGTTCGTCGATCGCCGGCGAGCCAACAACGTGCACGTACTGGGGATTCTCGCCCATCCGCACGAGGCGGTCGGCCGAGGCCCGCGTGGCGGCCAGGTGGAGGTTGGACAGCTTGCTGATGGCGTGCCGCATGGATTCGTCGGCGACGCCCTCGGCCCGGTCGCCGCCGTGCATGTGGGCCAAGGCCCAGCCGCCGACGCTGGCTGCGCTGGCTGCGGCGAAGGCCTCGATGCGGTCGCCCAGCACAAGGACCCAGTCGGGCTCGTGGGCGCGGAAGCTGCGCGTGAGGCGGCTGACGCCCGTGCCGAGTGCCTCGGCGTCGTCGGGCCGGGTTGTGCGGCCGGGCTTCTGCATGGGCACGCTGTCGGCGATGGGGAAGGCGGCCTTGACGTCTCGGAAGCTCTCGGCGGGGGGGATGAGGTGTGCCCCCGCGACGATGACGAGCAGTTCCAGTTCGGCGTGGGCGTCGATGGCGACCATCACGGGCTTGAGCAGGCCGAAGTCGGCCCGCGACCCGGTGACCACGGCGACGCGGCGGGTGCGGGCGGCCCGGGCGTGCGTGCGCGCCGGCTGGGGGTCGCCGGCCCATCCCGGCCCGATCACGATCGCCGCCCGGCAGTGGTTCGAGGGGTCATGGGCGATGGTAGAGCGGTATCCGGGCGTGCTACAGTGGCTGTCTATAGAAGAGCCCCTGACCGGGGTATGTTTCCATTGGCCCAGGGCGGGCGGCAAGGAGAGGGCTTCCATGCGAGTGGTGTGCGATCGTGGCGCGTTGCTGGATGCGGTGAACGTGGTGTCGTCGGTCGCGGCCTCCCGCACGCCCAAGCCGCAACTGACCTGCGTCAAGCTGACCGCCACGCGCGAGGGCGACGCGGGCGAGCTCACCCTGGCGGCCACCGACGGCGAGATCGGCTTGCGACTGCGCACCGCCCGGGTCGACGTGCAGGAGCCCGGCGAGGCGCTGGTGCCAGCAGACAAGCTCAAGCAGATCGTCGCCGCCGAGGACCACGAGCCCACGCTGACCCTCGAGAACGAAGACCGCACGCTGCACGTCAAGGGCGAGGACGCAAGCTACACGCTGCTGGGCTACGACCCGGCCGACCTGCCGCGCGTGGCCGACCGCAGCGACTTCGGGGCCGAGGGGCTCAAGACGCGCTTCGACTTCCCCAGCGATTCGCTGGGCGACATGATCTCGATGACCCTGTTCGCGACGGCTCGCGAGACCACTCGCTACGCCATCAACGGCGTGCTCCTGCGGCGCAAGGGCAAGACCCTGGAGATGGTCGCTACCGATGGCCGCCGCCTGGCGATGGCCAAGGGCACCGTGCCCGGCGCGAGCAAGGACGACCCGGACGTCTCATGCATCGTGCCCACCAAGGCGCTCTCGCTGTTGCAGCGCCTGGTCGATAGCGAAGACGAGACGGTCACCGTGGCCGTGGGAGACCAGAAGGCGCTGTTCGCCCTGGGCGGCGGCGACGACGACGCACCCCGCGCGGTGCTTTCGAGCTCACTGGTCGACGGCCAGTTCCCGCCATACGAAGAGGCCATCCCCAGCGACCAGACCGTCAAGGCGACCTTCGACAAGGACCTGCTGCACAGCGCCGTCCGCCGCGCCGCCCTGCTGACCAACGAGGAGAGCAAGGGCGTTCGGCTTGCTTTCCGCGGCGAACACAAGCAACTCGAGCTGTCCAGCCACGCCCCGGAGATGGGCGAGGCCCGCGTGAACGTCGAGCTGAAGGGCTACGACGGCGCGGACGTAGAGATCGGCTTCAACCCCGGCTTTATCACCGATGCCCTCCGCGTCATGCACGACGCCGAGGTGACCATGGAGCTCAAGGACGGCCGCCACGCGGGCGTGATCCGGACGAGCGGGAATGGTTTCCTGTACGTGGTGATGCCGGTGACGATCTGAGGCGAGGGCTGTCCTGCATTCCAAATCTGTTTTGGTTTCGGGGTTGACTTTTAAAGCAAATGGCGTTTTGCTTTAAATTATGCCGACCGATTCAAATCCGGCTTCGAAACCGCCCTGGGACCTGAAATCGAGGTTCTCGGACCAAAGCCCGGGGGCGCTCGTGCCGGTGACCATGCGCAAGCGGGCGGTGGGGGCGTCGGGCGAGGGCGGCTGGCAGGAGGTCGAGACCTGGGCGTTCGTGCCGGACGACCTGCCGCCGGCGATCGACTGGCGGGCGGTGAAGGGCGAACTGTTCGACGAATTCGCCGGCGCCCACGCGGCGTTGGGGCGGGTGAACGGCCTGGTGCACGCGGTGCCCAACCCGGAGATCCTCCGCCAGGCGTTGTGGCTGCGCGAGGCACGGTTGAGCTCGAAGATCGAGGGCATCGAGACCACCGCGCTCGACATGGTTCTGGCCGGTGAAGAGGGCGGCGAGCCCAACCCCGGTCGCGAGGCGCTCAACGCCGTTCGGGCGGTGCAATTCGGGCTCGAGAGCTTGGAGCCCTATAGCGCCACGCTGGTGCGCGCGATGCACGAGAAGCTGCTCGAAAGCGTGCGCGGCGAAGAACTGCAGCCGGGCGAGTTCCGCGACGTGCCGGTGTACATCGGCGTCGCGGGCCGACCCGACCGGGCACGTTTCGTGCCGCCGCCAGATGGAGGCACGGTGCAGCGGTGCATGCGCTCGCTCGAAACGTTCGTGAATGGCGAGTGGCCCGAGATTCCCGAGCTGGCGCGGGTGGCGCTGGCGCACTACCAGTTCGAGGTGGTGCATCCGTTCCGCGATGGCAACGGGCGGATTGGTCGGGCCCTCATCCTGCACCAGATGTGCGCGTTGGGGTTGCTCGACATGCCGATCGTCTCGCCCAGCGGATACTTCCAGCGACACCGGCAGGAATACGTCGACCTCATGCGGGCCGTCAGCGAACGGGGGGCATGGGTCGACTGGCTACGGTTCTTCGTCGCGGCGGTCGCCGAGGAAGCAGTAAGCACGCGGTTGCTGGCCGAGCGAATCGTGTCGGCTCATGCGCAATACACCGAGAAACTCCGGGACCATGCCGCCGCGGGACGGTTATTGCGATTGCTCGACCATGTCTTCGGCTGGCCGCTGGTCACCGCCGCGAGCGCGGCTCGCGTGCTGGGCGTGACCGATCCGACGGCGCGCAAGGACGTGGCGCTGTTCGAGGAACTGGGCATCCTCGCGCGCACCGACGAGAGTACGTATGGCAAGACCTGGTATGCGCCGGCGGTGCTGGACGTGGCTGAGGCCGAGTACGCCGAGTTCCCTGAATAGCTACGCGTTGTGCACGTCTTCCCACCGCGTCTTCATGGCGTGTTCGACGTCGAGCAGGTCGAGCACCTTGCCCGCCACGAAGTCGATGACCTCGCCGATGGTCTTGGGAAGCAGGTACAGGCCGGGGTTGGTGGGGCAGATGATCGCGCCGGCAAGGGCGAGGGTCCGCATGTTCTCGATGTCGATGAGGTTCAGCGGCGTCTCGCGATGGCAGATGATCAGCGGCCGGCGTTCCTTGAGGGTGACCATGGCGGCGCGGGTCAGCAGGTTGCTGCCGGCGCTCGTGGCGATCGCCCCGAGGCTGGTGCTCGAGCAGGGGAGGACGGCCATGCCGTCGTGGCGGAAGCTGCCGCTGGCGATGACGGCGCCGACGTCCTTGTTGGGGTGGCAGATCAGGCGCTCGCGCATGGCGGCGGACTGGGGGTGGCCCTTCAAGTGGGGCAGCAGGTCGTCGAAGGCCACGTGCCGGATGCCCGACTCGTCGTGCAGCAGGCGTCGGCCGTATTCGCTGACGACCAGGTGCACTGTGGCCCGGGCCAGGAGCAGCTGCTCGAGGGCCCGAAGGGCGTACCAGGCGCCCGAGGCGCCGCTGACGCCCAGCACGAAGGTCCGGCCGCTGGCGGCATCGGTGGCGGGGGCGTCTGGCGTTGCGTGGGGGAAGGTGGTCACGGGGGCTCCCGGTCGGGTTCGGGACGAATAGAGTGTCGGCCTACGGACGGGACGGATTCAACGCAATCGGGTCAGGGCATTGGTAGCCCCAGCGGACGGAGGGCATCGTGGCAGGACGAGCACGAGTCGGGCAAGCGAGGACGGGGCGCGGGGTGGCGGTGGGCCTGGCGGCGGGGCTGCTGGTGAGCGCAGTTGGGCTGCCCGGCTGTGCCGGCTGGGATACCTGGCCGCCCACCGACCCGGTCGACCAGGTGCCCAACCGCGACGACGCGGCCATCGCCCAGACCATGACCCTGGCTCTGGGGCGTGTCATCGCCGACTACCCGCCCCGTGGCGACCAGAACCAGCGCGTGGCGGTCAACCTTCCCGGCCCGCTTGTGGGCCAGGCCGTGTATCGTCGCGTGGCCCGTAATGCCGAGGCCGAGCCGGGGGTGAATCGCTTGGTCGAGCCGCTGAGTGAGTCGAACATGAACCTGCCGATTTACCACGTCGCCGGCGTGCGGGTGCGGTCGGGCAAGGCCGAGATCGACATCCTCCGGCCCATCTTCGGGGTGGATGAACTCCAGCGGGCCGAGCTGACGAACGAGCGGGCGTATGAGGGCTACACGGTCCGGCTGAGCGGCGGTTTCCGCCCCTGGCACGTGACGTGGGTGGAGCGATTCACGCCCGGTGTCATTCCTACGCCCGCGCTCAACCCCATCAATGCCGTCACGCCCAGCGGGCTGCCCGACCCGGCGTCTATGCCCCCGCAAGAGACCGAGGAGGTTGATGAACTGCCCGGCGACGAGTGGGAGCCGGCCGAGGATCCGGCGAGCGAGCCCGCCATGGATCCGGCAGACGAACCGGGCCTGGGCTGAACGGGCCGTGGGGGGCGTCGGCCCAGGACGGGCGAGCGAGCCGACGGGCGGGATCGTTGGGGCGCATGCCTTATCGGGCGTTATGCCCGGCAAGGACCTGATCAACCTGCGCGACCTGAGGCCCGTGGTGCTCCAGCGTCTTCTGGCGCGAGCGCGTCAGCACGCCTGGGCCCTGGATTCTGACCCGTTCGATGTCGGGCAGACGCTGCGCGGGCAGGTCATCGGCCTGCTGTTCTTCGAGGATTCGACGCGTACGCGGCTGAGCTTTGCCATGGCGGTGCATCGGTTGGGGGGGCGGTTCGTCGAGCTGACCGACCGGGGCAGCTCGCTGAGCAAGGGCGAGACGCTGGCCGACACGGCGCGCACGGTGGAGGCCATGGGCGTCAGCCGGCTGGTGGTTCGGGCCAAGCGTACCGATGACATTCTGGAGGTGGCCCAGGCCGTCCGCATCCCGGTACTCAACGCGGGCGCAGGCGACGGTGAGCACCCCACACAGGGTTTGCTCGACACGCTGGCGCTGGCCGAGGCGCACAAGCGGCTGGACTCGCTGGACCTGGACGGTCTGACAGTGCTGATCGTGGGGGACGTGGCGCGGTCGCGTGTGGCGCGCTCGAGCGGGCCCTGCATGGCGGCGCTGGGGGCGCGGGTGCTGGTGGTCGGGCCTGGGGTCGATCAGGCCGTCGCGGCCTCGGCTGGCGGTTCGGTCGCCGACGCTTTCGAGGCGCAGCTTCGGGAGGCAGACGCGGTGATGGCGCTGCGTATTCAGCACGAGCGGGGCGGCAGCGACCTGGACACGGCGGGGGCCGATGCGGCCTATCGCGAGCGGTTCGGACTGACGGCCGAGCGAGCCAGATTGCTGAAGCCCGGTGCGGTGGTCATGCACCCTGGGCCGGCCAATCCGGGGGTGGAGATCGACGCGGAGGTGATGGGTCTGCCCGGTTCGATCATCACGCGTCAGGTATCGCTGGGTGTTGCGGCTCGGATGGCGTGCCTGGAATCTCGCGGGGCGGTCACGGGTCGGACGTGATGGCAACCCAGCTATCGCCGTTGTAGACCTGGATCTCTGCCAGGTGTGGCGTGAGGGCGGTCATCTCGTTGCTGTAGTGGTTCCAGCGGAACATGAGCCAGGTGAGGACGGCCATGCAGATGATGGCGCCGACCTCGCTGGCCAGGCTCTTGCGAGTGCGCCAGAGCAGCCATGTGCCCAGCAGCAGTGTCATGCACTTGAACATCGCAAGGGTCGCGGGTGTGCCCCATTGCAGGATGAATCGTGCCAGGGGGTTGCTCTCGTACATGCCCGGTCCGACCATGTGGTCGAGGGTCATGGAGAGGTCGGCCAGGCTCAGGAAGACGATGGCCAGCAGGAAGAGGTTGACCCGTCGGGCGCGCAGGGTGGGGTTTGCCCACTGCTCACGAAGAGAAAGGCGGATCCATCGGGGTTTCCAGCCACTGGCCGGGCCGAGGGCGTCCGAGAAGCGATCTGTCCCCGTCGCGGTCACCGCTGCGGATTGTGTCATCAGGCTGGCCCCCATCCCTGCGAGTTGAGACATCGGGCCGGTGGGCGGGCCCGTGCAGGGCGTGCGGGCGGCGGCGCATCGAAATGGGTCGGGTTGGGGGGGTTAGACTGGCCCGCACGCGGGGCTGAGCCGATCAGGCTGGGGTTGCCGTGCGTATCGGCTTGCTTGGGAGGTCCCATACGGTGATGGAACACTGCGGAACTCGGCGTGCACGCGGGCTGGCGGCGGCGGCCGGGCTGGCGGTGCTGGTGTTCGCCGGCCGGGCGATGGCGCAGGCCGAGACCAGCAGCATCTACGTGGATGATTCGACGGCGGCGCAGAGCACGCTGCGGTCGCTGCCCTCGCTGCTGCGGGCGGGCAACGAGCCCGAGGCGGTGCGCTCGCTTCAGGCTTCTTTAGAGACCGGACCGGATCGCCTGGTGCCCAGCGAGGACGACGAGAACCTGTTCGTGTCGGTGCGCGACGCGATTCATGCGCGGCTGCTGGCCGAGCCGGCGTTACTGGACCGCTATCGGTTGGAGTATTCGGCCCGGGCCCAGCGGCTGATTGTCCAGGGGCGACACCTTGAGGTCGAGCACAGCTACCTGCTGACGCCGGCGGGTTATGAGGCGGCGTTGTTCGTGGCGCGCGAGCGGTTCGGTCTGGCGCGGTTCTGGTCGGCGGCGCGGGTGCTCGCCCAGCTCGAGGAGCACCCCGACCGCGACGCCGAGGCGGCCGAGCTGCTGACGCTGGTGGCGGCGCAGCTTGGCGATGAGGGCGTGAGGGCACGCGCGTCGGCGTGGCGTCGCCAAGCGGGGCTGGAGCCCGCTGACTTCGCCCAGTTGGAGATTCCCAAGCCCGCGACGGTGACCCGTCGCGACGCGAGCACGCTGAGGGGAGGCCAGCGGCCGCCGAACCTTCCGGCCGAGGAGCCCTGGTCCCAGGCGATCGATCGCGACCTGGCACCCGGGCCGGATGAGAAGCTGCCCGAGCCGCCGCCCATTGAGCCCAAGGGCGGGGCGTTCTGGCTGCTTCCCACGGTGGCGGGCGACACGATCCTGATCAACGACGGCGCGACGCTGTCGGCGTGGGATCGGTTCTCGCTGCGGCTTCGATGGCGAGCCTCGCTGCTGGACGACGAGGCTTCCAAGCGTGACCTGGCGGGCGCGCGGCGCGAGCCGCAGGCGTGGCGTTCGATCGAGTCTCCCAACACCGTGTCGGTCGATGCGCGGACGGCGTATGCGTCGATGGGGCTGCACCATGCAAGTGCGCCCGACCTGGCTTCTGGTATACTGGCCGTCTCGCTGGAGAGTGGCGAGCGGCTATGGGCCACCGACACACGGAACATCGACCCAAGGTACCCGCTGGCGAACGTGCGTGGTGGTCCGGTGGTGGGCGAGGGTCGGGTTGTCTTCGGCCTGCGGGAGGACAACCGGTCCGGGCGTCAGGTGGCCGCCGCGCTGGTTGGGCTCGATGCGCTGACGGGCGAGCCCGCTTGGATGCGCACGCTTGGCAGCGCGGGCACGGGCTGGAGCCGCTCGAATCGCACGGTGGGCTCGGGCGGCGTACTACACGAGGGTGTGGTGTACTGGTTCGAGCCCATGGGCGTGGTCGCCGCGGTGGACGCGCACGACGGCCGGCCCATCTGGCTGCGACGCTTCGACGCGGGATCATCGTTGCGGCGGCGTTCGGCGACCGGGGCATGGATGGTCCGCCCGCCTGTGGTGATGGACGATTCGGTGCTCGTGCTGATCGATTCGCTGGAGATGGTGTACCACCTTGACCGGCAGACGGGCCGGGAGGTGGGCCGCGTGGCGACGGCGGCGATGGGTGACGCGGACTATCTGGTGGGCGTGGGTGAGCACGTGGCGGCCGTGGGGGGCACTTCGGTATGGTTCTTTGAGCCCGGGGACGTGCGATCTGGCGGGGACACGCTGGACAAGCTCCGACTTGCCGATGGTTTTGACTCGCCCATCGATGGTCGCGCGGTGGCGGCGGGTGAGTACCTGCTGGTGCCCTCTTCGGATCGGGCCATGCTGCTGGATCCGAGCACCGGCGAGGTGGACGGGCCGGTGATGTCGCTGCCCAGGCCCGGCAGCGTCGTGCCATTAAGCGACCAACTCGTGGTGGTGGATACGGGCGTGCTCGAGAGCGTGATGAGCGCCGACGTGGCAGCGATGGCGCTGACCGAGCGGCTGCAGAACGATCCGGACGACATCGCCTCGCTGGTGAGCCTGGTGCTGCTGGCCGATCGGCGGAACGTGCCCGAGGCGGTGCCGGCGGCCGCCGAGCGTGCGCTGCGGGTGATCGAGCAGGCTGGGGCCGAGGGTGAGGCGGCGCTGCGTCGGGCTCGGGCCGAGCGGACGCGATTGTTCGAGGCCCTGCTCTCGATGACGCTTCGGATGGTCGGTCAGGGCGCCGAAGCGCGCGATAACGGTTTGGCCGACGAGATGGCGCGTTTGTCGCTTGCGGCGGCGCCCACGGCGGGTGGGCGTGCGCGTTCGCTGCTGACGATCGCCGAGCTTCGCGATCGGCAGGGGCGCGGGGGCGAGGCGGCCCGGGCGTATCTGGACGTGTTGGCCGACGTGGCGTTGCGCACGGCGACGGTTGAGCCTGACGCCACGCTCGCAGGCGTGCTGGCGACGCGTCGGCTCGAGAAGCTGCTGCCGATGCACGGGTACGGGATCATTGAGCCGTACGAGGCGGCGGCGCGGCAAGCGCTGGCCGAGGCGGCCGATGGCCCCGAGGGCGACGCGGCTCGCTTGGCCGTTGCCACGCGTGTTCCGGTATCGATGGCGGCGATGGAGGCGTACCGCACGGTTGCCCAGCACGCCGAGCGGCAGGGCGACACCACGCGGGCGGCCCGGTCGTGGCGTCGGGCGCTGGACGTGGCGCGGCTTGTTCGTACGAGCGCGGGTCCGGTGAGCGGGCTGGACGTCGCGACACTGGGGTCGAGCCTGGCGCGGGTGCTGGCCCAGAGCGATCACGTGGCGGCCGCGGGTCGGGTGGTCCGGCAGTTGCAGTCTGTCTCGCCGATCGACACGCTGGATGCTCCAGACATCGAGGTGCTTGCCGAGCGGTTTGGGGTGCGCGACCGCGGCCCGCGTCTTGGGGCCAGGCCGGTGGAGGTGAGCCAGCGTCTGGATGGTTGGAACCTGATGACCCCGGTGTCGTCGGTCGTCGAGATGGGCGTGCCAGAGCACGTGGTGCTCCAAGCCGGGCACCTGGTGGGTGTCTGGGCGTTGGCTCCGGATCTGGGGCCGATCGAGGGCGAGCCCTTCGAAGCCGACCCGTCGGGCCCGCTGGAGATGGTGTGGACGTCGGCGTTCGACCCTTCGAAGCCGCCGATGCTGCTCCGCCAGGACCGCCAGCGGGCGCTGTTCGTGTGGCAGGGCGCGGGTGGGCCGGGCCTGCGTGCGGTGTCGCTGTTCGACGGTTCGGAGTGGAGCAGCGGGCCGATGATCGAGCTGTTCGAGGAGGACCTGCGCGTTCCCAATCTTGGCGATCGTGGCCCGCACGTCGCGGCGCTGATGGCCACGGGGCAGCAGGCCGACCCGATGGGGTGGATCGTGGCGAGCGACGGCGAGCACGTCGTGGTGGCGCGGCGCGATGGGCTGCTGGCGATTCTGGACGCGGCGACGGGGCGGAACCTGTACGCCGGCCGCCCGGGCATCGGTACGGCGATGGATGTGGCGGTCGCGGGCGATGGGGTGTGGGTGATGGGCTCGACCGAGGCGCCCGGGGCCGAGCGTGCGGGGGCGATCGAGTCGCTGGCGTTGTGGGGCCTCGATCTCGATGGCTCGGTGCTGGTGGAGCGTGTTGGCATGCCCGAGCCGCCGCGCTGGCTGGCGGCGGTGGAAGACGGCTCGGTCGTCATGGGCACCCACAGCTCGGTGAAGGCCTATGGCGTGGGCGAGGGGGATAAGGCGGGCGAGTTGATTTGGGAGAGCAGCGACGACGCGGCCCTGAACGCGGCGCTGGGTTGGGTGCTGGGCGATGCCGTGCTGGTCATGTCGTCGCGCGGGGACCTGTCGATGGCCCCGGTCGAAACGGGCGTGTTCGACAGCCGGCCGCTGATGCTCTCGCTTGGCGATGGTGAGGTTCCACGGCTGGCGCGCCAGGGAGATCGGGTCATCGTGCTGACCACCGGGGGCGTGACGGTGTTGAACTCGGCCGGCGACGTGATGGGCCGCGATGCGCTGCGTAGCTCCGGCGGTCGCAGCGACGACAAGCTGCCGCCAGCCCTGGGCGAGAACCGTGTGCTGCTTGTGCCCCAGCGGAGCTTCTCGATCAACAGCGGGCAGGGCGAGTACATCATCTCAACGGTCGATACCACGTCGGCGAAGGTCACCGGCACGCGGTCGGTGCTGCTTCCCGAGCCGCCACGGGAGGTTCGGCTGGTCGATGGGTACGGGCTTATCTCCACCGGGCGGCGGACGGTGGTGCTGCGGTTCGAGTAGGGCTCAGGCCGAGCCCAGGGGTGAGCCGAGCATGAGGCCGATGGCCGGCTCGTCGCCTTCTCTGCAGAACACGTAGACGAAGTCGCCCGCCTCGATGCGGGTGTTGCCGCGGGCGGGAACGAGTTGCTCTCCGCGGACGATGAGAGCGACCGATGCCTCGTCTGGGAACCGCACCTGGGAGAGGGTTGCGCCGCAGGCGGCCACGGTGGGGTGGACGTGATAGACGTGGAATCGGCCATTGAGTCGGCCCAGCGAGTGGACCTCGAGGGCGGCGGCGGGCTCGGGTGGCTCGGGGCTGTTGAGCTTGAGCCACTTTGTGAGGGGCACGATCGTGGCGCCCGGGATGATGGCGCTGACCACGACGATGAAGAACACCAGGTGGAAGACGCCCTGGGCGTTTTCAAGCCCGGCGATGACCGGGAAGCTGGCAAGGATGATCGGGACGGCCCCACGGATACCCACCCACGAGACGTAGAACCGTTCGGTGTGGGTGAACTTGAAGGGCAGCAGGCAGAGCCACACAACGGCGGGCCGGGCGAGGACGGCCAATGCCAGGCCCAGTGTGAGCCCGACGCCGATGATGGGCATGAGCTGGCTTGGAAAGACGAGCAGCCCGAGCATGACGAACATGCCCACCTGGCTGAGCCAGGCCATGGCGTCATGCACGCGTCGCAGCCCCGCGCGGTAAGGTGGCGAGCCGATGCCCAGCACGACGGCAGCGGTAAAGACCGCAAGGAAGCCCGATCCGTGGATGAGCGTCGCGCCGCCGAATGCGATGAACGCGCTGGCCAGGGTGAGCACCGGGTGCAGCCCGCTGGTGGTAAATCGGATGCGCGTGAGCGCGAGGCGAGTCAGCCAGCCGGTGAGCAGGCCGAACAAGGCGCCGATGAGTAGCTGGAGGGGGATCTCGAAGAGCAGCGACCAGCCTGGCGGATCGGTGGCGGCCAGCGTTTCGACGACGGCGACGGTGAGGATGACGGCGGTTGGGTCGTTGACGCACGACTCGACCTCGAGCGTGGTGCGGACGTTCTCCTTCACACGCAGGCGGCCGCCGCGCAGCACGGCGAACACGGCGGCGGCGTCGGTCGAGCTGACGATGGCGCCCACGAGGACGGCCTCCTGCCAGCTCAGGCCCAGTGCCCGGCCGACCAGGGCCATGACGCCCGCGGTGCCCGCGACCCCCACGGTTGCCAGTACGCTGGCGGGGGCGATGCCCTTGCGGATGGCGCCGATGGATGAGTTCAGCCCGCCATCGAAGAGGATGAGGATGAGCGCGACCATGCCGGCGCGCAGAGCGAACTGGTGGTTGTCGAACTCGATGCCGCCCAGGCCTTCGGAGCCGCCCAGCATGCCCAGGAGCATGAATCCCAGGACGATGGGCACACCGAAGCGGCGCAGTGCTCGGGCGAAAACGAGGCTCAGGGTCATCAGCAGCCCGAGCACCAGCAGCAGACCGGCAATGGCCCCAGGCTCTGCAAGACCCAGCATGGGCAGGAGCGGGGATGGCGTCATGGCTCAGCCGCCCGGGGTGATCTCGATGGCCTTGCCGTTGTCCTCATCACGCTGGCCGGTAGCGCAGTCGGCGATGAGAGCGGCGACGGTGGCGGGGTCGAGCACGTCCTTCCTGGGGACCGCCGACTCGTCGAAGATGCTGCGGAACATGTCGGTCTCGGTGGCGCCCGGGGCCACCGCGAAGCCGCGCACACCGGCGGCCTTGCCCTCGTTGGCGATGCTCTTGACCATGAGCTCGACGCCCGCCTTGCTGGCCGCATAGCCGAAGAAGCCGGGATACGGATCGCGCGTGGCCATGGACGATACGTTAACGATGCGACCCTTGGTGGTCGAGAGGTGTGGCCAGGCCGCCAGGATGAGCTTGGCCGGCCCGATGGCGTTGGTAGCGAAACACTGGTCGATGAGCCCGGGTGTGTGCTGGGCCAGGGGCACCAGGGGCGCGATGCCGGCATTGTTGATGAGCGCGTCGATGCGGCCGAATGCTTTCATGCATGCGGCGATGATGGCGCCCGGGCCATCGGGCTTGCCTACGTCGGCGCTGGTTCCACGGGCCTTTCCGCCCAGGTCGTCCAGGGCCTCGCCCAGGCGCTTGGGGTCTCGCCCGACGATGAGCACGCGCCAGCCCCGGCCGATGAGGTCTCGGGCGGTGGCCAGGCCGATGCCGGCCGTGCCGCCGGTGATGATGGCGGCCGGTGTGGTATTGTCGGGCATTGGGCGAGAGGGGCTGGTCATCGCCTGAGCGTAGACTGCCCCCATGCGATGGACGGCGGGTATTCTGGGCGTGCTGCTGGTGGGGTTGCTGGTCCTGCCTTGGCTGGTTCGGCCCAAGGGCGGGTCGCAGCCGGCGGGCGAAGGCCCCGCCCTGGTCATCATCACGCCCCATACCGAGCAGATCCGCTTCGAGTACGAGCGGGCGTTCTCGCGATGGCATGAGGCGAACTTCGGCCAGCCCGTCACCATCGACTGGCGGGCCCCCGGCGGCACCAGCGAGATACGCCGCCTGCTGATCGACCAGTACCGGGCGGCGATCCGCAATGGTGAGTACGAGCTGGTCGACGGCGAGGTGATCATCGAGCCGGGACGCATGGGCTACGACCTGCTCTTCGGCGGGGGCAGCTACGAGCACACGCAGATGCGGCGCGGGTTCGTCGCCGAGATCGACGGGCAGGGCGTGCAGGTGCCCATCAGCGTGCCGGCGGGCTTCTCGCAGGACCGGATGGACGCGTGGTTTGGCGAGAACAAGATCGGCAACCAGTTGCTGTATGAGCCCGACCAGTACTGGATCGGCACGGCGCTCTCGGGCTTTGGCATTATCTTCAACAAGGACCTGTACGCCCGGGCGGGCATGGACACGCCCACGAGCTTCACGGACCTGACCGACCCGCGGCTGATGGGCCTGGTAGCGCTGGCCGACCCCCGGCAGAGCGGGTCGATCACGACGACGTTCGATTCGATTCTCAATGCTTACGGCTGGGACGAGGGCTGGCGCATCCTTCGCGAGATGGCCGCGAACACGCGGTACTTCACCAGCGCCGCCACCAAGCCGCCGCTGGACATTGCTGCCGGGGAGGCGATGGCCGGGCTGGCGATCGACTTCTATGGGCGCACGCAAGCGCAGGCGGTGACGTCGCCGGGCGCGCCGCCCGAGGCCAGCCGCGTGGGATACATCGACCCCGTGGGGGCGGTGTATATCGATGCGGACCCGATCTCGATGTTGCGGGGCGGGCCGAGCCCGGAACTGGCGCGAAGGTTTGTTGAGTTCTGCATGACCGAGCAGGCGCAGAGCCTTTGGCAGTTTTCGGCCAACCCCGAGCAAGCCGGGCCCGAGCCGACCGGGCCGGTCCAGTACGAGCTTCGGCGTGCGCCTGTGCGTCGCGTGATGTACGAGCAGCACGCGGATCGGTTTATCGATCGCGTGGACCCGTTTGCCGCCGCGGCGGATGTGCCTTCACGCGGGTGGCGGTCGGCCATCCCGGTGATGATGGGGGCCTTCGGCGTCGATAGCGACGAAGAGCTGCAGGAGGCCTGGGCGGCCCTGTGGCGCCTGCGCGAGCGTGCGGCCGAGGATCCGGCATGGACGTCCGTGCTGGCGCGGGCCGAGGCGGCGTTCTACGCCTTCCCGACGCAGGCGGTGGTGGGTGTGGACGGGCAGAGCCGGGCGCTGCTGTTCAGCGAGGAGCACTACGACGCGGTTCGCGACGTATGGCGTGATGCCGAGGCTGCAGCCGAGGCCAGAATCGCCTATACCCGGTTCTTCCGTGACCGATATAAGGAGGTGGTGGAGCTCGAGGCTCGCTCCCAGCCCGACTGACTTATCGGAAGGACAGAATCCGTGCCAACCCAGCTCGACCAATCACCCATGGCCCATAGCCCCCTGACCCACACCGCCCGCACCCACGAGCACGCCGGACCGCGCACCGAGCTGCCCGCGCTGACCAAGATCGTGGCCACCATCGGCCCGGCCTCGGAGAGCCAGGCCATGCTCGAGCGGCTCATCGACGCTGGCGCGAGCGTGTTCCGCCTGAACTTCTCCCACGGCACGACCGACGAGCACAAGGCCCGACTCGAGACCATTCGCAAGGCCGCGGCGGCCAAGGGTGTGTGCGTGGGTGTCTTGGGCGACCTGCCGGGCCCGAAGATCCGCGTGGGCACTGTGCCGGACATCGACGAGGGCGGTGGCATCGACCTTCGACCCGGCCAGCACGTGCTGCTGGATCGCTCGATCGGGGTCGCCGAGATCCGTGAGGAGCTCGACGGGGATCGCTGCGAGATCGTGCCGGCCCTGCCGCTGACCTACGGCGACCTTGTTGACGAGGTGCAGCCTGGCCAGCGTGTGCTGATCAACGACGGGGCCATCCGCATGCTGGCGGTGGGGGCCGAGCCGGACGGCAACGCCTTTCGTTGCGTGGTGACGATGGGCGGGAAGGTGACGACGCGCAAGGGTATCAATCTTCCTGAGACCGACATGCGGGTGCCCGCGCTGACCGAACGCGACCGCGAGCTGGTGAAGTGGGCCGTGGCGCAGGAGCTGGACTATCTGGCGTTGTCGTTTGTTCGCAGCGCCAAAGAGATTGAGGAACTGCGTGACCTGATCGTGGCCGAGGCGCCCGATCGCGAGCCGATCCCGATCATCGCGAAGATCGAGAAGCCCCAGGCACTGGCGTGCATCGATGAGATCGCCGAGGTAAGCGACGCGATCATGGTGGCGCGTGGTGACCTGGGTGTCGAGATGGACATTCCCGAGGTTCCCCCTGCGCAGAAGCGGATCATCAAGGCGGCCAACGACTGGGGCAAGCCTTGCATCGTGGCGACGCAGATGCTCGAGACGATGATCGAGAGTTCGATCCCCACCAGGGCCGAGGCAAGCGACGTGTCCAACGCGATCTTCGATCGCGCGGGTGCGGTGATGCTCTCGGGCGAGACGGCGGTGGGCAAGCACCCGGCGCTGGTGGTGGAGATGATGTCGCGCATCGCGCGCGCCACCGAATGTGCGCTGGCCAAGGCCGAGGGCAAGGCCACCCCGCCGCTGCGCCTGAAGCAGACGCGGTACCGCACGGCGGCGCTGGCGCACGGCGCGTGGCACCTGGCCGAGGACCTGCAGGCCAAGGTGATCGTGTGCTGGAGCCAGCTGGGCGGGACGGCCCGATACCTGAGCCAGAACGACTTTGATATTCCGATCCTGGCGTGGTCGAGCGATCCGGCGGCCACGCGGCGGATGGCGCTGCTGCGCGGGGTGTGGCCCGTGCTAGAGCAGCCGCCCGAGAGCGGACGCCTGGCCGACTGGACCGACACCGTCGAGGGGTACCTGCTTGAGCACTGCTGGGCTGAGACGGGCGATCAGGTGCTGCTGGTGGCGGGGCGGCCGCTGGGCGTGGCGCGTGTGGTGAACTCGCTGAGCGTGCTGGAAGTAGGCGACCCGAGCGGCGGGTATCGCGATCATCACTGACGGGTATCCGGGGCTTTAGAAGGGGTTAACCCGAAGGTTTTGCGTGCGATCGATTCCTATCGGACGTCTTGCTAACGCTGCCCGGCATTGAAGGCTACTGAGATATGTACGGATTGTTGCCCGGATGCCGTCCGGGTTGTCTTTTCGTTCGTATAGATCGCCATCGGCCTGCGCCGCCTGCCCGGTGCGCGGGCTGACAAACATTTCCAAGTGAACAGGGGAGTTCAGCATGGGTTATCAGCACGTTTCGGGTCGGTCGATCGCCGGCGCTCTTTCGATCATTCTTTCGGTTGGTCTTGCCAGTCCGGCGATGGCCGACGACGCCATCGGCGTTGGCACCGAGTACTTCGGCCCGTTCGTTGAGACCGCAGGCAACCGCACGTTCAGCGGGCAGATGCTGGTAGCTCCCAAGCGCATTGTCGACTGGCAGCGTGCTGGGCTGACGTACGACCAGGCCGTCGCGCGTCGTCGTGCGGCCGAGGCTCGGATCGAGCCGTTCGTGGTCCGTCGCGATCGCGGCCCGGACCGCTACACGCTCTCGATCCCTGACGGGATGGACGAGTCTTCGATGGGCGCATGGCTGGGCGGGACCGACGACTACCGATTCGCGCACCCCAACTGGGTCGTGTACACGATGCAGGAGCCCAACGACCCGAGGTATGACCAGCAGTGGCACCATCCGGTGATCTCCTCGTCGCAGGCGTGGGATATCACGACGGGCTCGCCTGCGGTGATCGCGGCGTTCGTGGACACGGGCACGATGCTGACCCATGAGGATCTGGCCGACGCGCTTGTCGAGGGGTATAACTCGGGCGATCGGATTCGCGAGAGCGACGGTGGCGTGGTGCGCGATCAGCACGGGCACGGCACGCACGTGGCCGGTTGTGGTGCGGCAATTGGTGATAACGGCGTTGGCGTGGCCGGCGCGGGCTGGGATCTGCGGATCATGGGCGTTCGCGCCCCGACGGCCTCGGCTGGCGGCGCAGGCAGCGCGACGTTTGACGCGATCCTTCACGGCGCCGAGTGGGCCATCGAGAACGGTGCGAAGACCTCGAGCTGCTCGTGGACGGGTGTCGAGACCCCGGCCGTGGGCGACTCGGGCACGTACATCAAGAGCGTGGGCGGGCTGCTGCTCTACGCGGCGGACAACTTCAACCAGAACCACAGCGGCTTCTCGTGGGAGGACACGATCGTCGTGGGCGCCAGCGACCGCGGCGACGTGAAGGCCGGCTTCTCGAGCTACGGCCGCGGCGTGGACATCTTCACGCCGGGTGTTGATATCTTGAGCCCTGTGCTGGGTGGCGGGTACGACTTCTACAGCGGCACGAGCATGGCCACCCCGGTGACCAACGGCGTCGTGAGCCTGATGTGGAGCGTGGCGCCCACGGCCACGCCCGACGTGCTTCAGTCCATCCTGTACGACACGGCCGACGACATCGGTGCACCGGGGTTCGATCCGATCTTCAGCCACGGTCGCACGAACGCGTTCGCCGCGGTGGCGGCCGCGGCGGGGGCGGGCACTGGCGAGCCGCTGGCGATCGATGACACCTACGCCGTTATCGCCGGCGAGATGGCCACGCTGGACGTGACGGCCAATGACTTTGAGCCCGGTGGGGGTGACCTGACGATCGAGAGCTTCGACGGGGCCAGCGCGCTGGGGGGCACGATCTCCCTGAGCTCGGGTACCGGGCCGGAGGGACGCGACGAGCTGATCTACACCGCACCGGCTGGTCGCTTTGGGGAGGACACATTCGACTACGTCATCACCAACGGCGACGACACGGCCCAGGCCACGGTGACCATTGACGTGCTCGATCCAGATAGCTTCCGCGCACCCGAGAACCCCACGATCACCCAGCCGGGCATGGACGTGGACTACTACGAGTACACCACCGGCGACCTCCTGCCGGACTTCGACACGCTGACGCCATATGCCAGCGACGTGGTGAGTTCGATCGACTTCGCGTCGACCACGGGCGAGTTCATCACCAGTGGTCGGGCCGACGACGTTGGCGCGGTGTTCACCGGGTACATTGACATCCCCCAGACGGGCCTGTACACGCTGTACACCAACTCGGATGACGGCAGCAAGCTGTACCTGGGCGACGACGAGATCGTCAACAACGACGGGCTGCACCCGATGCAGGAGGTTGGCACCGAGGTGGCCCTCCAGGCGGGCACCCACGAGCTTACCGTCGAGTTCTTCGAGCGCGGCGGCGGCGCGGGGCTGATCATGAGCATCCGCGGGCTTGACGGCGTGAAGCGCGCCGTGACCGCCGACGAGCTCAGCCGCGGCGTGGACTGCCGGGCCGACTTTGACGGCAGCGGCACGCTGGATATCTTCGACTTCCTCGCGTTCCAGAACGCGTTTGCTTCGGGCGACATGGCCGCCGATTTCGACGGCGACGGCGAGTTGACGATCTTTGATTTCCTTGCGTTCCAGAACGAGTTCGCCGCCGGCTGCTCGTAACGCGACAACCGATTCGATCTATACTCAGGGCGCCCTCGCTTCGTGCGGCGGCGTCCTGTTTCATTCAATCAAGAGAGGGTGCGTGCAGCATGCGGAACGGAATGATTGTTGTTGGCTTGGCGTGGGGCGTGGCGGGGGCATCGGCCCACGCCCAGATCTTTGTCGGGCTCGAGGGGGGCTCGCCCCCCACGTACACCTCCGACCTGGCCGGCTTCCCGGGCGTGTCCTGGACGCCCGGCGTTGGCGTCGACGTGAGCGCGGCGGCGGGCAAGGGCGACGGCGGGGTGTACCTCTGCAACGGCGCGTTCACCACCGTGCTGTACGAGCATGACTTCTCGGGTTCGCCCACCCGGCTGGCGACCATCGATCGCGACATCCACGCCCTGGCGTACGACGGCGCGACGCTGTATGGCTACTCGAACTTTTCGAGCACCAAGGGCATCTACAGCATCGACCCGGCCACGGGCGAGACCGAGCTCGCGTACGACATCCATACCGGCACGAGCTTCCGCTTCTTTGCGCTGGACTACAACGCCGCCGACGGGCTGCTCTATGGCTACACCGAGTACGGCGACACGGGCCTGTGGGCCATCGACGTCGACGCGCAGGCCATGACCAAGGTTGCCGATCCCTTCCCCGCGGATAACACGCAGGGCCGGGCCATGGCGATCGGCGACAACACGGTGTACATCCTGTCGACGCGCGGGGCCGACGGCGTGCCGGCGTTCGCGTACGACCTCTCCCAGGGGCCCGGCGGCGACTGGGTCGCGTTCACCAACCCCTACACCGACAGCAACGCCACGGGCGGGGCCGCGTGGCTGGGCCCGCTCGAATCGCCCTGCCGCGCCGACTTCGACGGCGACGGCGAGCTTACGATCTTCGACTTCCTGGCCTTCCAGAACGCCTTCGACGCGGGGGATCTGGCGGCCGACTTTGATGGCGATGGTGCGCTGACGATCTTCGATTTTCTGGCGTTCCAGAATGAGTTTGACGCGGGCTGCTGACCGCACGACCGCCGGCCACAAAATAGCACGCAAATTCGCGGCTCGGATCGCTCCGAGCCGTGGTATGCTGCGCAGAGACTGAAGCGGGAGGCATGCCATGAAGCTGACTTGGTTGATCGCGTGTGTGGGAGCTGTCTGGTTTGCGGGTGTCGCGTTTGCGAAGCAGGCCCAGCCGCAATGGGCCGAGGGCGTGTTCTCGCTCCGCGGCACCGACACGCCGGTGTGGGACGCGGTGGTGTGGGACGATGGCCACGGTGAGGCGCTGTACGTGGGCGGCTTCTTCACCATCGCGGGCGACACTGCGGCTCGGGCCGTCGCTCGCTTTGATGGCCAGGCGTGGTCGGCGCTGGGCGATGGCATCGACGGCTTCAGGCCCTCGGTGCGTGCGCTCGAGGTGTTCGACGACGGGTCGGGTCGGGCGCTCTACATCGCGGGCACCTTCGATGGCGCGGCGGGGCTGCCCGCGCTCAACATCGCCCGGTGGGACGGCGACGCGTGGTCGACGTTAGGTGATGGTGTGCTTGGTGGGTCGGGCAGCATCATCAACGCCCTGGCCGTGTTCGACGATGGACGCGGTCCGGCGCTCTACGCGGGCGGGCTGATCGGCGCGGTGACGGTCGAAGGCCGGCCCGTTGCTGTGAACGGCGTGGCGCGCTGGGATGGCACGTCGTGGTCGCCGCTTGTCGGCCCCGATGGCACGCCGGGCGTGCAGGGCGGTCGGGTCGAGTCGCTGGCGGTGCACGACGACGGGTCGGGCCCGGCTCTGTACGTTGGCGGAAACTTTGACACAGCCGGTGGCGAGCCTGTGAACAACATCGCCCGGTGGGATGGGACGGCGTGGTCGCGGGTCTACCTTGGCACGAACGGCCCGATCTCCAGGCTCGCCAGTTATGACGGGCAGTTGTACGCCGGCGGCTCGTTCGCGGTGGCCAGCGGCGTGCTCGCCAGCAATCTGGTGCGGTGGGACGGCTCGCGGTGGCACCCCGTGGCCGGCCCGCTGGGCGAGGGCGTGTCGGGCTGGGACGACCCGGTGCACATGCTCGACGTGGTCGACGCCGGCGACGGCCCGGTGCTGCTGGTGGGCGGGCAGTTCAACGAGGCCGGCGGCGTTCCGGCCCATGGCATCGCGCAGTGGGACGGCGTGCGCTGGTCGGCCCTGGGCGATGGCCTCGGCGGCACGAGCACCACGCGATCGGCACGCACGGCGGTGGTCTTCAATTCAGGCGGGGGCGATGAGGTTGTCGCGGGCGGCTACTTTGGTACCGCCGGCGGCGAACCGGCGAACAACCTGGCCCGCTGGAACGGCTCGGCGTGGTCGCCACTGGGCGTCCGGGGCGGGCAGGGCCTGCCTCGCGAGGCATCGGCGGTGGCTACCTTCGACGAGGGGGATGGTCCGGCCCTGTTCGTTGCTGGCGACTTCGAGTACATCAACGGTGTGGAGATGAACGGCATCGCGCGGTGGGACGGGGCCGGCTGGTCGCCGCTGGCCGGCGGCATCGGGGACACGTCGCGGCTGTCGCACTACGTGAGCGCGATGGCCCCGTTCGATGATGGCTCCGGGCCGGCGCTCTTTGTGGGTGGGGGCATGACCGTGGACCGCGGCGCGCCGGCCGACTACATCGCGCGGTGGAATGGCACCGAATGGTCGGCTGTCGGACCGGGGCTCGATGGCGGGGTCGCCGCGTTGCTCGCGATCGATGCGCCCGGTCTCGAGCCCGGCCTGTACGTGGGTGGGGGGTTCACGGCCTCCGATGGTGTTGGTCTCAATGGTGTCGCGCGATGGGATGGCGAGCGCTTCCGCCCCCTGGGCTCGGGCATCCATGATGGTGTAGCCGCGCTCGCGTTGCACGACGACGGCACGGGCCCGGCCCTCTACGCCGCCGCCAGCACCGGCAGCGGTAGCGCGGGGGTGCATCACGTCTTCAAGTGGGACGGCAACACCTGGCAGACGACCGACGCGGGCTTCGAGGACCGCGTGCTCGCCCTGGCGTCCTTCGATGATGGTTCCGGCCCGGCCTTGTACGCGGGTGGATCGTTCAGGCACACCGGGTCGGCCCCGGCCGAACGCATCGCCCGGTGGGATGGGTCGTCATGGTCGCCCTTCGGCCTGGGGCTCTCGAGCGGCTTCCCGCGCGTCAGCACGCTGCTGGTGGCTGACGCGGGCGAGGGGCCGATGCTCTACGCGGGTGGGCAGTTCGAGCTTGCCGGCGGCGAACCCGCGCGGTCGATTGCCCGGTGGGACGGCGTCTCCTGGCGGTCGCTGGGCGATGGCGCGGGTGGGGTGACCGCCGTCGTGCGCGGCGAGGTGTGGGATCTGGCCGCGCACGACGATGGCTCCGGCCCGGCCGTCTTCGCCGTGGGAGACTTCACCGGCGTGGACGGGGTGGCCTCATCGGGCATCGCGCGCTGGGGTGTGCAGCAGACCTGCAGGGCCGATTTCAACGGCGATGGCGCACTGACGATCTTTGATTTCCTGGCGTTCCAGAACGCCTTCGACGCGGGCGACCTAGCGGCCGACTTCGACGGCGACGGGTCGCTCACGATCTTCGACTTCCTGACCTTCCAGAACGAGTTCGATGCGGGGTGCGCGTAGGGTGCAACCTTCTTGCCGCCTGCAGGTACCAGGGACGGCCACACGGCGGGCGTGCGGCCGGTTTTTGGGCTCTTGACGGGGGCGTAAGGGGAGATCCCGTGAATCGAAGGGTTACGTGCGGGGCTTCGGCTCTTGTTGTCAGTGTTGGCTCGGTGGCGGCGGGGCAGGTCTGCGATCCCGCCGCATCGTTTGATAAACCCACGTTCTTCGAGGCCCCGATGCTGGCCAGGGATGTGGCGCTGGGCGATCTCAACGGCGACGGCGTGCTCGATGCGGTCATCCCGGAGGCGGGCTCCGACACGATCGGGGTCCTGCTGGGCGATGGCGCTGGGTATTTCGGCCCGGCGGTGTCGTACCCGGGCGGCACCGACCCCGTGCCGGTCGTGCTGGGTGACATGAACGGCGACGGCCTAGTCGACGTGGTTGCCGCCAGCCGGGAAGACGGCGAGATAAGCGTGCTGCTGGGCAACGGCGATGGAACGCTGGCCGAGCGGCAGCGCTACGACGCGGGGGGAGAAGCGTCGTCCCTGGCGCTTGGCGACCTGGACGGCGATGGCGATCTGGATGTCGTCGTGAACAGTCTTGGCGTGATGGGTTTTGACGTGCTGAAGAACGCCGGCGACGGCACGCTGGGCGCCCCGCAACGCTTCTCTGCCGATGACTACCTCTTCTTCTCGGAACTGGGCGACTTCGATGGCGATGGCGATCTCGACCTCGCGACGGCCAGTGACGGCCGCATCCTTGTGTTTGCGAACAACGGCGACGGCGAGTTCGGGCCGCTGCGTGCGATTCCCGCTCCGACCACGATCATCAGCGTGGGCGTTGCCGACATGGATGGAGACGGGGATCCCGATCTCGTTGGCGTTGCTTCGCCGGGCTTGCCGGCGGACGAGGGCATTGCGGTTCTGCTCAACCGCGGCGACGCGACGTTCGAAGCTTCGTTCACGCCGGTTCGGGGGCTGGGGCACCGATTCGCCCTTCGCGACATGGACGGCGATGGCGATCCTGACGTCGTCGCGGTCGAGTTCGACGGGGTCCATGTCGTGCTGAATCAAGGCGATGGCACCGTCGCATCCGCCGGTCGTTACGCGGCGAACTTCCCGAGCAGGCCAGCCATTGGTGAGACCATCGGGCTTGCCTTGGGCGACACCGATGCGGACGGGGACACAGATGCCGTGACGGTGCGAAACCGGGAGGGCATGGGCAGCGTGCTGGCCAACCGGGGCGACGGCACCCTGGCTTCGCCGCACCGCGAGCCAGTCGACATCCGCGATGCTCCCGCAAGCGACCTGATCGTGGCCGACCTGGACGACGACGGGTTGAGGGACTTCGTGGTTGCCGCCCCCGATTCCGGCTGGCCGCGGACATACTTCGCCGAACCGACCGGGGGCTACGTTCCCGGCCCGCGAATCGATGAGCGCAGCGATCGATCGTCGCTGGCATATGCGGACTTCAACGGCGATGGATTCATCGATATCCTCGCGGGCGAAGAGGCCGCGGCGGTCCAGGTGCTGCTGAACCGCGGGGATCGCACGTTCGAAGTGGGCCCAGAAGTTCGGGTTGACGGCGAGTTCGTCGCGGCGGGAGACATGAACGGCGATGGTTTGGTCGACGCCGTTGCTGGCGACGGGCGTCGGATCTACGTTTTGCTGGGCGATGGTGCGGGCGGGCTCGCCGAACACACCAACGTCGTCAACCCGTTCGGAGGCCGCGATTTGATGCTCGAGGATGCCGGTGGTGACGGCTCGCTCGATGTGCTCGTCCTGGACTATCGCGGCGTCATGCTCCTGCGGAACGATGGGACAGGAACGCTGGACGAACCGATCCTCGTCGTGGAAGCCGAAGACATGGAGACGCTGGCGAGCGGTGATGTGAACGGCGATGGCCTGAGCGACCTGGTGGTGTTCGGCTACAACGAGGTCGCTGTCGCCCTGGCCGATGGAGTTGGAGGGTTCACGGTCGATCGCCGGTATCCGATTGATTCGGCAGCCTCTGCCACTATCTCCCAGGTCGGCGCGATTGGCGATATCAATGGCGACGACGCCCCGGACATCGTCCTGCCGTTGGATGAGGGCCGGACGTCTGTCATGCTGAACAACGGCGATGGTACGTTCGCACCGCCCCAGGCGATCCTCGCCGATTTTCGAGTGTCGTCCAGGATCGTGGTCGCCGACATGGACGGCGATGGAACGAACGACGTCGTATCCACCGAGCGCACCTTCGACCGAAGGGGCGTCGAGGTTACCGTCCTCCTCAACCGCTGCCGGCCCGCCGAGTGTCCCGCAGACTTGGACGGCGACGGCGAGCTGACGGTCTACGACTTCCTGGCGTTCTTCAATCTGTTCGAGGCCGGTAGCCTGCGGGCCGACTTTGACGGCGATGGCATGCTCACAATCTTCGACTTCCTGCCGTTCCAGAACGAGTTCGACGCGGGCTGCGGTTGATCGCTAGACGCTGAAGACCAGCGGGAAGATGCCGCCTGGGTGCACCACGGGCTTGTCATGGCCGGGCTTGGCGTGAGCGGTGCGGGCAATCGTGGTTGGTGTTCGGTGGGCCATGGGGAGGTCTCCTGTGTGTCCACGACACCGATGCGCCAGCCGGTCGGATCCGGCAGCCTATAACCCGCCATGGCCCCCAAGACGCCCCTTCCACCCCTGCCCACCGAGCGCCGCATCGCCGTCCTGACCACCGGCGGCACGATCGAGAAGACCTACGACGAGTACACCGGCACGCTGGCCAACCACCGCTCGATCGTCCGCCGGAAGCTTGATCGCTTCCGGCTGAGCGGGGCTGAGGTTTCGGTGCATGAGGTCATGAGCAAGGACAGCCTGGAGATCACCGACGACGACCGTCAGAATATCCTCGAATCCG